>JANWJR010000042.1 GCA_025451835.1 Candidatus Acidiferrales bacterium | reverse complement strand
TTGCGCGCGGTCAGGTGCTCTGCAAGTTCCGTAAGGCTGTCCACCATGATGTCGGGCGGGTGAGTGCCCAAGGTATGCGTTCCGATCCCGTACGAGACGCCGCAGGACCAGATGCCGGCGTTGCGAGCGGTTTTAACGTCCACACCGGAATCGCCGACCAGCATCGCTTCATCTTTCGTCGCACGCAGGTCGCCTAAAATCTTCCGTACTCCGCTCGGATCGGGTTTTTTCTTCTCAAAACTGTTGCCGCCATAGACCACCCGGAAGTATTCCGAAAGTCCGAGTCCATCAAGAATGGCCCGGCTGAAGTTAGCCGGCTTGTTGGTCAAGACCGCCATCGGATATTGAGCGAGCATCGCAAGCCCCTCGCGCACGCCCGCATACGTCACCGTGTTGTCCAGCATGTGGGCCCGATAGTACGAAAGAAAGTAGCTCAACCCGGCATCCACGTCCGCATCCGTGCAACCTTCCCCCAAAGCGCGGCGGACGAGCGTCTGCGCACCGTTCCCCACGAGGCCGTAAATCGTTTCGGGCTCCAGCGGTTTGCAGCGCATGTGTTCGAGCATGGCGTTCACCGAAAGCGTCAAGTCGAGCTTCGAATCGATGAGCGTGCCATCGAGATCGAAGATCAAGACGCGCACGGCGCCGAACCGATTGTGATTTTCGCTCATTCTCTTCCACGCGCTCGATCGCGACGAACAAATTACAGTTTATTTCTAGCCGCCTCGATTGTCACTTGGCCGTGTTTGGTCGATTCACCCGGCCCAATTTGGTGCGATGCTGCCCCGCTGTTACAATATCCAGCTTCCTCGCTCCTAATTTTCATGCTGAGGCCCTTATGGCTGAGATTCAACCTTTTCGCGGCTATCGCTACGATACGAACCGGGTTGCGGTCGATCAAGTGCTCACCCAGCCTTACGACAAGATCACGCCCGAGATGCAGGAACGCTATTACGCCGCGAGCCCTTACAATCTAATCGCAATCGAAAAAGGGAAAATTCTTCGCGACGATAATCCGCAAGAGAACGTCTACACGCGAGCCGCTCGCAAAGCCCAGAAATGGATTGCCGAAAAAATCCTGCTCCGGGATTCCGCGCCGGGTATTTACGTATATTCGCAGGAATACTTAGTTCCTGGAATGCACACCCGCCGCGTGCGAACGGGATTCATCGCTCTCGGCCGCATCGAAGACTACGATGCCCAGGTCGTTTTCCGCCACGAACGCACGCTTTCAGCGCCAAAAGCCGACCGTATCGAGCTTCTGCGCCACACCCATTTGCAAACCGGCCAGTTATTTCTTCTCTACGACGATCCCGCGCGCAGGATCGAAACGGCGTTCGAAGGAATCGCCCATGCCAAAGCCCCGAACGAATTGCAGGACGAATATGGCGTCACGCACCGCCTGTGGCCCGTTTCCGATCCGGCATTCATCGCCAAAATCCAGAAAGAGATGGCCGGCAAGAAACTCGTCATTGCAGACGGCCACCATCGCTACGAAACCGCGCTGCAACTCCGTGACGAGGCCCGCCAGCGGATTGGCGCGGTCGATCCGCTTGCGGCGCACGAATTCGCCATGATGACCTTCGTCAACTCGCATTCTCGCGGCCTCACGATTCTGCCCACGCATCGGTTGATTCAGAATCTGCCCAATTTCAATTTTGAGAAATTTCGCACCCACATCTCGCCGTGGTTTGATTGGTACGCGTATCCCTTCTCGAATGACGACGAACGCGCAGCGAGCTTTGCGGAATTTCGCAAGGACATGGAAAACCAGCACCTGGGACGCCGCGCGATCGGCGTCTATGCCGGCGGCGCCTTTTACTTATTCGTTTTGCGCCGCGCTGCTGATTTGGAAGAGGCGTTACCCAATGTGTCGGACGCCCAGCGCGGCCTGGACGTCGTGCTGCTGCACCGGCTGATACTTGAGAAAGGTCTGGGAATTTCGGCGGAAGCTGTCGCCGCGGAAAGAAATGTCGCATACGAGCGCGAAATGGACCGCGCGATCGCCGCGGTCGACCAAGGTCTTTCCCAAATCACATTTCTGCTCAATCCGGTGCGCGTCCAACAGGTGATGGAGATTGCCCTCGGTGGCGACGTGCTCCCTCAGAAATCCACCGACTTCTACCCGAAGCTTCTCAGCGGCCTGGTCATCTACCGTGTCGAGGGAAGCACTACTGAGTAGCGCCGCGACAACCTGATTTCCTAAACGTAAAACTTCGGGACGCGCCGGCCGAGAGCGCACAATAGGTCCGAAGTCACCGTACCGATTTCCGGGGCCACATCGGACACTTGAATCGCCGCATTCCCATCCTGGCCGTAGATTGTTACGATATCGCCGATTTCGGCGCCGGGCACGTCGGTGGCATCGAGCGTGGTCAAATCCATCGAGATCGTGCCCACCAGAGGCACTCGACGCCCCCGCAAAAGGACGCAACCGCGATTTGTCCGTTGCCGCAGGATGCCGTCTGCATAGCCCGCATTGATCGCGCCAATCCGCGACGGCCGTTCGGCAACGAACCTCGCCCCGTAGCCAACCCTTTCTCCGGGCTGCAAATCGCGAAGCGAAACCAGCCGCGCTCGCAACGAAAGACATGGCTGCAACGGCATCATCGCCGTCACTTCTCGTTTCTTTTCTGGAGGATTGAAGGATTGGTGATAGCCATAAAGAATCGCCCCCGGCCGCACCATGTCTGCCCAAGTGCTCGGCCGCGCGCAAATCGCTCCGCTGTTCGCGAAATGCACGATTCCGGGCGAAACGCCCGCCGAGCGCAGGCGCTCCAGGCAGGCTAGGAAAACGCGCTCCTGTTCATCGGTTTGGCTGCCTCCGAAATCTTCCGCCGAAGCGAAGTGGGTGTAAGTCCCCTCAAGCTCGATGTTGCGGCAGCCGGCCAGCGCGTTCACAAATTCATCCACTTCGCCCGGAGATATTCCCAGGCGGTTCATGCCGGTATTGATTTTCAGGTGAAAGCGAACGCGCGATTTCCTGCGCATCGATTTCGCGGCGTGCTCGAGGTGGCGCAGATCGCTGACGCGTGTAACGGTGGGCGTGAGATTGTTTTCAATGAGCCGCTTTTCTTCGCCCGGCCAGAAACCCGTCAGCACCAAAATGCGCTTCCGTATGCCCGCCTCGCGAAGCTCAACGCCTTCATCGCCGCACGTGACGCCGAACCATTCCGTTCCCGCCTTCTGCAACGCCTTCGAGATCGGCACCGCGCCAAGACCGTACGCATTCGCTTTCACCACCGCCAGAATCATCCGTTTCGAGTCCACGCGTTTTCGGATGACCTTCAGATTGTGAAGGATCGCCCGAACGGAAATCTCCGCCCACACCGGCCGGCTTCCGCAATGGATCGCTTTCGGCATCAGCTTTTAGAATGCCAGACTCCCCTTGCGCCGCGTGACGATTTTTCGAAATCGCCTCGCGCTCCGCATCGTTTAGGTAAACATGCGTCAATTTGGATTGCAGGAGCATTGCCAATATCGTGTTACTGTCCCGCCGAACTTAGCGAAGTGTTAGCTGCGGCAAACAGGCAGGTTACGCACCGCGAGGCCGGGTACAACCGGCAGTAGCCTTATCAAGACTGTCGGCGGGCGCCGACGGCCGGACACAGTGTGTTCCCGAGCATCGGGTACGAGAGCTTTTA
Organism: Candidatus Acidiferrales bacterium; assembly: GCA_025451835.1. Lineage (GTDB taxonomy): Bacteria > Acidobacteriota > Terriglobia > Acidiferrales > UBA7541 > Palsa-295. The sequence goes on along the minus strand of JANWJR010000042.1, from coordinate 7,679 downwards.
TTCGTCGGGTCCGCCGGAACTCCACGCGTCGGGAGCGGCTTCTTCAAACCGCGTGTGGCGGCTCAGGAAGACAAAATTCAAGTTTCCGGTTGGGCCATTGCGCTGCTTCGCAATGATGAGTTCCGCCTTGGCGCGCTCTTCATCCGGCAGGTCGGTCTTGTAAAAATTCGGCCGGTTAATGAAGAGGACCACGTCCGCGTCCTGTTCGATTGCTCCCGATTCGCGCAAGTCCGCCAATTGCGGTTTGCGCTCCTCGCGCTCCGGCGCGCGTGTGAGCTGGCTGAGCACCAGGATAGGGATCTTCAACTCTTTGGCCAGTCCCTTCAGCGCGCGGGAGATGCTCGAAACTTCTTCCTGGCGGTTGCTCTGGCGGCCTCGCGTTGAGGGAACCACCAGCTGCAGGTAATCCACAATCATCAGTGAAAGCCCGCGATCGCGTTTCAGCCGCCGCGCCTTCGCGCCCATCTCCATCACGGTCGAGCTTGCGGAATCATCGATCCACAGGGGTGCGTCTCCGAGATCTCGCAGGGCCGTGGTGATTTTTCCCCAGTCGTCGCGGCCCAGGTGACCGGTGCGGAATTTGTGAGCATCGACCCGCGATTCGGACGCCAGCAGGCGCAGCAGCAGTGATTCCTTCGACATTTCCAGGCTGAAGATCGCGGCAGGTTCGCGGTGGCGCAGCGCAACATTTTCGGCGATATTTAGCGCCAGCGCTGTCTTCCCCATCGAAGGCCGCGCCGCCAGAATAATCAGCTCCGAAGGCTGCAATCCGGCGGTTTCGTTGTCGAGCCCGGCGTAGCCTGTTGCAAGCCCGGTGATGCGGCGGCCTTCGCTGAAGATTTTTTCGAGGCGCTCGAAATTATCGCGAACCAGCTCTTTCACGCCTATCAGCCCGGCCTTCACGCGATCTTCGGCCAACTGGAAGATCATGGATTCGGCGCGATCGAGGATGATGTCGGCATCGTCTCCGGCCGCAATCGCCTGCTCCTGGATCGCCGCCGCCGTGTGGATCAGATTCCGCAGAACGGCTTTTTCTTTGACGATCCGCGCGTAGTGTTCGATGTTGCTGATCCGCGGAACGCCGTCCGAAAGTTGCGCGATGTAGGCCACGCCTCCGGCCGATTCGAGCTTGCCCTCGCCTTCGAGGTCCTCCATCAACGTCACTGTGTCTATTGGCTGCTGCTTCTCGGCTAGCTGCACCATGCGCTCGAAAATGTGGCGATGCTGCGGGAGAAAAAAATCTTCCGCGCGAATCTTTTCCACGGCCGCATTCAGCGCGTGATTGTCCAGCAGAATAGCTCCGAGGATGCTTCGTTCGGCTTCCAGGTGGTGCGGAAGCGGGCGTTCGAGAGAGATGTCCGTAGAAGCCATATTCGCCTTATCTTCGCCTAAGCCACACCTCAACGCAAGGACGATAAAATAGCAGCGCCCGCGACTTCATCCCAACGGTAGTGCGTGGCGGATGGTTGAAGCGGGGTGCATTGTGCCATCTCTATTGCGCGCGTCAACCATATGAAGCTGTGGATGTTTTCGCAAGGAGTGGAAAACTACTTCGCGGCCGCTTCCCGTTCGACTTATGCCGCGCCCACCTTTTGAGTCGCGCCACCCGTCTTCCCGCCGATGCGGCTCATCAGCAGTGCTGAAATGCAGCCCGACACGAAGGCAGCTCCCCACAACGCTTGCCCGCCCCATCGCTGCAGAACTTCCGCTCCCATCCACGGACCCAACGAAAATGCAATGCTGAACGACATCGTGTACAGCCCCATATATTCGCCTCGCCGGCCGGAGGGCGCAATTTCGGCCGCGTAAGCCGAGCTCCCGGGAATCAAAATCATCTCGCCGAAGGTCCAAACCACCACCGACGCAAGAACTTCCGCCGGTCCTCTCACCAGTGCGAATGCCCCATATCCAATTGCATAAAGGAACGCGCCAAGCGCCAGCGTCCGCCGGTGCGACCAATGCGCGGTCGCCGTATTCAGCGGAATCTCCAGCGCAATAATCAAGAGCGTGTTGAGCGTGAACACTGTTCCGTAAAACGATTCCGGCAAACGAAGGTTCTGGACCAGGAAAAGCGGCAGCGTGGACGTAATTTGAAAAAATACAAGCTGCGCCGGAATCATCGCCATAAGAAAATACAGCATCCGGCGATTTCGAAATGCCCGCAGGTCGGCTGCGGGATGCGCGGGCGCGAGCAGGCCGGGCCCTTCTGCTTCAATTTGTCTTCCAAGCTCTCCCGCGTCGTCCCACTGGGGCTCGCGTGATCCCATCCGCGGGCCTGCGGGCCACGCAAGCAGCAGCACGATTGCTGCGAGAATTGACGTCGAGCCATCCACGACAAATAGCAGCCGGAACGACCACACCGCCAGAATTCCGCCAATCGCTGGACCCACGCTCATCCCCAGATTCACTGCCAGCCGGCTCAGTGCAAACGCTGATTTCCGCTGCGCTGGCGCCACCAGTTCGGAAACAAGCGCCAGGCTCGGCGGGCGCACCGACTCATTGAGAATCGCAAAGACGAACGTCACCGCCAAAATCGTCCCGAAACTATGAGCTAGCGGAAAAATCAGCAGCGCAACGCCGGACAGGAACAGCGACGCCTTGATCACGGCCAGCGGTCCGATCTTATCTGTCAGGCGCCCTGCGATCGGCACCGTCACCAGTGCGGCAGCGCCGTAAACCGTCAGCGCCAGCGCCGCGCGCGCCGGCGAAACGTGCATCGTGCGCGTCAAATACAGGACGAGAAACGGCAAGGCCATCGTGCCCACGCGGTTCACGAGCGTGGCTGCAGCCAGAATCCACATTTCTCTCGGGAGATTTTTTAGCCCGCGCCACGGATTCATAAAGATTCACTGAGAGGAGAAGGATCGCCCCACGCCAGGTTCACCCGCGCGCGGCCTCTTCTTGTTCGAAGGCGTGATACGAGGAACGAACCAGCGGCCCGGACTCGACGTGCTTCAAGCCCATCGTCTCGCCCAGCCGCTTGAATTCCGCGAACTCGTCCGGGTGGACGAATCGCTCCACTGGCAAATGTTCGGGCGTCGGTTGCAGATATTGCCCGAGCGTCAAAATGTGTGTGCCTTGCGCCGTGATGTCTTCCATCGCTTGTAAGATTTCGTCGCGCGTTTCGCCCAGACCCAGCATCATGCCGGTTTTCGTCGTCACGTTCGGCGCCAGTTCTCCCGCGCGGCGCAGCAATTCCAGCGACCGCTCGTACAACGCGCCCTTGCGCACTTGGCGGTAGAGCCGAGGCACCGTTTCCATGTTGTGGTTGAGGACGTCCGGCTGCGCGTCCATCACGCGTTCGAGCGCCGTCCAGTCGCCGCGAAAATCCGGAATCAGAACTTCGACGCGGCACCCGGGCACGCGCTGGCGAATTTCCCGGATGGTTCGCGCAAAAATGGCGGATCCGCCGTCCGGCTGGTCGTCGCGATTCACCGACGTCACCACCGCGTAGCGCAGTCCCATCCGCTCCACCGCTTCCGCCACGCGCTCCGGCTCGTCTTCTTGGGGCGAACCCAGCGGCTTTCCGCTTGGCACCGCGCAAAATCCGCACGCGCGCGTGCAAATGTTCCCGAGAATCATGAATGTCGCTGTGCGGTGCTCCCAGCATTCGCCCATGTTCGGGCATCGCGCGCTCTCGCACACCGTATGCAGGTCCAGCGTCCGCATGATGCGCTTGAGTTCCTGATAATTCGGCCCGCCGAAAAATCGCACGCGCAGCCACGATGGCCGCGGATGCCCGGCGGGCGGCGGAGTTGGCGCGTTCGTCAGAATATTGAACGGAGAAGTCATTTTCACGTCACCGGACTAGCCATTTTACTCGTACCGTCCATTCCTAACAACCGCATACCGCCCTTGGCCCACGCGAACGCGAATGCCTGCTCGCAGATTTGCCGCGCCGCCTTCTCTTTAACACTTTGGACTAGACCCTCCTATTCGAAACCCCGGTGTTAACGCTCGACCACGCTCCTAATCGGGAGTTTGTTGTATCTTTACAACATCACCAGAACCTTATTGATACTACATCCCTAGCAAGTGCTTGATAACAATGACTTAAATACTAGAACATCTGGCCACCCGAATGCCTGTAATATTGGCCCCATGTCCCTCCAACTTACAATCCAGCGCCCAGTTGAAGTCGAAGGTGTGGGACTTCACACGGCGGTCCGCTCTCGGATGCGATTCGTTCCGGCACCCGCTGACACTGGCATCGTCTTTCGCCGCGTTGATCTCGACAATTTTGAAATTGAAGCGCACGTGCGCAACGTTGCTCGCGTGAGCTACGCCACCAGCCTTATGAAGCAGGGCGTGCTGCTTTCGACCACCGAGCACGTCCTCGCCGCCCTGTATTCCTGCGGCGTGGACAACGTCTACGTCGAAATCGACGCGCTCGAATTGCCGATCCTCGATGGCTCGGCGAAGCCCTTCATCGATTTGCTTGCGCGCGCGGGCATCCGCCGCCTGCGCCGTCCGCGCCGCTATATCCGCGTTGTGAAGCCGCTGGAATTCGCCGACGGCGACCGCCGAATCGGCATTTATCCCTCGGATGAATTTCTCGTTCACTGTTTCGTCGAGTACAACCATCCTTCCGTGGGACGGCAGGAAGTGGAAATGGTCGTGGATCGCGAATCCTTCAGCCGCGAGATCGCCCCTGCCCGCACCTTCGGCTTCATCAAGGATTTTGCGGGCCTGCAGGCGATGGGATTGATTCGCGGAGGCTCAATCGAGAATGCCATCGTGCTCGACGATCGCGGCATTGTGAATGGCCCGTTGCGTTTTCCCGACGAATTCGGCCGCCACAAAGCGCTCGATCTTATCGGCGATCTCGCGCTCGTCGGACGCCCGCTCCAGGCGCGCATCGAAGCCCACAAAGCCGGCCACGCGCTTCACACTCAGCTTGTTACCCGCCTCCTCGCAGACCGCTCCCTCTGGACCGAAACGACGGAAGCCCGGCCCTCGAGCCCATCCGCGATTGCCTCTCCCCTCGCCGCTCCCGCACTCACTTGAGGAGTCGCCGTCTTGCAGTTGTCCCGCAAACAAAGGTCCGGTTTTATAGCGCCCACCTTAGGCTCGGGATTCGGGGCATTCGCTCGTCACCGCAAAAATTGGCTACCCCAGGTGTGTGCTGAATATCAGAACCACGAAGCATCAAATACGATCCCGTTTCGATTGCCAAAGCTTCGCGGGAAAGCGACAATAGCCGCGACATGGCCGCAAGCGAGACATCCATCGTAATTCTGGCTGCAGGAAAAGGGACGCGAATGCGTTCCGAGCTTGCCAAGGTCCTGCACCGCGCCGGCGGACGTCCGCTGATCGAGCACGTTATTCGCGCGTGCCAGCCGCTCAAGCCTGCCCAACTTCTCGTCGTGGTCGGACATCAAGCGGAGGAAGTCAGCACCCTTGCCGAATTTCTGGGCGCGGAAACGATCGTGCAGCAGCCGCAGCGCGGCACCGGTCATGCCATGCAAGTCGCGCGGCGCGCGATTCGCAAAAGCGCCAAACTCGCCGTCGTCGTTCCCGGCGATGCGCCTCTTCTTCGCAAGGAGACGCTGGCCGCGCTGATCGATGCGCACCGCCGCGGCGAAGCCGCTGCCACAATCCTCAGCGCCGAGCTTGAGGATCCCACCGACTACGGCCGCATCGTTCGCGATTCCGAAGGCCGCGTGCAGGCAATCGTCGAAGAAAAAGCGGCCACGCCCGAGCAGCGCGCGATTCGCGAAGTAAATTCCAGCATCTACTGCTTCACGCTCGCAAAACTCTGGCCATGCCTGGCCGCGCTGCGCCCCGAAAACGCTCACCGCGAGCTATATCTCACCGACGCCATCGCCATGCTCCGCCGGCGCAACGAACGCGTCCTGGCGCTGGTGGCTGCCGATGCGCGCGAAATTTTAGGCTGCAACACGCGCATGCATCTTGCAGCAGTTGACCGCATTTTCCGCGCCCGCAAAGCCGCGGAGCTGATGGACTCGGGCGTCACCATCTATCTCCCCGAAAGCGCCGTGATCGATCCCGAAGTCACCGCCGGACCGGACACGCTCATCGAACCGGGCGTTCAGCTTCTTGGCAAGACGCGCATCGGGGCGCGCTGCACGGTGCGCACTGGCAGCGTCCTGCAGGACGCTCGCCTCGACGACGACGCCGTTGTGGGCGCGCATTCGATCCTCGTCTCTTGCCGCGTCGGACCGAAAGCGCAAGTCGGCCCATTTTCGCGGCTGCGGCCCGGCACCGACGTTCGCGCCGGCGCGCACGTCGGAAGTTTCGTCGAAACGAAGAAAGCGATCATTCGCGAAGGCGCTAAAGTCCCGCACCTCAGCTATATAGGCGACGCCTCGATCGGCCGCGAATCAAACATCGGCGCTGGAACGATCACCTGCAATTACGATGGCGTCGAGAAGCATCAAACCACCATCGGCAATCGCGTATTCATCGGCAGCGATACCGCGCTCGTCGCGCCGGTGCGCGTTGGCGACGGCGCATATGTCGCCGCCGGCTCGACTATCACCGATAACGTCCCCGCCGACGCCCTGGCCATCGCTCGCGGCCGCCAGGTCAACAAGCCCGCCTGGGCCAAAGCCCGCCGCGCCGCCCTCGCTCGCGCCAAATCGCGCCGCCCGGGCCGAAAACCACCACTTCGCCGGCGTCCCCGCCGCCGCAAGCCACGCCGCGCGCCGCGCCGTGTCCCCCGCGCGCGCCTCGCAAAGCCATCAAAACGCCGCGCAAAGAGCAAATCGCTAAAGCGCTCGCCGAGGAAATCGCAGCGCCGCAAACCAGTTCGACCTCGCCGTAAATCAAAATCCCGCCGCCGATAGCTCGGTGACTCTCGGCGAGCGGAAGCCGACGCTGGAGTTGTGCCGGGGAAAGGAGGAGCGTATGATGCGCGAAACAGAGGGCCCAGATCGGCAATTCCGGCTATCGGACATTGCACTTCGGACCAATTCGACGAGGAGGAAACATGTCCATAGGGCGAGCAGGTTTGCTAGTTTTCTTCGTATTGTTCCCTGTTGTTGCGGGCGCACAGACGAAGCGGCCCGCAAAAGAGACTCCTGCGCGGGCCTCAAACGGCCCGATGATTGTAGAGCCGGGTTCGGAAAAGTGGGGCGACATCCCAGCGGCCGCCATGGTCGGCACCCCGTCGGTTGAAACCGGTGGCACATTGCGCGTTGCTATCATCCAGGGCGATCCGATGACGGCGGGGCGCACATATACTCTCCGCCTTTCGTGTACGGACGGAGCCAAGATTGCACCGCACTGGCACCCGAAGACAGAGAACGTTACGGTGATTCGGGGCGCAGCCGCCGTAGGAATGGGATCGAAATGGTCCGACGCGGCGCTTAAAGATGTGCCCGCGGGCGGCTTTTTCTGGGCAGGGCCAAGAATGAGGCACTTCGCGGAATGCAAGGGCGATACTGTTCTGCAAGTGCACGGAATCGCGCCCTTTGTGATCAATTTTGTCGGCCCCGATGACTCTGAGCCGTCCAAGAAAGCAAAGTAGCCAAACCCAACATCGCCCGGCGGAGACGTGCAGGTACTCTCTGTCCGAAAGCGGCATAAGATATCTCCATTGAATGGCTTGTCGAGTGGAGGGGCTTGTGCCGCCGGTGAAGGTGAAAGTGTAGATGACGTGGTCGGAGCTAACCGAAAGCCCACGCATCACGAAAGAGGAGTTTCAATCTCAGCTC
>JANWJR010000041.1 GCA_025451835.1 Candidatus Acidiferrales bacterium | reverse complement strand
TTCCCGCGGCCGCTCGAAATTGCGAACGAGCAGAGCCAAAATCTTCTGAACGATTTCGGAAAGGACGAACTGCGGCGCGCGAATGCGTTTGCGGCGGGAGCGGCAACTCGCGGGACGCCGGATGAAGTTTTTGCAGCGCTCGGTCCTTGGGCGGATGCCGCGTGGATCACGAACCCGGATGGGAAAATCATCGCCGGGCGGAAGTTCGGGACCAGCGCGGGGGCAGGCGCCTTTGAGCCGAAGCTGGTTCGAACCCTCCATAGTGGCGCGGAAGTGTGGCAATCGGGGACCGAGCTGTATGCCGCGGGCGGAGTCCCGACTGGAAGTGGAACTCTTTATGCGGGTCGGTCGCTGCCGGCTAATTTCCTGACGCGCTACGGTGAAATCGAAAATGAGACGTTAACGTACGCCCAGCAGAAGCAGCACGTGCGCGCGTACAAACGCGAGATCCTATTCGCGCTGTTATTGATTACTCTTCTGCTGCTTTTCACAACGACTTGGGTGGCCCTGTTCCTCTCGAAGCAAGTCACGGTCCCGATTCAAGCTCTGGCGGAAGCAACGCGAGAGATTTCGCGCGGTAATTTCGATCATCGCATCGATGTGCAGGCGCAGGACGAATTGGGAACATTGGTGCGATCGTTCAACAGAATGACGGAGCAGCTCGGCGAAGGGCGCCGGCAGATCAACGAATTCACGCAAAGCCTCGAACAGGCCATTGAAGAGCGCGAGGGGCGGCGAAAATTGATGGAAGCAATTCTTGAAAACATTCCCACCGGCGTAGTGTCGCTGAATGCATCGGGAGAGGTAGCGCGCATCAATACGGCGGTCGCGGTGATCCTGGGTGATAACGCGCGACACGCGCACACGCTTGCGGAATTGCTGGGAGAGGATGCAGGACGCGCCGTGCTGCACTTGATGCGCCGGTCGCTCCGAATGGGGGCGGCCTCCCGCGAGATTGAAATCGCGGCGAGTGGAAAGCTGGTGCGGGCGGCAGTAACCGTGAGTTCACTCGGACCGAGGCGGTCGAATCCCGGATTCGTGGTCGTGATCGACGACCTAACGGACCTGTTGCGCGCACAGCGAGCGGCGGCATGGCAGGAAGTGGCGCAGCGGATCGCGCACGAGATCAAGAATCCACTGACGCCGATTCAGCTTTCGGCGCAACGATTGATGCGTCATTTGAACCGCACGGAAGCGGCAATGCCTGAAGTGGCCCCCGCGGAATTCGAAAAACTGGCGGCGGAATGCGTTGGCTTGATCGAGCGCGAGGTGCGGGCCCTGGGTTCGCTGGTGGACGAATTCTCGCAGTTTGCGCGATTCCCTTCGGCTCGCCTGGCGTCCGCGGACGTCAACGCGATCGTCCTCAGTGCAATCGACCTGTTTCACGGGCGTCTGGAAGGAATCACGCTGAAGACCGATCTTGCTCCGGCGCTGCCGCCCGTGAAAGCGGACAGCGAATTATTGCGGCGGGTCGTGGCGAATTTGATCGACAATGCGGCGGAGGCGATGGAGGCATCCGCGATTCGCCAACTGCGCGTGACCACGCGGAGTCAAAGCGAAGGGGATGCGATCGAGGTCGAGATTTCAGACAGCGGCCACGGTATTTCTCCCGAAGACAAGGAGAGGCTTTTCCTGCCGCATTTTTCGACCAAGGACCGCGGGACTGGACTGGGCCTCGCGATCGCCAGCCGGATTATCGCCGAGCACAACGGAACGATTCGCGTGGTTGACAATTTGCCCACAGGAGCGCGGTTCGTGATCCGGTTTCCAGCAGCGGAAGTAGCCGCGGCCCAAATCTCGACGCAGGCCGGAAGTCCCGCGGCGTAGCCGCTTAACGTAGCGAGCCGATGATTCCCCGGCTTGATGCAATGCGCTTTAGCTTCTGCTGCCTGAAAAATGGCCCGTCATTCTGAGGGTCTTACTTTGGCCCGGAGAATCTCTCTTTTCCTTATATGTTGACACCAAGAGAGATTCTCCGCTTCGCTAAGAATGACGGGCCAAAAAACTCTGTCAACATTCTGACAGACGGCGTTCGCTCAAGGGTTTTGAAACATGCCAGCATCCATACTGATCGTTGACGACGAAAGCGGCATCCGCGAATCACTCGGTGCGATTTTGCGGGACGAAGGCTACGAGACGGACGTTGCCGCGTCCGGCGAAGAATGCCTCGAGCGGATCGAGAAGCGCGTTTTTGATTTGGTACTGCTGGATGTGTGGTTGCCGGCGATGGACGGGCTCGACACGCTCGAGCGCATTCAGTCGCGGGATGACGCGCCCATGGTGGTGATGATTTCGGGACACGGGAATATCGAAACGGCAGTGCGAGCGACGAAGCTAGGCGCATTCGATTTCTTGGAAAAGCCTCTTTCGCTCGAAAAGATCGTATTGATGGTGCGAAACGCGCTTGATTATTTGCGGCTGGAATCGGAGAACCGGCGGCTGCGAGCGGAGCTTGAATACAAACATCAGATTCTGGGCAATAGCGTGCCGATGAAGGCCCTGCGGCAGCAGATTGCGCTGACGGCGCCCACGAACGGCCGCGTGCTGATTTTCGGCGAGAGCGGAACGGGAAAGGAACTGGTGGCGCGGGCGCTGCATGCGAGCAGTTCGCGGAAGGATTTGCCGTTCGTTGAAGTCAACTGCGCGGCGATCCCGGAGGAACTGATTGAATCGGAGATGTTCGGGCACCGAAAAGGAAGCTTCACCGGCGCAAGCGAGGATAAAGCCGGCAAATTCCAGAAGGCGGATGGCGGGACGCTGTTTCTCGACGAAGTGGGCGATATGAGCCTCAAGACACAATCGAAGGTGCTGCGGGTGCTCGAAGAACAGCGCGTGGAACCGCTGGGCTCGAATCAGCCTGTCACCGTGGACGTGCGGGTGATTGCGGCCACGAACAAAAAACTGGAAGAGGAAATCGCGCGCAATGCGTTTCGCGAGGATCTGTTTTACCGCCTGAACGTGATTCCCTTCTACGTACCGGCTCTGCGGGAGCGCACGGAAGACATTCCGATTCTGGCGGCGCACTTTCTGGCGACTTTCTGCGAGGAATACGGAAAAAAACCGAAAGAATTCAGCGCACCGGCAATGGGAGTGCTACTAGCGTACCCGTGGCCCGGAAACGTTCGGGAGCTGAAGAATCTCGTGGAACGGCTGGTAATCATCTGCCCGTCGGAGAAAATCGAGGTGCATCATTTGCCCCCGGAACTGTTTCGCGGTGCATCGAAGAGCCCGCAGAAGCCTTACGAAAGCTTGCAGGAAGCGCGGTCCGCGTACGAGCGGGAATTCGTGTTGCGGAAACTTGAAGAAAACCGCTGGAACATGACGAAAGCCGCGGCCGCACTGGGGCTCGAACGCAGCCATCTCTATCGCAAGATGCGCACGCTGGGGATCGCCCCGACGCGAGCTTCGTGAAGCGGTTACGTCGGAGTGGTCGGGACTCGGTTGGAAGTGTGCTATCTTCAATGGTTTGCGAGGACCTTTCGGCACTCGCTGGATGGACAAAATATAGGAATTGGGGGCGGAAATTATATGAGGGCGTCCTATAACGGCGTGGCGGTTCCCGCGAATGGGAAGCCGATTGAGTATGCAGGAAGCGAATTCGGCGTGCCGGACCAGCCGATTATTCCGTTTATCGAAGGCGACGGCACCGGACGTGATATCTGGCGCGCGTCGCGGCGCGTGTTCGATGCGGCCGTGGAACACGCATACGGAGGAAAGAGAAAAATCGCGTGGATCGAAGTGTTTGCGGGCGAGAAATCGTTCAATCAATTCAAGGAGTGGCTGCCGCAGGATACGGTTGATGCGATCCGGGATTTTCGAGTGGCGATCAAGGGACCGCTCACTACTCCAGTGGGCGGAGGAATCCGGTCGCTCAACGTGGCGTTGCGGCAGATTCTCGATCTCTACGCCTGCGTGCGACCGGTGAAATATTTTGAAGGCGTCCCTTCGCCGGTGCGGTATCCGGAGCGGATGAACGTGGTGATCTTTCGCGAAAATACCGAAGATGTGTACGCCGGGATCGAGTGGCGATCGGGCACGCCCGAAGTCAAAAAACTGATCGACTTTCTAAACGGAGAGATGTTGAAGGGCGGATCGAAGCGCATTCGCGAGGATTCGGGCGTGGGAATCAAGCCGATGTCGCCCACGGGAACGAAGCGGCTGGTGCGGCGCGCGATTGAACACGCCATCGAGCATGGGCGGAAAGTCGTGACGCTGGTTCACAAAGGCAACATTCAGAAGTATACGGAAGGAGCGTTCCGCGACTGGGGATATGAAATCGCGAAGGCCGAATTCCGGGCGCAGGTGGTGACCGAGCGCGAGAGCTGGATCATCGACAATAAGGACCGCGACGCGAACCTCTCCGTCGAGAACAACGCGGCAAAGATCGAGCCGGGACTCGATCGGGCCACGAATGAATTCAAAGCGCAGATTTATGCGGAAGTGAAGCAAGCGCTCGATGCAATTTATGCGACGCACGGGCGAGGGCAGTGGAAGTCCAAGGTGCTGATCAACGACCGGATTGCGGATTCCGTCTTCCAGCAGGTGCTGACGCGCGCCGACGAATACCAAGTGTTCGCGACGCCCAACTTGAATGGCGATTATTTGTCGGACGCATGCGCGGCGCAGGTGGGCGGCCTGGGGATGGCGCCGGGAGCGAACATCGGCGATGGCTACGGAGTCTTCGAAGCGACGCACGGGACGGCGCCGAAGTACGCGGACAAGGACGTGATCAATCCGAGTTCGGTAATGCTCTCGGGAGCGATGATGTTCGAATTCATGGGATGGAAGGAAGCGGCGAAACTGATCGAGGATGGAATTGCGCGAACGATTCAGCAAAAGCGCGTGACCTACGATCTGGAGCGGTTAATGCCGGGCGCCGAGAAACTGATGACCTCCGAATATGCCGACGCGATTATCGAGAATATGCAGACCCCGGCGACCGCGACGCGCTGACGGCCACAATCAGGTTTTTGACGTTCTTTCAGAATGCAGAATCATTTCATACAGGCATAAGGAGATTTGGGAATGCGGAAGAAAGTGACGGTAGTTGGCGGGGGATTTGTAGGATCGACGACGGCGCAGCGCATTCACGACGCGGGATTGGCCGATGTGGTGCTTACGGACATTATCGAAGGAGTGCCGGCGGGAAAAGCGCTGGACATGGCGGAATCGGCGCCGATTCTGGGGACGGACGCGCACGCCGTAGGAATTTCGACGGCTTCCGGCGATTATCGCGAAACGGCCAACAGCGACATCATTGTGATCACGGCGGGATTTCCGCGGAAGCCGGGAATGAGCCGCGACGATTTGCTAAGAGCGAATTACGACGTGATCAAAGGGGTAGTGGACGCCGTGGTGAAACTTTCGCCTGGCGCGATTCTGATTATGGTGACCAACCCATTGGATGCGATGGCGCAGGCGGCGTTCAAGCTCAGCGGATTTTCGAAGAACCGCGTGATCGGCATGGCCGGGGTGCTCGATTCCGCCCGAATGAGCGCGTTTGTGGCGATGGAGCTGGGCGTGTCGGTGGATAACGTACATTCGTTCGTGCTGGGCGGGCATGGCGACGACATGGTGCCGCTGGTGCGGTATTCGACGGTTGCGGGAATCCCCCTCCCCGAACTGATAGCCAAAGATAAGCTCGCTGCGATCGTCACCCGCACGCGAAAGGGCGGCGCGGAAATCGTAAATCTCCTGAAAACAGGGTCGGCATATTACGCGCCGTCGGCCGCAGCGGTTGAAATGGTGGCGGCGATCCTGAAAGACAAGAAGAAGATTTTGCCGTGCGCCGCGTATCTCGAGGGTGAGTACGGCATCAGCGGGCTGTTCGTCGGAGTGCCGGTGAAGCTGGGTGCACGCGGAATCGAGCAGATCATCGAGGTCAAGCTGCAACCGGAGGAAAAGGCGGCGCTCGATAAGTCCGCTGCATCCGTGCGCGAACTCGTAAACATTCTCGGACTGTAGTTTCCTCAGCCTGACAACGGATCGGACGACTAGTCAGTTCAGCTCAAGGCAGTTCATCTCAAGCGGCGCGAGGGGCGTCCCGACCGGCTGGCTCCCACAACTCAATGGGATTGCCTTCCGGGTCGGCTAATCGAGCGAACCGGCCGTTCGGATATGTTTGCTGGTCAACCTCAACTGTGATTCCAGTCTCCCGCAGTTGCGCCACCATCGCATCGAGGTTACGCACGCGAAAATTAATCATCCACACTTTGCGGGCATCACCAAAGTACGCTGTGTCCCCTGGAAAAGGCGCGAATGCCGTGGGGCCAGCCTCTTGTTGCCAGCCCAAGTCGTCATAGTTAGGCGGAACAAGCGCAACGCCGATGTGATCGCGATACCAATTGCCCAGCGAAGCGGGATTTTGCGCCCGAAAGAAAAACCCGCCGATACCCGTCACCTTTTCCATATCACCTCTTACCTGGCGTTCGGTAGTGGTTGCCGTGACCCACACTGCACCACTCGGTGGCAATTGTGCCGTATCGCCTTATCATATTTCAATCATATCTCGCCCATTTTGGAGCCATTGCAAGAAAGGTATGTACTAAATCCGAGTACGGCGCGCAGGCAATCAGATGACATCCGCCCCGAGACTGCTAAACTTTTGTGGGAGCCATCCATCGGGCGATGTCAATCTTTCGCGAAAAAGCCGGCGGAAACGGCGGCGATGGACAGGAGTTGCCGTCTCACAGGTTCACGAAGGACCTGGAACGAGCGCAGACTCTTGCCGTGATGCTGGCAAAGAGCCGCGCGTCCGCAGCAGTCGAAGTAGCTGATTTTCTCGCAGGAATGTACATGTACGACTGGGAACGCCTGTCGAAATACTGGGACGACACGGATGAGATTGAAGGGTATTTGCAACAAGTCTGCAAGATCAGCCCGCAACGATGGCATCGTTGGATCGAATGCTACGACGGGGAACGTCAGACCGGCCGCAAGCGGGGGGCGCTGCGCCTACGCCAGCCGCTGCAATTCCTGCGTCCGCCGAAAACTGTGAAAGGCGGCCGGACGCGCGTGGAGCCCTCTCTCGAGCTACAGGCCGTTCTGCGGCGCGCCGGAGAACTTGCTCCATTTCGCGATACGTCGGAGGGGCGTGCGATCCCGATCTTGACGAGCGAATGCGTACTGCTGGCGATCGTGCAATGCCCGGAATCGGATGCAGGCCGGCGGCTGTTCTTGTCCGGGTTGGATGTGCTGACGCTCGAAAACGAAGCTTTGCGCCCGCGGCACGCGCCGCGACATTAACGCGGAGACGGCGGCAATTCTGATTCTCGCACACCAGTTTTTCGGTTAGCGCTATTAAATGATGAGTTTGAAGCGAGGCCAAAGGTCCGCGAGGGGCGCGATGGGCTTGTGGCATAGATACACGGAGACGTTCTGCTCGCTGGGCATGCCGTAGGGATTTGGCACCGTTGCGACGCGCTGGACTTCGCCAAAATACTTTACGAATTCGCCGGAACGTTCTCCGAAAATAATCATGCAGCTTCCCGAATAGCCACGGGGTCCCCAATCGTAGTAGCTGTTGTGCCCGCTGATGGCGCCGGGCAATCCCAGCGCCGGGCCGTAATAATCAATTGCGCCAGCCTCGCCGTAATTCCCCGCCAGAATCGCGCAGCCGGCTCGTTCGGATTGCGGAAGGCCGTGGTAAACGCCGGCGACGGCCGTGGCAATGGAGTCCCAACCGAACATGTCAGCGTAAAGCTGCGGAAGCTGCACGGTGGCATCTCGTTCCGTTTTCACGAGACTCGCGTAGGGGATGGCATGCGAGTATTTCAGGAAGGCGTCCACGGAGAGCACGGGAACGCCGAATGGCAAAGTGGCGATTGCGGAAATCACCAGCGCGGCGGTGTAGGCGACGCGCAGAGATCGTCGCCGAAGAGAGGCGGTGAATTTCTCAAAAGCCACGGCACCAGCGGCGATAAGCAACGGATAAACCGGGAGCGCGTAATACGACTTGCCATCGAACGCGATGAACACAGTGAGGACGACCAAGTACGACCAGCCGAGAAAGCGGAAACGTTTGCCTCCCGGGAGAAAGAAATACCACGCAAGACCGCCAAGCCACAGCGGCAGAGCAAATGGGTTCAGAAAAAGCACCTGATCGCCCAGAAAGCGCAAAGGCCCAATATGGGTGTTCTTGAATAACTGCGCATTGCGGACCACTTCTATTTGCGGCCAGCCATGACGCGCTTCCCAGATCAGATTGGGCAGGAAAATCGCCAGGGCGACGAGCCCGCCGAGCCAAATCCATTTCGTGCGAAAGAGTTTCGCTTCGCCCGAAAGAAGAAGACCCACGGCCAAGGCAAACCCAAACACCAGCATCGTATGTTTATTCTGGAGCCCCACGCCAGCAACCGCTCCAAACGCAAGCCAAAGCCTGGGAGAAGCGCCTTTCACAATGCACACGGTCATCCATGCGCACAGGAGCCAGAAAAGCGGCTCGAAGGCATTCATCGAGAAGAAGCTATCGAAAGCGAGGTAGGCGGGAGCGAGCAGAATGGCGGCGGCCGCGAGAACTTGCGCGAAACGCCCGCCACCAAGTTCGCGAGCGAAGCGGCCGGTGAGATAAACAATCGCCGCACCGAAAAGTGCGGGAAGAAGGCGCAGCGCTGCGATCGAGGTTCCGAAGATGTGGCGGGCAAGCCAGGCCGCAACGGCGACCAAAGGCGGTTGGTCAACATAACCCCACGCCAGGTGTTCGCCGCACGCCATGTAATAGAGCTCGTCGCGAAAAAAGCCGTAGCGGTGAATGCCTGCAAACTGAATCAGCAGTTTCGCGGCGGCCAGCCCAGCGAGCATAGCCGTCGCGCTGAGCGCAACGTGGCGCGAAACTACGCGGTCGAGCGGGCGTGACGCGGCACCCAGGAAGCCCGTATCACTCATGCAGCAGCCATAGTGTCCAAGCTGTCGATGGAACCCGCTCCTTCGCGGATTTTTGCACGCTTCGCGCGATCATGCGTCGGAGCCCAGCGCGGGAGAAGCAATTACCGCCGACCTAATGGCGTCCAGCTTCGGGAAATTCTTTTCGAGGTACGCCTTGCCTTCCGCGGTGATCTTGCCCTGGTCGGGTGACTCGCCGTAGCCGCTGTAGATCTGCTGAACGACGTCCATCCCCGACGTCACTTGCCCGAAGGGCGCAAATCCCTGATTGTCGAGAAAGGTGTTGTTTCCGTAGTTGATGAAAAGCTGAGTGGTGCGCGTATTGGGACCAGCGGTTGCAAACGTGATGTAACCCGGCTTGTTGCTCTGCGTGACGGGATCGTCCTTGATGGTTGCGTTCCTCCAGGGCCTGTTAACGGCCGGATCAGCGTTCAACCCGAACTGGACCATGAAGCCAGGGATGACGCGGAAGAAAGCCGCGTCCGTGAAGAAATGGTGTTGAACCAGGTTGTAGAAACGGTCGGCGCCGAGCGCCGCCCACGCGCGCGTGACATGGACAACAAAGTCACCCTTGGTGGTAGCGAACTTAACGTCGAATTCGTCGGGAGACTTCGCCGTGAGCGAGGCAGGTTGCAACAGCTCTTGATTTGCCTTCATTGAATTGTCCTGTTCGGCCGAATGCTCGCCGTCGAAAGTTGTGTGCACGAAAAGATCGGTTCAGCTTTTGCCATCTACTTGCGGACCCAAGATCGAGAGACAATCGGGCGAAGAGTTATGGTTTCGGCGCCGTGCTGCCCGGAATTGCCGGCTTCTTCGCCGCCTGCGCCGGACGCCTCGGTGTTGCCGGAGCCGGCGAAGTGACTGTGGCCGCTTTGATGCTATCGAGCTTTGGAAAATTCTTGTCGAGGAACGCTTTTCCCTCTTTGGTGATCTCGTCTTGCCGGGCGGTAGGGGCGTCGCCGTAAGCGCCATAGAGGTTTTGAACTACGTCCATGCCTGAAATGACCGTACCGAATGGGGCGAATCCCTGCGCGTCCAGGCCGGCATTGCTGCCCAGATTGATAAACACCTGCGTGGTGCGCGTGTTCGGACCGGCTGTTGCAAACGTTATGGCGCCCAGCTTATTGCTTTGCGTAACCGGGTCGTCCTTGATAGTCGCCTTCTCCCAGGCCTTGTTGACGGCTGGGTTTCCCGTGAGGCCGAATTGGACGACGAAACCCTGAACGACGCGGAAGAAGGATACCCCGTCAAAAAAATGGTGTCTGACGAGATTGTAGAAGCGGTCAGCGCCCAGTGGCGCCCAGGCGCGCGTGACCTGCACGACGAAATCGCCTTTGGTGGTGGCGAAAGTAACTTCATACACGGCCGGGGCCTTTGCGCGGAGCAATGCCGGGTGAAGCAATGCCGGATCAATGCGAGAATGAGCTTTCGATGGATGTGTCGCCGTCGAGTGGGCGCTTTGGCCTCCGGCGGGCTTTGTGGCAGACGCTTGTACCTGGGCCATTGCCGCGGCGGGCAGAAGACCTACAAAAACAAAAATGCAAAGCCATTGAACGGTAAGTTTCACTGCTTTCCTCCCATTCGTTTCGAGGCGGCTTCCACCTGCTCCATCACGCGGAGCGTGTTGCCTCCGAGAATCTTCTGCACGTCCGCAGGCGAATATCCCCTTTTGAGCAAGGCGTCGGTGATTTGCGGTAGGTGCGAGACGTCCTCCATGCCATAGGGCATATTGGCGCCGTCGAAATCGGAGCCCAGGCCGACGTGGTCAATGCCGCCGACTTTAACGGCGTGATCGATGTGGTCGATAATCCTGGTCCAGTCCACACGCGGGAGCTTCCCTTGCGCGACATGTTCGCGAGTGAGCTTTTCGCTTTGAATCAACTGGCAAGCCTCATCATCGCCGCAGCGTTTTTTGGATTCTGCGTCAACGTACTTGCCGAGCTCGGGGTGCGCATCGGAGGCGGTGCGGAATTCCTGGCTGAGGAACCCGACGTGGTAATTGATCTGAATCACGCCGCCCTTGGCAGCCAAGGCGCGAATCATGTCGTCGGTCATGTTGCGCGGAGCGTTGCAGAGCGCCCGGCAGGAAGAATGCGAGGCGATAAGAGGCGCCTGACTGACCGCGAGCGCGTCGTAAAACGTCTTGTCCGAGACGTGAGAGACGTCCACCATCATGCCGACGCGATTCATCTCGCGAACCACCTGTTTGCCAAAATCGGTAAGGCCGTTGTGCGCGGGCTTGTCGGTCGATGAATCGCCCCAGTCCGTGTTGACCATGTGCGTAAGCGTCATGTAACGAACGCCGAGCGCGGCGAATTTGTCGACGTTGGCCAGATCGTCGTTAATCATGTGGCCGCCTTCGACACCCATCAGCACGGCTATCTTGCCGGAGGCGTGCGCCTGCCGAATCCCGGCGGCTGTTGTGGCCAGAACAAGATCCTTGGGATTCGCGGCAACGGCGGCGCGGACGGCATTGATTTGGGTGAGCGCGCGTTGCACGGCTTCCGGGCCCGTAATCGTGCCTGGAATGTAAATCGAAAAAAAGATGGCCCCAAGACCGCCTTCGCGCATGCGAGGGATGTCGACGTCACCATCCGTGTGGCGTGCGGCCAGATCGAAATGGCCGTAGATCAGGCGCTGGGTGGTGTCGTCGTGCGTATCGATGACGATGGAACGGAAGTGGAGAGCGCGGGCCTGCGGCGAAATACCGTGCGTGGTTTGGGCGGCGGCCAAACCCAGAAGCGGGAGAATGCCGCCGAACAAGCAGGCGAATAGAAGCAAGCCGAGACGGGTCATTCGATTCCTTTTGTCCCCTGCGAAGATTGCGGCTCGCCGTCAAGGGCCGGGTTATGACAAATGCCGCGCAAGGATTGTAACGACAGTTCCAGTGACAACCAAGATAAAAGCAAAGATGATGCGAAAGCACAACGCATCCGCCTGGTATCAGGCATTGCCGCGAAACCAGGACTTGATTGCGTGGCCTATCATCTGGCCGTTGATGGCCGCAAGCGATTCGGTGAGCGGAATGCCCTTGGGACAGACCTTCACGCAATTCTGAGCGTTGTCGCAGTCCTGGATGCCGCCCGGTTCCATAAGCGCGTCCAGACGCTCTGCGGCGTGCATTGCGCCCGTGGGATGCATGTTGAACAGGCGAACCTGGCTGACGATAGCCGCGCCAACAAAATTGGTGTGCTCGTTCACCTTGGGGCAAATCTCCAGACAATTGCCGCAAGTGATGCACCGTGCGAGCGGGTATCCAACTTCCTGCACCCCGGGAGACATGCGTGGGCCTTCGCCCAGCGCGTAGGTGCCATCAATCGGAATCCAGCATTTTGTGCGCTTCAAATCCTCAAACATTTTGGAACGATCAACCTGCAAGTCACGCACCAGCGGGAATTTCATGAGCGGTTCAAGGCGAATGGGCTTCTCGAGATTATCGACGAGCGCCGAACACGCCTGGCGCGGCATGCCGTTGATGAGCATGGCGCAGGCGCCGCAAACTTCCTCGAGGCAATTGGCTTCGTAGCTGACCGGCGTGGATTCCTTGCCGTCGCGGGTGAAAGGCTTTTCCCAGATGTCGCGCAGGCAGGTGATCACGTTCATGTGCGGACGATAGCGGAGCTCGAATTCCTCCCAGCGGACCGATTCGTCCGGACGCTGCTGGCGCTTGATGCGAACGATGAGTGTTTTGTCAGCCATGATGTCTCAAATTGCGCAATCGTAAGGCGACGATCTCAATTGCATCATCACGTGGCCGCCGTGTACTTGCGCTCGCGCGGCGGAAGCAGCGAAATATCCACGGGTTCGTATTCCAGGGTGATCTTGCCGCCGTCAAAACTGGCCTTGGTCGTCTTCAACCAATTCGCATCATCGCGATTCGGGAATTCCGGCTTGTAATGAGCACCGCGTGTTTCGTTGCGCGCGAGAGCTCCCAAGGTTATGACGCGTGCGAGGACCAGCATGTTGCCAAGCTCGCGAATAAAATTGAGCGTCTGGTTCGACCATTGGGTGCGATCGGAAACATTGATGCGGGTGAAGCGGCCGCTGAGTTCGTCGAGCTTTGCGAGCGTCTTCTGCAGCGCAGCGTTGTAGCGGATGACGGTGACGTTCTCGGTCATCACGTCGCCGAGCTCTTTCCAAATGGTGATCGGGTTCTCGGTGCCCTGGTGTTGATTGAGGAGCGCGTCGGTGATGTCCTGCTGGCGGACGCGCTCGCGTTCGTAAACGCTCACAGGGGCGCTCTCGCAGCCGCGATCGAGATTGCGCGCGTATCGAACCGCCGCGGGGCCGGCGAATCCGCCGCCGTAAATGCAGGAGACGAGCGAATTCGCGCCGAGCCTGTTCGCGCCGTGGTACTGATATTCGCATTCGCCCGCCGCAAAAATGCCGGGAATGTTGGTGGCTTGATTTTCATTGTCCACCCAAAGGCCGCCCATCGTGTAGTGCATCGCCGGGAAAACCTTCATCGGCTCTTCGCGTGGATCAACGCCCACAAATTTTTCGTAAATTTCAAGAATGCCTTCGAGCTTACGGTCAAGAACGTCGCGCGGGATGTGCGACACGTCGAGATAAACGGCGGGCTCGCCCGGCAACCCCAATTTCATCTCGAAGACAATTTTGTGGATCGCGCGGGTGGCAACGTCACGAGGGACGAGATTGCCGTACTTCGGGTACCACTCCTCGAGAAAATAGAAACGTTCGCCCTCCGGCACGTCTTTGCCGCGCCGCGTGTCGCCAGGATTTTTCGGCACCCAAACGCGGCCGCCTTCTCCGCGCGCGGATTCGCTCATCAAGCGGCATTTGTCTTCGCCTGGAATCGCGGTTGGGTGAACCTGGATGAATTCGCCATTCGCGTAATACGCGCCTTGCTGGAACAGAGACGACTGCGCAGAGCCGGTGCAAACGACGGAGTTGGTCGAGCGCAGGAAGATCGCGCCGATGCCTCCCGTGCAGAAGATCAGGGCATCCGCAGGAAACGTCCTGATCTCCATGGTCGTCAAATTCATCGCGCAGATGCCGCGGCATACTCGAGCGTCGTCGATCACGGCGGAAAGAAACGTCCAGCCTTCGAATTTCTTGACCTTGTCCTCGGATTCGAAGCGGCGAACCTGCTCGTCGAGCGCGTAGAGCAACTGCTGGCCGGTGGTGGCGCCTGCGAAAGCGGTGCGATGGTAAAGAGTCCCACCGAAGCGGCGAAAATCGAGCAGGCCTTCGGGGGTGCGGTTGAACATCACGCCCATGCGATCGAGCAAGTCGATGATAGCTGGAGCGGCTTCGCACATGCCTTTCACGAGGCCCTGATTGGCGAGGAAATCGCCGCCGTAAATCGTGTCGTCGAAATGCTTCCAGGTGGAGTCGCCTTCGCCTTTCAGATTCTTCGCGGCGTTGATGCCGCCCTGCGCGCAGACGGAGTGCGACCGCTTGACGGGCACGATCGAGAAAAGATCCACGGGTACGCCGGATTCCGCAACGCGAATCGTCGCCATCAGACCCGCCAAACCGCCGCCAACGATGATGATTTTCGGTTGTCTCATTGGAGATAATTGTCGAACGGGGTCCAGTGGAACCGGAAGCCCGCGATGATGGCGACGCCCACGATCGCGAATATGATGGCAACCGCGGCGCCAGCCCAGGCCGCCGTGCGTTGCGAGCGAGCCGTGACCGCGATGCCCCACTTACAGCAAAAATTCCAGAGTCCGTTGCCGAGGTGGAAAGAAATCGCCAGGATGCTGATCACGTAGATCGTTGCGAATACCGGGTCGGCGAAGATTTTTGCCATTGCCGCATAGCTGGTGACGCCGTGCGTTTCAAATCTTACGGTCCAGACGTGATACCCGATAAAAAAGAATGCTATGATGCCGGTCCAGCGCTGCAGAACATATAGCCAGTTGGCCATCCAAGGATGACCGGCGGCATTCGATTTTCCTTTCCACCAAATCCATAGTCCGTAGAACCCGTGAAACGCGATTGGCGCCCATATGAAAATGAATTCGGCGGCCACGCGCCACGGAATCGTTTCCAGCTTTCCGGCAACGTAATTGTATTTTGCGGGACTGACGAGGGCGTAGCTGTTTTCGAAGAAATGTTCGACCAGATATGCGCCAATGGGAACGATGCCGCTCAGGGAATGCAGTTTGTCGAGGATGTAACTCGCTCTGGATTCAGCCGCTGGGACCGGCATGCACGCTCCGATGTTCGATCGCGCCGTGTGGACTAGTCGGAAAATCCAGTATAGGCAGCCAGCCGGGGGTTTGCAAATCGTTGGCGGTAACGAAACGAAAAAAATACCGGCACGAGCGCACTCTTCGATTCAACCAGGGGCACAAATAAAGACGCTACCGTCCGAAACTACCGTTACTTATTCTTGCGCTCCTCCAAGTTGGTCGAGTTGGCGGCGCCAATCGAGCTGGCGAACGATTCCGGGACGCTGCCGCCAGTTCGGCTGGACCTTGACGAGCATTTCGAGAAAAATCTTGATACCCAGGATGGATTCGAGTTCCTTGCGGGCTTCGGTTCCGATTTTCTTCATGGTGGCGCCGGCTTTGCCGATCAAGATTCCCTTCTGCCCGTCGCGTTCGACGTAGATCGTGGCGCATATGCGAAGCAGATTTTGAGTTTCGTGGAAGCTATCCACCATTACGGCGATGGCGTGCGGAACTTCCTGACGTGTGGTGAGAATTGCCTTCTCACGGAGAATTTCGGCGACGAGAAACCGTTCCGGCTGATCGGTGTACTGATCGGGCGGAAAATGGGGCTCGCCCTCAGGCAACTTTGCGAGCCAGGCATTGACGAGGTCAAAGCAGCCTTCGCCGGTAAGAGCGGCGATCGGAAAAACCTCGGAGAATTCGAATTCGCGCCGATAGCGGTCGATCAGCGGCAGCAAATGGGCCTTGGCGATGCGGTCGATCTTGTTCAGCAGCAGAAAGACCGGACCGTGAAAGCGGCGCACCCATTCGAGCGCGAAGCGATCGCCTGGACCGAAGTCCGCGCTGGCGTCAACTATCAGCGAGAGAACGTCGATTCCTTCGAGTGCATTTTGCAATTCGTCCATCATCATCCGGCTGAGGGCGCTTGAGGCTTTGTGAATTCCGGGCGTGTCAACGAGAACGACCTGTCCGTCGTCGCGATTCAGTATGCCCTGAATGCGATTGCGGGTGGTCTGCGGTTTTGGCGAGACGATCGCGATCTTGCGCCCGACAATCGTGTTTACGAGCGTTGATTTGCCGGCGTTCGGACGGCCGACGATAGCGACAAAGCCAGACTTAAAGGGCATAACGAAATTGTACGCGCTCGCTGGAACCAAAGGAAGCAGAGGCGGCTGAACCGCGGGGGCACGCGCAAACCGCGGAAGCGCCCGGAAAGAAGTCTTGCGGAAGCGCCGGAATAATGCCGGCACGCAAGTAAGCCGATGTTAGGATGAACCCGTGCCGTGTTTCCACGATTACCGGCTTGTTTCGAGAAGCTGCTAAAGAATGATTCGAATGCCCAAATTCTTCGGTTCACGACGCTATCTTCAGGCGCGACGGCCGCGAGTAATTCGCTGTGCTCGGCCTGCAAGATCATTCGTGGCCTGCACCGTGGTGCTCGCTGGAATCTCCGTGTGTGCGGCCCTTGCATCCGCTCAACACGTACAGCCGGGACAGACATCGGCTGGCGCACACAAAGCAGACGCCGGAAGGCAAATCTCGACAAGAGCCGGTGACTTCAAATACGAACCGATTACAGCGCGGCAGCGCTTCAACTGGTTTGTGATTTCGACGATTGGCCAGCGCAGCCTGGTGGGTGGCGTTTTCTCCGCGGCATTCGGGACGGCGCTCGATCGTCCGAAGGAATATGGGCCGCATTGGGGCGGCTTTGCCGATCGCTACGGGATGCGCCTGAGCGGCGTCTCGACGGGCAATGCGATCGAAGCAAGCGTCGGGGCGCTCTGGGGAGAAGACCCTCGTTATTTTCGAGTGCCGGACGAGCCCTTCAAAGCGCGTGTGGGGAATGTCCTCGCGAGGGCATTCACCGACTATCGTCGCGATGGACAAATCGAGCCGGCCTATGCACGTTTTATCGCAATTCCGGGAAACAATTTTCTTTCGAATACATGGCGCGTTCAGAGCGAGGCGAACTTGCATGACGCCGTGCTCAGGACGGGGCTGGGGTTCGGCGCGAGGATGGTGAGCAATGCCTACCTGGAATTCTGGCCCAACGTAACGCGGAGAATTTTCCATCGGAATTCGAAATAGCAAACCGCCTGCCGGCTCAATTTCGCGCCAATATCGGGACTCGATATCCTACCTATTTTCCCTCGGAAATTAGCCATCCGACAGGCTAGCCGGAGTGAGCCGACGAAGCTTCGGGTGCCCCGGCGCGGCGCGCTCGGACGCGAAGAACTTTGCGCTGATTGGCTTCGAGAACTTCAAATCGGAGTCCACCAGCCTCTATGATTTCGCCCGTATGCGGAACGTGGCCGGCGATGCTATTGAGCAGGCCGGCTACCGTGGCCGAACCGGCGTGCTCGGCTTCGGGATCGAGTTGCAAGCCGAAAAGCTCATCGATCTTGTCCACGGGCACGCTGCCGCGAATCACCATGCTGCCGCCTGTTTCACGGATCACATCGGGCGCAGGACGACGATCTTCTTCTCCGATCTCGCCGATAATCTCCTCGACTAAATCCTCGACGGTCACGAGGCCTGCCATGAGTCCGTACTCGTCAATCACAATCGCCATCTGCTGGCTTTTGCGCTGCATTTCGTTGAGCAGTTCGGAGCCGAATTTTGATTCGGGCACGAAAAGCGCGGGACGCATCAATTCGCGAACCGTGCGCAGGGATGATTCCCGCTCGCTCACCGCAAGGACGTCGCGGGTCATGACAATTCCGATGACGTCATCGAGCGATTTTTCATAGGCCGGCAGGCGCGAGAATTTCGATTGCACCAGGAGGTCGCGCAATTTGTCCACGGTGGCGGCAGCGCTAATGGCAACAACATCCGGGCGGGCCGTCATTACGTCGCGAACGCGCTTGTCGCCAAATTCGACTACCTGCTCGATCAGGCGTGCTTCATCCCGTTCGATGATTCCTTCTTCCGTGGCGGCATCCACCAGCGCTTCGATGGCCTGCTGCTGCTCGACCGGCGCGGAGTAGTCTTCTTCCGATAAGTGAAGGACCGAGACAAAAAGCTCCAGGACAGCCTGGATCGGCCAGATTACCCAAAGCAGCAAGCGCACGACGGGTATCAGCGGCGCCACCCAATTGCCCCGCACTCGCGCGAGAAGAAGCGAAGGGAAAAATTGCATGGCGATGACAACGTCCGCAGCAAGGAAAAAAATCATTTCCAGGGCTGCCTGCCATGTTCCGGGAACGAAAAAGATCACTCCCCGCGCAGTAACAGCGGCGACCAGAACAAGCCAAAACCGCGCGAGAAGGCTGAAGGCGAGAGCCGCACGACGCCGATCCATATGAACGCGCGGCTCGATCTCCGATTCGAACGCTTCGAGATGCGCGTGAATGCGGCCCGTGTGGACGCGACCCATTTCGCGGTAGGCGCGATCTAGGTACGAAAAGACGACCAGTCCGGCCGTAAGTGCGAGCACTCCGATGGTATAGAAAAAAATGGGCATGGGTCAGGCTAGCCCTAAGTCGCGCCGCAAGCGCCGCT
The DNA here is from genome assembly GCA_025451835.1 of Candidatus Acidiferrales bacterium. GTDB lineage: Bacteria > Acidobacteriota > Terriglobia > Acidiferrales > UBA7541 > Palsa-295. The sequence goes on along the minus strand of JANWJR010000041.1, from coordinate 8,861 downwards.
CGCGGCGATTCATTTGGCCGCGATCAGTTTGGTGGTCGTAGCCCATTAGATGAAGGATTCCATGAAGAATAAGAATACGCATTTCCTGGTCCAACGTGCGACCGAATCGCCGTGCGTTGCGGCGCGCGACTGCGGGAGCAATGGCGATATCGCCGAGATACGTGACAGCGTGACTCGCGGATACGTCGTACTGTTTCTTCTTGGACTTGTGGTTGCGGCGCTTGTCATCAGCCGAGAAGGACAATACATCGGTCGGCCGGTTTTTGCCACGATAGGCGCGATTCCATTTCGCAATTTCGGAGTCGGTGACGAAAGCGATCGCGAGCGAACCGGCCGGCAGACCCAGGCGCTTTCGCGCGCGGGCAAGAAACTTCTCGAGGCTCCGGGTAGAAACACGAATGTGGCGCTGGCGATTAAGGATCATGCGTCGCGTCTTGACTTGCGTGAAAGTTCGGCGGTGCGGCCGGCCGCTAGTTCCGGCGCTGGTTCTTGGCGGAATTGCCGGGATGCGCCGCAGCATGCTCGTCGTAAGCTTTGATGATGCGCTGCACCAGGCTGTGGCGCACCACGTCGCGCTCGTCGAAATAAACCATGGCAATACCCTCGATACTGCCGACGATATCGACCGCTTCAATCAAGCCCGAGCGGCGCGAATCGGGGAGATCGATCTGAGTGATATCGCCGGTAATGACGGCTTTCGAGTTAAATCCGAGGCGGGTGAGAAACATCTTCATCTGCTCGCTAGTGGTGTTCTGCGCCTCGTCGAGAATCACGAAAGAATCGTTGAGCGTTCGCCCGCGCATGAAGGCCAGCGGAGCGACCTCGATGATGTCCTTTTCGAGAAAACGCTCAAGCTTGTCCGCTTCGAGAAGGTCGTGGAGCGCGTCGTACAGCGGACGCATGTAAGGGTCCACTTTTTCCTGCAGCGTGCCCGGAAGAAACCCCAGGCGTTCCCCGGCCTCGACAGCGGGTCGCGCGAGAATGATTCGATTCACCTGCTTGGAAAGAAGTGCGGCAACGGCCATCGCGACGGCGATATACGTCTTGCCGGTTCCGCCGGGCCCAATGGCAAAGACCATGTCGTAGGTTTCAAGCGCTTCGATGTAGCGGCGCTGGTTGGGACTCTTAGGCGCGAGAATCTTCTTGCCGAGGGCGCGAGTGCGCGCGGGCGAAAAGGCACCGTGCAGTTCCGCCGCAGGCTCGCCAGTGGCGCTGCGCAGGAGCGACTTCACTTCGTCGCTATTGGGGATGTCCCCTTCACGAATACGAACGTTGTATTCGTCAAGAATGCGAGCGGCTCGTTGGACCTGCGCGGGTTCGCCTTCAATCACGAGGTCGTGGTCATTCAAATGAGTGCTGACATGAAGCGAGGACTCGAAGAGCTTCAAATTTTCGTCAAGGGTGCCGAACAGTTCGTTGATGCCGCCGGCTAGTCGAACGGTTTGTTTCATTAAGTTTGGCAGCCGCCAGCCTCCCGCAGATGCTGACCGGATGCACAAGCGTAGCGCGATAACGGGGCACGAATCAAGACACGGCGGCGAATAGAGCGGCAGGCCTAATCTTCAGCCAGGAGCAACGTCGAACGTTACTCCGAAGTCCCAGAGAATCATATCGATCTCGCGAAGTCCAAAGGGCGACGTGAAATAGAGGGCTCACAGGCCGTATGCTTTGCTTCGCATGATAACCATGATTAATAGAGTGTCTTTATCGGTAAGCAATACGGTTTCTGTTCCTTCCGCGCTCTTCTTCACCATCGCACGCAGCCTTTGCCTTCGAGGCAATGTGACTGAATCCCGCAAAGCGCCCAGAATGCGTCGATAATCAATCCATTCTCCCTTTGGTGGCGGCGCCCGCGCTGGCTACCGGCCGGCGAGGCGGCGGTCGAATTCGCTCGAAAAGACGTCCACCAGAATCAGGTAATTATGCAAGGCGACTTCGGCGTCGATGTCGCCCTCCTTCTGTTTCCCTTCCCGGACGTCGAGAGCTGCGTGAAAGGCGGAAGGGTCTGCGCCGGTCAGCGCGGCAACGGCGTCCACAGCGTCCCGCTGCGTCGAAGGCATGGGTTGGCCGATAGCCGGAAGAGCGTGACGAAAGAGCGCGCAGAAGGAGGAGACGGAATCGAGCATAATGTCGAGGCGCGATTTTCTCTTAGCTGGCTCCGAAAGGATGGATTGTCGCAGGCGTTGACGGCTCACGTTCAGTTCGTGTTTGACGAGCAGGCGATGGTGATCCAAAGGCAGGTCGAGATGATCAAGAAAATCGCGGCCAAAAAGCATGCGATGACGGAGCTTCATGTCCAGCAATTCGATGGCGAATACGTCGGCGGAACGGCCGATTTCGGCAAAAGTCCAGACCAAGGGCGGCGAGTGCCCTTCCTTCACCCACCATTTGACGGCGTCGTGCAATTTCTCGAGTTCGGTCGAATCGGCGCGGTCGAGCAGGCAAAGGATGTTCAAGTCCGAGTATTTGGATTGAAACTCCCCGGTTACGGCAGAGCCATAGAGCACGACAGCCTGCAGGTTTTCGCGGGCCGCCGCCTTTAAGCGTTCGACAAATTCACTAAGCTTGGCTTCCATCAGTAAGTGTGGTGACAACGCGCGAGTATACCCCACTCCGGTGACCAGCATCCCTAAAGGCTTTGAAGCAAGGCATCGCGAAATGAGGAAACCAAAGCGCGCCAATAAAGTGAAAGCGGAGCGATTGTCACGATTGCAACGCGATGCTACACTCGCGTGCCGGCTGTTCGAATGCGCACAGAGGTGTCCGCATTTGAACGATCCGCGCGCCGAAATTCCCTATTAAGCGTCTAAATCGAAGACGTCAGCGTGGCCCTCGCATTGCAGCGGAATGCACTTTTTGAAACAAAATGTCCCGCCCAAACGTTTAAATAGTTTCGGGGCAATGACAGAAGACGCTCGGTTCAGGCCGAAAGGAAAAATGATGATCATTGGAAGGGTTACGCATGTTGTGGTGGCGATGCTCGCGGCGGCTTCGCTAGTCGTGGCGCCGGTCTCTGCGCAGGCACAAGACACGCAACAGCAAGCAGGCCAGGCGCCGACGCAAACCCAGAAACCGGCGCAGTCGTCCAACCAGCCCATCGCGCCGCCGGGCGCCGTTAGCTCAGACAGCGCGCGAACGCTGAACCTATCAGCCGGACCGAACTATTCAAAAGGCAAGCCCTGGTTCCCGAACATCATTGCTCCGTACACGCCACGCGAAGTTCCTGAACCGATGGTTACGAACACGCCGAAGCTCGATCAACTCGTGCAGAACGGCAAGCTCATGCTGAGCCTGGATGATGCGATCTCTATCGCGCTTGAAGACAATCTAGACATCAGCGTGGAGAGATTCATTCCATGGATCGCCCAGACGCAATTGCTGAAAGCGGATGCTGGGGGAGTCCCGCAAAGCGGCAGCGCGCAGCAAGTGGTATTGGGGAATGCGCCCCAAACTTCGTTCGATCCCGTAATCTCCGGCCAAGTTAACTGGATTCGGAGTTCCGTTCCGGTAAATAACGGCTTCCTTTCCGGGTTGGGCAGCATTACCAACGGCGGAAGCACGACGAGTTTCGGGTGTTCGACTGTCGTGGTTCCCTGCATCACCAGCAACAATCAGAATATCAATTTCAACTATTCGCAGGGCTTCCATACCGGCACCAGTTTTTCGGTGTCATTCGATAACGATCGCGGCACCTCGACGTCTGGACAGAACCTGTTCAACCCGGACTGGGTATCTTCGCTGACGCTGAGCGTATCGCAGCCCCTCTTGAATGGTTTCGGCAAGCTGCCGAACATTCGGTTTATCCTCGAAGCGAAAAATTCTCTGAAGGTGGCGAATTCGCTGTTCGCGCAGCAAGTTATCACCACCGTGACGCAGGTATCGAACGACTATTGGGAGCTTGTGTTCGCCCGCGAGAACGTAAAAGTACAGCAAGCAGCCGTGGGAGTGTCGCAAAAGCTCTACGAAGACAACAAGAAACAACTCGATATAGGCACAATGGCGCCGCTGGATGTGCTGACGGCGGAATCGCAGCTTGCGACCGACCAGCAGAACCTGATCGTGGCTCAAACAACGATGCTTCAGGACGAAACCGTTCTGCTGGTCGCAATCACCAAAGATGCTCTCGCCGGAGACTTGACTGGCATCGAAATCGTGCCGACGACCCCCATTTCAACCCCCGATGTCGTCGAGAACATCCCACTCGATCAAGCGGTCCGAGAAGCGTGGCAGAAGCGGCCCGAGATTCTGCAATCCGATCTCAACCTGCAAAATGCCAAGATCGAAGAACGCGTTACGAAGAGCGCCCTAAAGCCAACGTTGAATGCGTTCCTTGAGTACGGAGCGCAGGGCCTGTCCGGAAATCGTCTGAACCTGAACCAAACTGCAACATCGTTTGCTCCCGATCCTACCCAGCCGATTTTGAACGAAAGCGGAGTCCCGGCGGAAATCGGGGGCTTGCCATTGTTTCTGGGCACGCCGACAGGATTCAGCTCGAACCCGATTGTCGCGTTCGGAGGTCTGGGGGATTCGCTCGACAGCATGATTCATAACCGGTTCCCTGTGTACGGAGGCGGGCTCAACCTGATACTGCCCATCCGGAACCGCTCGGCTCAGGCGGATAACGCGCGCGCACAACTGGACGAGCGCCAACAAGAAGTGCAGCTTCGGCAGAGCGAGAATGCGATTCTGCTTGCCGTCCGGAATGCAATGATCGCCCTGCAGCAAGATCGCAACCAGGTGGCTGCCGCGGACAAGGCTCGTGACCTGGCTCAGCAGACGCTCGACGATGAACAAAAGAAGTATCAGCTCGGCACATCCACGAGCTACAACGTGGTGCTTCGCGCGCGCGATTTGACGGCTGCGCAAGGCACCGAGTTGCGAGCTCGCGCCAACTTGGTGGAAGCCGAGGTAAATTTCAATCAGGCGATGGGCCGCACGCTGGAAGCGAATCACATTATCGTCGCGGACGCCCTGCGTGGAAAAGTCAAGTACAACCCGCTGATTCCCGGCACCCCGGACTGGGATGCTACGCCCGGAAACAAGTAGTCTCCGATCCACGGGGTGGGCCGCCGCCTTATTCACTTGCATCCGGCGCGGTTAAGGCCGGGAATGCTTGCTGCGCTTGCCCCGCCTTGTGCATTACCCTAAAATAAGGGGGCGTCCGTCTTTAACTCGACTCGAACTCCGTCGCCCGGGAGCTGCCTCGATGAGCCAGGACTTGAAACCGCACGCGATTGCAACGTTCGAGGCCGAGCGGAAGCCGTCGGCAGCCGAGCGGGAATGGGAAGAGAAAACGCTGCGTCCCACCCTTGAAAAATCGGGCGAACGCCCCGCGGATTTCACCACAATATCGAGTTATCCGATTCGGCGGCTGTACACTGCCGCCGACCTCCCTGATTGGAATCCAGAACGCGATCTTGGCTACCCCGGTCAGCCACCCTACACGCGCGGAATCCACTCGACGATGTATCGCGGAAAGCTTTGGACGATGCGTCAGTTTGCCGGATTTGGCACGGCCGAAGACACCAACGCGCGCTTCCGTTACCTGCTTTCGCAGGGACAGACGGGACTTTCTGTCGCATTCGATCTTCCCACGCTGATGGGTTACGACTCCGACCATGCTCTGTCGGAAGGCGAGGTCGGAAAATGCGGCGTGGCAATCAGTTCGCTGGCTGATATGGAGGTTTTGTTCGACCAGATTCCGCTGGGCGACGTTACAACTTCGATGACCATCAATTCTCCGGCGGCGGCGATCTGGGCGATGTATCTGGCCGTGGCGGAAAAGCAAGGCGCGGACTGGAAGAAAATTTCCGGGACGATTCAAAACGACATTCTCAAGGAATACATCGCGCAGAAGGAATACATTTACCCGCCGGAGCCTTCGATGCGGCTGGTGATCGACACCTTCGAATTCGGCGCGAAGCACACGCCGAAATTCAATTCGATTTCGGTGAGCGGATATCACATTCGCGAGGCAGGCTCGACAGCGATTCAGGAGCTTGCGTTCACGCTGCGCGATGGAATCGAGTACGTGGAATGGGGAATGCGGCGTGGACTGGATGTAGATGACTTCGTGCCGCGGATTTCCTTTTTCTTCAACGCGCACAGCGATTTTTTCGAGGAAATCGCGAAGTATCGTGCGGCGCGGCGCATCTGGTACAAGACCATGCGCGAGCGTTTCGGAGCGAAGAGCGCACGTGCCTGGGCGCTGCGCTTCCACACGCAGACGGCCGGCTGCTCGCTCACCGCGCAGCAGCCTTACAACAACGTCGTGCGGACCGCGCTGCAGGCTCTGGCGGCCGTGATGGGCGGAACGCAATCGCTGCACACGAATTCGCTGGACGAAGCATGGGCGTTGCCCACGGAATTCGCGGCGACGCTGGCGCTGCGAACGCAGCAAATCATCGCGCACGAAAGCGGCGTCACCAATACGGGGGACCCGCTCGGCGGGTCGTATTTCGTCGAAGCGCTCACGGATGAGGTGGAACGCGGCGCCTGGGATTACATCGAAAAGATCGATGCGCTTGGAGGGATGGTGGCCGCCATCGAGCGAGCCTATCCGCAGCGCGAAATTGCCGAGGCCGCGTACAAGTACCAAATGGCCGTCGATAGCAAAGAAAAAATCGTGGTCGGCGTGAATAATTACGTTTCCCAGGAGAAACCGCTCGACACCCTGCAAATTGATGAAACCGTCGCGACCCGGCAGGCGGACCGTTTGCGGAAGCTGCGCGCCGACCGTTCCAATGATGAAGTCGAGCGCCGGCTGAAAGCGCTGCGCAAAGCTGCGGCCGGCACGGAAAATACGATGCCGTACCTCTACGAAGCTGTGAAGGCTTATGCCACGCTCGGTGAAATCTGCGACGCGATGCGCGACGTCTTCGGCATTTACGAAGAGGTTGCCGTCACCTAGGGTCGCTTCCAGAGCATTCCTCACGCTCTCTGCGCGTCTGTGACGCAGTTGGTGCATAATTACCAATCTTGACGCGGTGAATCGCGCAGAGAAGCGGGACTTTAGCCAGGTCAAAATGCCAGATAAGAAAATACGCGTCCTAATTGCGAAGCCGGGGCTCGATGGCCACGACCGCGGCGCGAAAATAATCGCGCGAGCATTGCGTGATGCCGGAATGGAAGTCATCTACACGGGCCTCCGCCAAACCCCCGAGATGATCGCTTCCGCGGCGGTGCAGGAGGACGTGGACGTGATCGGGCTTTCCATTCTCTCCGGTGCGCACAACACGCTCTGCCCGCGACTAATGAACCTGCTTCGCGAGAAAGGCATGAACGATGTAACGGTGCTCATCGGAGGCATTATTCCTGAAGCTGATATTCCCGCGCTTCGGAAGGCAGGCATCGCGGAGGTGTTTCTCCCCGGCACGACCACGCAATCCATCGTTGATTTCATCCGTAATCGCATCGTGGCGCCTGCGCACGGACTCTGACGTGCGGTGAGCTCTCACCTCGCGGTTTCGCGAATCGATTGCGTTCTGCTCCTGACTCCGCAAAGCGAAGATGGACATCCGCGTCTGGAGCGTGCCGTGCTGGCCGAGTTGTCGCGCGAAATTGACCGGCTCGCATGGGCGGAGGATTTGATCTGGCGGTCGCTTGCCGCGTGCGCATCGCGACTGTCGATGCGATATTCGCGCATCCTCAAGCGCGAGTCGGCTTGGAATGTCTTCCGCGTCACGGATCCCGAGAATTCGTCGCGTGCTCAGGACCATTCCCGGACGAGTTTCGTGCGCGTATATGCCACGCGAAAGCTGGCCCGCTCCATGTTGCGCTGTGAAGCGCTGCCCGGTTGCGTTATCGTGACCGCGATATCGCATTTCTGAGCGCGAGCCCAGGCAAGCCGGGTGTTTACCAGGGCCGCTTGCACTCCGCGACGCCGGAAATTCGGTAGCGTACTGGCTCCGAAAAGGCCTCCGACTCCTTCATGCGCGGCGACCGCCCCTCCCCCTGCCACTTCCCTGTCGGCAAATGCCAAAAAGCAACGAGCATCCGCGCGGTGAAAAAATCCTTGCATGACGCTGAGAATCGATTCAGTCACCGGGAAATGCTCCGCGAAACCTTGTGCAACGGTCAGGGTCCATAATTTTTCTTCGCCGGCAGCGGCTTGACGAACGATCAGTCCATGCACGGCCGGACCAAATTGCTCGTCTGCCTTCATATCGCGCACCAAAACGTTCGAGACTTCCGTCAGCCGGTAGCCTCGTTTGCCGAAGCCTTCGTAGAACGACGGATCTGCGAGCGGACAAAGTTCGACTGCAGTTGGAGCGTTGTGGCCACGGAAAAATGTTTCGAGCCGCTCGAAATCGGAGTCGTTCGCGGGACCATCGAGACCGACGCCAATTGCCTGTGTAATCGGCGAATCCACGCCGGCAAAGACGGCGATTCCTCCGGCAATTTCTTCCATGTCCATCGGGAACTCCGGGCGCAATCGACGCAGCGCCTCCGCGCAAGCGCGAGCTGCCGAGGCTTCGGCCTGTTCCGCGCGGTGTGCCAAATCCAAGTCCATGAATTGCATGAATCAGTCTCCTTTTGCGTGCGCCCCTCTGGTGGTGAGTTCGCCGCGAAATGACAAACAGAGTGACGTTCACGAATGTTGAGGACGAAGGACAGACAGGGCTGGGACGGCTCGCAATCAGATTGAGCGCACGGAGGCGAACCTATCCTTCGTGTGAGAAATCCAGCGCATGGGCGTCTCCGAAAGAGGAATTTGGCTCGGCGTTACTCTCAGCCGCCGGTATTTTAGCGCAGCCATCGTGTAAGTCAAAACATAGTCCGAGTGATACAATTAGAAGTTTCGGACCCGCGCGAGAAACCGGATAATCGCACGCTTTTCCGGGAAGGAGTGGCGTGAGCGG
>JANWJR010000040.1 GCA_025451835.1 Candidatus Acidiferrales bacterium | reverse complement strand
GACGATCATGTTCAGTTGTCCCGTCAGGGACGAAAGTACTTTTCGCAGTATCCCGCTTTCAATCCCACCCGGCACGACAGCTCGCGGTGGCCCGCCCGGTATTTCCGAAGCCGCCCGATCCGAGCTCATTACCAACGCCCCGAAATAAATCGCAAATCCTACTGGCGCATAAAAAATAAACCACGCGCCCTGGTCGGATTGCGCCTGGACGATTTCCTTCAGCGAAAACGAACCCGTAAACAGCACCGCCGAAATCAATCCCAGGATCGCGACAATCTGAAATGAAATCCACTGCGCCCCGCCGCGCAAAGTTCCTTCCGTGACTTTCCCATTCGATAGCCCGCTGCTCAGCAGGAGTCCGAGTATTCCGAGCGAGCTCACAGCCACGATAAAAAGCAGCCCGATGTTCAAATCCGCGATCCCCACCGTGGGACCGAAGAAAAGCCCCCCGCACGCCACAACTGCAACCAGCGCTCCCAGGTAAGCCGCCGCCCAGGAAATACGTCCTTCGTTTCTCACGCTAAGAGTTTCTGCAATTGCCAGTTTCCAAATCTTAAGATCAAGCCCCCGCGACCGGTCCGCATCCTCGGGCATCGGCTCATTTTCTCCATCGGCCGCTTTCGTGATTCTGCGCTCGATCAGGATCAGATAGATGACGAACAACCCTATCAACGCAATGATTGCCGCGCCGCATGCGAGCGGCAGCGCATACGTTTGAATCTGAGGTGAAATGACGCAGCCGGCTTCCACCGGCCCATAAAGCGCGGCCGTCATGAAGAGCGCCCATCGGAAAAATCGTTCACCACCGCCTCGACGTTCCGCGAGTCGCCCACTAGCAGGCCCTGCTGCCACACCCAAACGTAACCGCCGGATAAGATTCCAAGAAAAATGACGATTGTCAGCAAACCGTACGCGCCGAGATGGTTGAAGTCGATCGCCCACACCAACAGAAAGATTATGGCGGAATCAAAAATGACGAAGAGAACCGTTGCGGTTTGTATCCGTTTCGAATCCAGCCCCGGAGAATCCAGCCCAGACCAATCCGGCGCAGCCTCAAAATCATCCGGTTTCTCGCCTATTTCTGCCGATAGCGAGTCATCGTTCCGTTTTCGTCTGCGCCTCAGCAAAAGAAAAACTGCAATCGGAGTTGATCCGACGACGATTGCGAAAATGAAGACAGGTATGTATTCGCTGGGCATCGCGGCGCCTGAGAATCGAGCGTAGCACGCGGCGCCCGCCGCAGGCACCGCGCCGTTCGGCGCTGCATCGAATGAATTAAGACCCGAAAGTGTATGTATTTACAGCGGTTAGTGGCGAGCGCCGTGCAGGACGTCCACGGCGTGCGGAAGCAGACCGGCAATCGCGTCCAGCGATTCCACCGCGCCACGAGGGTTGCCCGGCAAATTCACAATCATGGTCTCGCCGCGTATTCCGGCCGATCCACGGGATAAAATTGCCCGATCCGTCTTTTTCCTGCCCTCGGCGCGCATGTGCTCCGCAAATCCTGGAATCATTCTCTCGGCGACCGCCATGGTGGCTTCCGGAGTCACGTCTCGCGGTCCCACGCCGGTTCCCCCCGTGGTAAGGATCAAGTCCGCTTCGCGCGAGTCCGCGACCTTCGCAAGCATATCTTCGATCGAGGGTCGGTCATCGGCGAGAACTGCGGAAGAAGTTACCGTCCACCCGAGCTCTTTGCAGCGTGCCGCGACCGCCGGCCCAGAGCCGTCTTCGGATTTCCCGCTCGAAACGGAATCGCTGATTGTGATTACAAAAACGCGCATAGGTTGGTGCGACCTAGAGCTATCGGCTCGAGTGAAAACTTCAGGTCTCGGCTGGTTCGGCCTCGGTCCCCGCAGCTTCGCGTTGCTCTTCGTCCATCAATCGCAGAGCTTCCATCAGCAAGCCGGTGGTCGTGCGCGAAATGGTCGTGCGCGAAGGCGCAACGTTGAAGTCGATCTCGAATTGTCCGTCCCGCCATTTCACGGCTTCGTACACCGCTGCTTCGCTTTCGATCGAACCCACGCGAGCGTCCAGGCATTGCCCGCCGGAAAAAAAGAGCTGTCCGCTTTCTCCCCCGCGGCGAATTGTGAGCGCGCACGATTTCTGGCCCATTTCGAGCGACTGCATCAAGTCCATGATGCTCATTTCTTCCAGGCGTCCCTGAATCACACCGGGACGCACCGCGCGCTTCTGCAGCTTTTCGAGCTGCAGGCGATCCACCACTTTCTTCGTGCGGCGAACCACGTCCTTCAGAAAAAATGGCTTGGGAATAAATTCTTCCACGCCTTCGACGATCAGCTTCAGCTTTTCCTCGATGTCGCCCCGGCTCGCGAGAAAAATAAATGGAATACTCTTTGTCTGCTGCCGCCCGCGAAGTTTTTCGAAGAGTTGGCGCCCGTCGAGTCCCGGCATCCGGTAGTCGCACACAACCAGATCCGGCGGATCGTCAACGATCTTCAAAAGCGCGTCTGCGCCATCCGCCGCGGCGTGCGCATCGCAATGCTGCATCAATCCCTTCATGAGCAGGTCGAGGATCAACGCGTTATCATCGACGACCAGCACTTTCACGTCTTTTAGCGGCGTCATTTCCTTGCGTGCTTTCCGTTCCTCACGTAGGTTCCGCTCTGGCCGCCCGATTTTTTCACCAGGTGGACTTCGGTAATTTCCATGCCTCGCTCGAGCCCTTTGCACATATCGTAAATCGTGAGCGCCGCTACCGATGCCGCCACTAGCGCTTCCATTTCGACGCCCGTGGGACTCGTCGCCGTCGCTTCCGCTGCGATTTCAATTCCATTGTGGCACAGCTTCGCGCTCACATCCACGTGCGTCAGCGCCAGCGGATGACAAAGTGGAATCAGCTCGGCCGTGCGCTTGGCCGCCGTAATGCCCGCGATCCGCGCGATTTCCAATGGATTCCCTTTTGGAGATTTCAGTCGCCGCACGCTTTGGATCGTGGCGCGTCGCATCCGCACAAACGCATGCGCCACGGCCGTGCGCGACGTCTCCGGCTTTGCGGTAACGTCAACCATCCGCACGCGTCCCTTCTTGTCGTAGTGCGAAAGTCCTTTCATGCTTTTCCGTTGTGATTGTAACAGAGGCAACTTTCGAGAGCCGCGCTTCGCGGCAACGCGGTTCGATGACGAAAAACTCATAACATTCCTCTGCGAGGCAGAATGTCCACCCATTCCCCCGCATCCACTTTCAGTTTTGATTCATGCACAACGAGAAAGCAGTTTCCCTGTGCCAACGTGAAAATGTCGCCGGAGCCTTGCCAGGCAAGCGCTTCCACCGCCGCCTCGCCCGCCGGCCAGCTTACGCGCGCCGGTAGAAAATGCATCAGCGCGGCTTTTTGTTCCACCGGCGCGCGCAATCGCGCTTTTATCAGCGGCAGCGCCTGCACTGCGGCTCCTCCCAGCAGTTCGATCGCCGGCACAACCAGCAGCTCGAAAGTAACCATCGTCGAAACCGGGTTGCCCGGCAGCCCGAAGACAGGTTTCGCACGGCAAACGCCGAACACCGCCGGCTTACCCGGGCGAATCGCGATCGCGTCGAAAAAGAATTCCGCGCCGAGTTCCCGCAGCACTGGCTCGACAAAATCGTACTTCCCCACCGAAACGCCGCCGCTAAGAACCAGAATGTCGTGCGCAAGGCCGCGCTCGATTTGCGCGCGCAATTGCCCGATATCATCCGGCGCGTTGCCGAGCATCACCGGTTCTCCGCCGGCGAGCGCCACTTGCGACGCGAGTGAAACACTGTTGCTGTTGCGTATCTGAAATGGACCGGGCGTTGCGCCCACGTCAACCACTTCATCGCCGGTGGAAAGAATCGCCACGCGCGGTTTGCGGTTCACGTTGACTCGCGCGTGTCCAACCTGCGCCGCAATGGCAAGTTCCGCATATCCCAGGCGCATGCCCTTTGAAAGCGCGAGCGAGCCGGCCCGCATCTCCGTTCCTTCGCGAATGATGTTTTGTTCTGTTTGCGCAGCGTGTTCGAAGATCACGGAAGCGCCGTCCGTGCGCGCCTGCTCTTGCATCACCACGGTATCAGCGCCTTCAGGAACCGGCGCGCCCGTCATGATCCGCACGCAGGAACCTTCTTCGAATCTCCCTGCAAACGGAAATCCAGCGCGGCTCTCGCCGATCAAGCGCAGCGATGCGCCCGGCCTGGCCGCATCCCCGGCGCGAATCGCGTAACCATCGCGGGCGGAGCGATCGAACGGCGGATAATTCCGGTCGGCGTTGATACGTTCGGCGAGGACGCGCCCGAGCGCCCGCCATGGATCCGCGGCAACATCGATGCGTTCTACTGTGGAAAGGTGCTTGCTGTCCGCGGCATCGGAACCGCGGGACACGGCCGCATCCGCGATCGCGCGGACTACTTCGATCACTTTGGCGCGCGCTGCTTCGTAGGAAAGCATGGCAGGTTACAACCAGCCGGCGAGTTTCGTTCCGCGCGGGACTATCGTTGCGTCACGCTCCGGCCCCGTTGAAATCATTCCGATTTCGACTTCGAGTTGATCGGAAATAAAATTCAGGTAATCGCGCGCCGCGCCCGGCAAATCCTTCACGTCGCGGATTCCGGGCGTCGGCTTTTGCCATCCCGGCAGCGTTTTATATTCCGGCTGGATTTGCGCCAGAGTTTCCACGTCGGGCGGCATCTCCGCCAGCGTCTCGCCTTTGTAACGATACCCCGTGCAGGCTTTGATTTCCGGCTGCGCGTCGAACACGTCGAGCTTGGTCACCACCAGCGAATCGATTCCGCTGAGCATCTTGGCGTAGCGCAGTACTACGAGATCAAGCCATCCGCACCGCCGCGGGCGTCCGGTCACCGCGCCGAATTCGTTGCCGCGTTCGCGCACTGCCTGCGCGTCGAGGTCGGGCATTTCGGTGGGAAACGGCCCGCTGCCCACGCGAGTCGTGTACGCCTTTGTCACGCCAACCACCCCGGCCAGCCGCGTCGGTGCGATGCCTAGCCCCGTGGACGCGCCGCCGGAAGTTGCGCTCGATGATGTGACGTAGGGATACGTGCCGTGATCGATGTCCAGCATGGTTCCCTGCGCGCCCTCGATCAACACGGATTCTCCCTTGTTCAGCGCGCCATTCAGCAGCGCCGCCGTGTCCACCACCAAGCCGCGGATATGCGCGGCAAGCTCCAAATAACTCTCCAGGAGCCCCTGCGTTTCGAGTTCGTGTCCATAGGTCGCGCGGCTGATCGCATTTTTCTCGGCGATCACGCACTCCAGTTTCTTGGGCAGCCGTTCCGCATCCAGCAGATCGCAGATCCGAATACCCCGTCGCGCCATCTTGTCTTCGTACGCCGGACCTATGCCGCGTGATGTAGTGCCGATTTTACCCGCGCCACGCGCCGCTTCCGCCGCTTTGTCCATTTCGCGGTGATAAGGAAAAATCACGTGAGCGCGATTGCTGAGAAACAAACGCCCGCGTACGTCGATGCCGGATTTCTTCAGGTTTTCGATCTCAGCAACCAGCGCGACCGGATCGACCACCGTGCCCGCGCCGATAACTGCTTTTTTCCCCTCGCGCAGAATTCCGCTCGGAATCAATTGCAGCACGAAGCGATGGCCGTCGAAGATCACCGTGTGGCCCGCGTTGTGGCCTCCGGCGTAACGTGCAGTGTAGTCGAACGATGACGCGAGGTAGTCGACCACCTTGCCTTTGCCCTCATCGCCCCACTGCGCGCCCACAACCGCGATCGCTTTCCCTTTGGCCTTATCCATCGTCTCCGTCACCCCGCAACGCCGCAGTCCACACCGCTTCCCGACGTTACCTCAAAACGTGATGCATTACAGGAAGGTCCGCCCGGCAAACGCCAATTCGCAATCCTACGCCGCGCGCCCCTGTCGTGCAAGCGCGGCGCTCGTTGCTTTTGCAAAAGCCGTCATTCTGAGGGTCGTTTCGTGGCCCGAAGAATCTCTCTCGCTCTTGGTGTTCTCCCGAAGAGAGATTCTTCGCGGGGTTTTCCTGGAGCGGAGTTTGCCGGTCGGCTGCTATCGCATTCGTTTGGCGCGGAAGCAATCGCGCGCGTGATCGTCGACCATTCCCGTGGCCTGCATGAATGCATAGCAGATCGTCGAGCCGACAAAGCGGAAACCGCGTTGCTTAAGATCCTTGCTCATGGCGTCGGACTCGGCCGTCTTTCCCGGGACGTGTCTCGAGGACTTCCACGAAGTTTTCTTCGGCCTCCCACCAACGAATCGCCAAATGTAACCATCGAAGCTGCCGAATTCCTTGCGAACCGTAAGAAACGCCTTCGCGTTTGAAATTGTTGCGGCGATTTTCAGCCGGTTGCGCACGATTCCGGCGTTGGCCATCAATTCGCGGATTTTGCGCGCATCATAGCTCGCGATCTTGGCCGCATCGAAACGATCGAACGCGCGGCGATAATTCTCCCGCTTGTTGAGGATGGTCTCCCAGCTCAGCCCGGCCTGCGCGCCTTCCAGAATCAAAAACTCAAACAGCTTGCGGTCGTCGTGCAGCGGAACGCCCCACTCCTCGTCGTGATAGGCGCGCATCATCTCCGATTTCGCCCAATGGCAGCGCCGCGCCGATTCGCTCGCTTTGCTTTTCATTTGGAATTTTTGCGAG
>JANWJR010000039.1 GCA_025451835.1 Candidatus Acidiferrales bacterium | reverse complement strand
TATGCCGGGGAAAATTCATTCAGCGTTTGATTATAGCCTTGAAGCCGGCCTGTTCGAGCGCATGCTGCGCGGATGCGGCGGCTTTCTCATCACGATAGGGACCCACCTGCACGCGATAGAGGCCGTCTGACCCCGGGGCGATTACAAACGAAGGAAATCTTTTCCGCTGTACGGCATCGGCCAGGGCCAAGGCGTCACTCTCGCGCCGCAATGCAGCAAGCTGAAGAACCACCGCGCTTCTGGCCATGCGCGGAGCCTGAAAACGCGCGGGAGGCTTCGTCGCGGAAACGGCTTTCGCGGAAACAGGCGGCATCGCGGAACTCGTCGGGCTACCCGTCGCGGATGGAGGCGCTCCGGAGAACTTAGCCGCGGATTCCGTGCGATTGTCGTCTTTCTTGGAGTAGAAATCCCATTCGCTCGACGGCGCTGGAGGCGGCGCCGCATTTTTTGCTTTTGCGTTCGACGACCACGCGGAAGACGAATTTCGCGACGGCGAATCGGCGGCCTGCACCGATCCTGGGTATTGAGTGCGGCCCATGACGTAGCCCAGCGTAAAAAACACCGCGCACAGCAGCACCACGCCTAGAAACAATCCCACCAGATGCCGGCTTTCGAGTATCCGGTCGCCGCCCCCGCGTTTTCCGCTTCCCGCCATTTCGTTCCTACTTCTTATTCCCCAGCGATTCCACCCACTGCGAAATGATGTCGATCGGCAGCGGGAAGACGATCGTTGTATTCTTCTCCGTCCCAATCTCGGTTAGCGTCTGCAAGTACCGAAGCTGAATCGAGGCCGGCTGCTTCTCAAGCACTTCCGCCGCTTCGGCCAGCTTGGTTGAAGCCTCGAGTTCTCCGGCAGCGTGAATGATCTTCGCCCGGCGCTCGCGCTCGGCTTCGGCCTGCCGGGCGATGGCGCGCTGCATGTTGTCCGGAATATCGACTTGTTTGACTTCAACCTTCGTTACCTTGATACCCCAAGGCTCGGTATCCTGGTCAAGGATTAGTTGCAACTTCGCGTTTACCTTTTCGCGGTCGGAGAGGATTTCGTCCAGTTCGAACTGCCCGACCACGCTGCGCAGGTTCGTTTGCGCGAGCTGCGAAGTGGCGTACAGGTAGTTCTGCACCTGCGAGAGCGCCCGATTCGCGTCCACCACGCGGAAATAGCAGACCGCGTTCACTTTCGCCGAAACGTTGTCGCGCGTAATCACGTCCTGCGGCGGAACGTCCAGCGTTTCCACGCGCAGCGACATTTTGGTCAGCTTGTCGATCGGCCATACGACAAGCTGCAAGCCCGCAGGCTTGGCCTGCGGCAGCATGCGTCCCAGGCGCAGCACCACGCCGCGCTCCCATTCCTTGATGACGAACACCGAATTAAAGAACCAGATCAAAAATATGAAAATCGCAACCGCCACCGCCACTACAAACGGATCCATCAGATCCTCCTCTGCTGTTGCTCTGCTTTCTTACATCGCGTAACGCCGCTTGAGATCTAACGTTGCGTTTCCACCGGCTCGACTTCCAGCGTCAATCCGGTCACTTTCTTGACGCGCACCCGCGCGCCCTTGGGAATCGCTGCGCCATCCCGCGCCACCGCTCGCCACAGTTCGCCGTGAACGAACACCATTCCGACGCTCCCGGCAATGCCGACCGGCTCCGTGACGTCGCCATTCTCGCCGATCAATTCTTCTTCCCCGGTGCTCTGCTTCCACTTGAACGAACGCAGCACCAGCCGCATCAGGATGATGACGATGATCGCGAACGGAATCGCCACGCCCAGCGCCGTGCTGAGGCTCACGCCCATCCCCGTCATCGGCGAGCGAATCAGAAACAGCGCGCCCAGCACCATGGAAATCACGCCTCCCACGCCAAGCACTCCGTGAGTGGGAAACTTGGCTTCCAGTATAAAAAGAGCGAATGCCAGAATGATCAGCAGCAGCCCCGCCAGCGAAACGGGAAGCAAGTGCATCGCAAAAAGCGCGAGCACCAGGCAAATTCCGCCGAAGACGCCCGGCGCGAACATCCCCGGATGCGTGAATTCCGTGTACAGCCCGAGAACTCCCAGAATCAGCAGGATGAAAAATGCGTCCGGCTGCACGATTCGCGACAGGAATTTCTCGCGCGAAGTCATTTCCTGAGCGACGATCACGGGATTCGCCAGCGCCAGTTGCATCGTCGAACCATCGAGACGCGCAATCGTGCGGCCGTTGAGCTTGGCGAGAAGTTCCTCGGGCGATGATGCCACGAGGTCGATCAGCTTCCCGCTGAGCGCTTCGCTGTCGCTGAACGCTTTCGCATCGGTGACGGCTGTCGAAGCCAGTTCCACGTTTCTGCCGCGCTTCGAGACGTAGCTGCGCAGGTACGCCGTCGCGTCGTTCATGATTTTCTTTTGCAGCGTGTCGTCGATCTTCATCGGCTCGCCGCCGAGTTCCATGATCGGCGACGCCGCGCCGGTTTCCGTTCCCGGCGACATGGCGTCCACATCCGCCGAAAGCAGAATGAAAAATCCCGCCGATGCCGCGCGCCCGCCCGTGGGCGAGACGTATGTGACCACCGGCACGCGCGACGTGAGAATCGCGTGGATGATCGAGCGCATCGAGGTGTCGAGGCCGCCCGGAGTGTTTATCGTGATCAAAATCAGGGAAGCGTGGCTGTTGTTGGCCTGCTCGATTCCGTTGACGATATATTCGGCCAGGATCGGCTCGATTTCGCCGTCAATGCGCAACTGGGCAACCGTGGAAGCAGCGACGTTCGGACCAGACGGAGCCGCCGATGCCCGCTGCGTCGCAGCGCGAACGCCAGCCGCAGCCAGCACGGCCACGCAGACACCCAGCAGAATGTATCGGGACAAACGGAGCGCCATCTCGGCGCGTATTATAGCAAGAGAATTCAAGGATGGACGGAACAGTTGTTGGAGACAGCCGTGCGCTCTTGGAAATCCCTGGAAATCGCGTTTAGCTGGAACGCGGCTGCTTTCGACCGCTCGCGTACGGCGGAGGCATCACCAGCAAGTCTTTCACGCGCGGGTCCGCGATCACCTTCGCGAAGGCCGGGTCGGTTTGCGCGTTGAGAAATTCCTTGTACCCGTCGTCCCGCGCCAGCTTCAGATAATGTGCGGCGTGTTCGGCGTCTCCCGCCAACGCATAGGTTTTCGCGACGAAGTAATAGAAGAGCCCGGGATCGGTAGCCGTGCGCTGCTGAACGATGGTGCCGTTCTCGCTTTTGCGGGTAAACACATCCGGATCGAGCGCCAGGGCCTGCTCGAACGAACTCATCGCCTTGGGATATTTCTTGTCGGCGAAATACGCGTAGCCCAGGTTGCTGTAAACGATGGACAAATCCTGCCCCAACGGGACGGCTTGGTTGTAAAGCTTGATGGCCTTTCCATAGTGATGCTCTTCGTATTCCACCGTGCCCAGGTTGTTCACCGCGCTTGCGTACCGCCTGTCCGCCTTCATGGACTTCTTGTAACAATGCCCCGCGGTCTTCAAATAATCGAGCTGCTGAAAAGCGATGCCCATTTTGTTCAGCACTTCCGCGTCTTTGGGATGCTCGCCCAGAATTTGCTCGTACGCGCGGATGGCCTCGCGGAATTCTTTCCGCGCCATCAGAATATCGCCGCGCATCACGGCAATCTGCAGCGGGGTCATCGGCGCGGCGGTGGCGGGAGCGGACACGGTTTGTGACGATGCGACGGGTACAGCCGGCTCTTGCTGCGCGCGGGCGGCAGTCGCCAAGAGGAGAGTCAGCGGGATGGCAAAGAGGGCTGCTGGTTTCATCGCCCTGCTCCTTTAATCCCTGTTGCGCTACTTGTCCTGCGGCTGAGGTTGCGGCTTCGGCTGTTCCGCAGGCTTCTTGCTGCCTCCAAAGATACCAAAAACTTTGTCGAGAAACCCCTTTTTCTTTTCCTGCTCGGCTGGCGGCTTCGGCTGGCCTTCGCCAGGGGGTGGATTCACTCCAGCGGGAGGCGGCGGCGAAGAGTTCGCGGATTTGCCGAAGAGGTGCGAAAGCCAGGCTCCCGGACCTCCCTGGGCGGTACGCCCGTGCAGATCGCAAATCTGCGTGGGTTCGCTTCCGGCCACGAAAAATTCTTGCGCCGTCTGCGGGCAATTCGGCGAAGCAAGCTGTCCTGTCTCCGGATCGATCGCAAGCTCCACCACGCCCTGCGGCGGCGCGAACGGTTCGGTCTTGTGGTACTCCGGCAGGGCCACCGCGCGCTTCATGAACTCCGCCCAGATCGGCGCTGCTGATTGGCTGCCGGACAAAGTCAGATCGCGATTGTCGTCGAACCCCACCCACACCACGCAAAGCAGGTTCGAAGTGAATCCCGCAAACCAGCCGTCGCGGGAGGTTCCCGTCTTCCCTGCCGCCGGCGCGTCGAATCCCATCGAGCGCACCGTGACGCCCGTTCCTCGGTTGATTACGCCTTCCATCAGGTTTGTCACCAGATAGGCGACTCGCGGGTCCAGCACCGCGCGGGTCTTTGGCGATGCCGATTCTTCCACGCTGCCATCGGATGTCAGGACGCTGCGAATGAAGAGCGGCTCCGACCGATTGCCTCCGTTTGCGAATGCCGTATAGCCTGCCGCGACGTCAATCGGCGTCATTTCATACGCGCCCAGCGCCACCGCCGGCGTCGGCTGAATATTCCCGCTGAAACCCATTTGCCGCGCTACTTGCACCACGCGCGGATATCCAATCATTTCCGCTACTTTTACCGTCGCAACGTTGAGCGAGTGGATCAGCGCATCGCGGACGCTAACGGTGCCGTAGAACTCCTCGCCATAATTGTTGGGCGTGTATTCCTTTCCGTCGAATTCAAATGTGGTCGGCACGTCATCCACGGTGGTCACCGGCGTTACCACCGGCTGCAAGCCCTCCACCCCGTTGTCAAACGCCGCTGCATATACAAATGGCTTGAAAACAGACCCCGGCTGCCGGTGCGCCAGCGCGTGATTGAGCTGGCTCTCGCCATAATCCCGCCCGCCGACCAGCGCGCGAATTTCCCCCGTGTCCGGATCCATCGCCACCAGCGCGATCTGGACGTGCGGCACAACCTGGCCTTTCTTCTTCCATAGCGCGTAGCGCCGCGCGAGCAGCTTGTCCACTTGCTTCCCGCCCAGCTCAATTGCGTCTCCCGCCGCGCTCTGCAATTGGGGATCGAGCGTCGTATAGATCCGGAAGCTTTGCGTCTCGAGGTCGTTTTCGGTGAATTTCTCGAGCAGGTGGTCCTTCACCATGTCCACGAAATACGGCGCCGCGCTGGTCTCAATGCCTCCGTTGACGAAATGCAGCTTGGCCTTCTTCGCATCGCCGCCTTCCGCCGCCGGAACGTAGCCGTCGTCCACCATCTGCGTGAGCACGCGGTCGCGCGCTTCGATCGCGCGGTCGGGATGCCTTTCCGCCGTCGAGTAGTGGTTTGGCGCGCGAATGATTCCCGCCAGGAACGCGCACTCGCCCAGGCTCAGTTCGCGGACATCCTTGCCAAAATAGGCCTGCGCCGCTTCGCCGAACCCGCGGATGGCGAAGCTGCCGCGGTTCCCGAGATACACTTCGTTGGCGTAGAGGTTGAAGACCTGCTGCTTCGAAAATCGCTGGTCGATTTCGAAAGCCATCAGGATTTCCTTGGCTTTGCGGCGCCATTCGCGCTTGGTGGTGAAAAAGAAGCTGCGCGCCACTTGCATGTCGATCGTGCTGGCCCCCTGTGCTTTCTGTCCGCTGCGCACGTCGTAAAACGCGGCGCCGAATACGCGAATGAAATCGAGCGCGCCGTGATCGA
This sequence comes from Candidatus Acidiferrales bacterium, assembly GCA_025451835.1. GTDB lineage: Bacteria > Acidobacteriota > Terriglobia > Acidiferrales > UBA7541 > Palsa-295. Next base: position 3,312 of record JANWJR010000039.1, on the reverse strand, counting down.
AAAATCGCTTGTCCTCGGCCGCCAGCACCGCGTCCACAAGATTCTTGGGCAGATCGTCGAAGCGCACCACCCGGCGCTTCTCCCGCGCGCTGTCGAAGAGATTGGTGATCAGCTCCGGCTCGACTTCCGCCGATTCCACCTGCTGCCCGTCGGAAAGCTGCGTGATTTGCGAAATCGAGGAAGCCGCAAAATTCACGCGCAATGCGTTGCTACTGTGGAAGTAGGAGCTCACCGATGGGCGAATTTCGATCTTCGACCCGGTCGCTTTGAATTCGCCCGGCGAGCCTTCGAAATTTTCGGACTGGTATCCCGCGCGCAATAAATAATCGACCAGTTCCTTCGGCCGCATCTTCTCGCCTACGGCGATGTGCCCTGGTCCCGAGTACACGCGCGAGGTTGTCTGGAAAATTTGACCCGTAAGGTGCTGGTTAATCAGATGGCCGAATTCAATGTAGTAGTAGGCAAGTACCACCGTGCCGGATATCAGAAGAAGGAGCGCTGTGCCCAGCAGCGCGATGCCAAAGCGCGATGTCCAAAAACCACGGGCGATCCGGATCCGCAATCAGTTTCTCCGCCAAAAGTCCCTGCGAGCCGCCATTTGCAAAAGCCGCCGGCTGGGTCCGGCAGGGCTGGCACTCGCATTCCCGGCCCGCACTTCAGGGCCCGGCGATCTGAGTAAGAGGCTATTCTAAATCGACTTGTTGTCTGCGTGGGGATGAAAATCAAGGGTGAATTGATACACGCGCAAGTCAACGGGCACGGAATAATCAAGGGATATCTCGCAAATGCCCTGGTTAGCGCTTACGTGGATATCATCTTCTTTAGCCGGTACTCCGAGATCCTGCACCCTTCGCCAGATATCGCCGCGGATGTCGTCCGTGGTTTCTTTTGGGTACCTGCTGAGCGCAAAACGCGCCTCGGTTTCCATGGCGTCCTGAAGCTGGTAATTCGCGAAGTACGCCGGCATGATCTCGACGCCGGCGAAAATCATCGACCCGAGCACGGCCAGCGTCAGGATGAGATTCATTCCCGAGCCGCCTCGCTCGGGATTCGAATGTCGCGCATGTAAGAACATAACGATCGTGCCTCCGAAGGCGAATTGAAAACCGTCGGCAGTATCATGCTAGCATCGCCGGCAAACGTCGGATACCCCCGCGAAATCCACTGTTTGCGATAAGTAAACGGAGGCGCCAGCATGAGCCCGAGCGGTGGGCGGTTAGAGAGGCTTACGTCAGCAGTTGCCGGCTAGCTGAGAATTTTTGCAAACTGCGCCGGCGGTCGCGTCCACCAGGCCCAAGGCGGCAAGGGACGGAGTTTGCGAGCACCACGACTGAAAAACCGTTGCCGAGAAACACAGCGTTCGGCGAATTGAAGCCGGTAATTTCTCCGTCCAGTAATCTCGTCACGGGCGCCTGTCACGAAATTGCGAGCCGCAGCAATAATTGTCCACATATTCGTCTTGAGACTCCGCCATCCTCGCCGTGCTACTCTGCTTCGGCGATGACACCTGGCGATGACAGGCTGCAACAAGTTAGCAACGGCGGCCCGCCAAAAGCTGCTAAAAACGAGGCATTTCTAATCGGCACAACAGGGATTAGAAAATGGGCGAAAATGCTGAAAACAAAGGGCCGCTACCCGCTCTAATCGACAAAAAATCGGGCCTTTCGAGGATAACATTTCGACCCTCGGCGGTTTTCGGTTTCTTTCGTCGCCGGCGGCAGCAGCCTGGCGCTCGCGTTGCGAGCGCCAAACGCGTTTGCGATAATGAAGCGTTTCGATTGAGGCCATTGTGACCAAAGTCTGGACCGGGAATGAGATTCGCAGCACATTTCTGAAATTCTTCGAGGAGCGCGGCCACCGCGTGGTCCGCAGTTCCTCGCTCGTTCCGGCAAACGATCCCACGCTGCTGTTCACCAACGCCGGGATGAACCAGTTCAAGGATGTCTTCCTCGGCATCGAGCAGCGCGACTACAAACGCGCCGTCTCCTGCCAGAAATGCGTTCGCGCCGGCGGCAAGCACAACGACCTCGAAAACGTCGGCTTCACCAACCGCCATCACACGTTCTTCGAGATGCTCGGCAATTTTTCCTTCGGCGATTATTTCAAAAAGGACGCCATCGCCTTCGCCTGGGAGCTGATCACCTCACCGCATTGGTACGCGATTCCGATCGAAAAACTCTACTTCACCGTTTTTGGCGGCGCGGAAGTCTCGCCGGGAGTGGCGTTGCCGCCCGACCACGATGCCGCCTCGCTCTGGGTTGCGACTGGCGCGCCCAAGGATCGCGTCATCGAAGTGCCGGGACTCAGCGACAATTTCTGGGCCATGGGAGACACCGGTCCTTGCGGCCCGTGCAGCGAAATCCACTATGACATGGGGCCTGCCGCGTCCGACGAAGGACACGCAGATTGCAAATTCCCCTGCGACTGCGGCCGCTACGTCGAAATCTGGAATCTCGTCTTTATGCAGTTCAATCGCGACGCAAGCGGCAAGCTCAATCCCCTGCCGAAGCCATCCGTTGACACCGGCGCCGGCCTCGAACGTCTCGCGGCCGTCCTCCAAGGCAAAATCAGCAACTTCGATACGGATTTATTCCAGCCGCTGGTCGAAGAGGCCGCAAACCTCGCTAGGGTAAGCACCGAGTCAGAAAGAAACCGGGCTTTCGTTACCAAGGGAATGGGCGAATCTGCGGCAATACCTCCGCCACGTAGTCGTGGCGGCCGTCTTCCATCCCTTCGAATCATCGCCGATCATTCGCGTGCTGCCACTTTCCTGATATCAGATGGTGTTGTCCCGTCAAACGAAGGCCGTGGCTATGTGCTCCGCAAAATTATTCGGCGCGCCCTTCTACAAGTCCGCTTTCTCAAGGCTGACTTCCCATTTCTTTCCTTGATACTGCCTTCCGTCGTCGCTGGTATGAAGTCGGCATATCCAGAATTGGAGGAGAAATTCGCCCACATTGCGCGCATTTTGGACGAAGAAGAAAAGCAATTTTCCCGAACCATAGACACGGGCCTAAAAAAACTTTACGAGGATGTAGAGCCCGACCTCTGGAGCAAAGAAAAGCGGCTCGGTCTGATTGCTTTCTCGGGCGAAAAGGCATTTCGACTATACGACACGTATGGCTTACCTCTCGATTTCATGCGCGACGTGCTCGGCGATGAGGGCTTCGCGCTCGATGAAGTCGGTTTCAACAAGGCGATGGAGGAGCAGCGGGCGCGGGCGAAGGCATCATGGAAAGGGGTACACAAAGAAGCGGCGAATCCGGTGTACACGAAGCTCGCGGAAACGTACAGAACGGAGCCTGACTTCTA
>JANWJR010000038.1 GCA_025451835.1 Candidatus Acidiferrales bacterium | reverse complement strand
TGGGATGGTAGTCACATCCTATAATCAGCATGGAAGGCTCCTTTCGTTTGACCGATTCGCTTCGGTCCTCCAACCAGAAGCATACTCGGCCCGGCATCGGAGCCTTCGTTCTCATCCAATCATCCCTTGTGCTTTGTTTTTGCAATGGATGCGGATTTTCGGGGCTTCCGCAGCTTCGTTCCTTTTACATTCTCGAATCCTTCCACCGTCGACACCGCTTCTATCTGCGCTTTGAGCCGGATGCCCCGCTCTCTAAGAACATTGATTGGTTCCCTAAACCGAGCAGTTGAACCAATTCGAAAAGTGTGTTTAATATGCCCGGCAATGGCGCTCTCTGCCGAAGAAACGAAGCGAGTTTGGGAAGGACTGTATACTTCCAAAGTCCATAGCCTTTACTTTGCCAGCCTCTCTTCGAAGTACCAAAAACAGCAGGCGTTCATGACCTGGTGCTCGTTATTTTTGTCTTGCGGCGCCGCAGGAACCTTTGTCTCATCGTTAAAAGAATCACACCCTTGGGTGCCGACGCTTCTTGCTCTTCTGACTGCTGCCCTGAGCGCATATGCAGTGGTCGCCAGGAAGGAACGCAAAGGAGTAGACTCGTCGAGCTTGAGCATGAAATACGAGCAGCTAAGACTGAAGTACGACCTGCTGTTTCGCAATTTGCCCGCGGCAACCCCAAACGAGTTGATTGCACTGGAAGAGAAAAGGGTCGAACTATCGCAGCCGGCGCATAGTTTGGCGAATAAACCGAGGCTGATGGTAAAATCGCAGGACCAGATTGCCAAGTTAGAGGGGCTTCGATGAGTGAAACGATTCAGCTTTCAGATGTGGTGTACGACACGCCAACTAAACTCCCGGACATGGACTACCCGCCGTTGGTGAAACCGATACCTCCAATGCCGCCCGCGATTCCCGCGACACCTGCTACCCCTGTGGTCCCCGAACCCAGGATAGCGCCCAAGACGAAGGAGTGATGCCGCCAGTTCGGGATCGCCGCGCTAAATGTCGCGGTCAAAGTTCTTGCGAGTGGCTAACGTATCGACGACGGCGCACCGTTTAGCTACAAACACCGAACATGCCGTTTTGGACCGTCGTGCGGCTGCCTAAAAGTACTTCGTTTTCCCCTTCACGCGGGCCGGCTGAGCGTGATTCTTCCGCTGGTGACCGCCGCGGGATCGCGAAATGCTAATCGGCCGGCGTTGGCTTTGGCGATGAGTATCCCTGCCGCGCGAAAATGGTCAGCTTCTTCTTGTGGCCCTTTTTGTCGGGGAGCAGCAGCGGGTCTCCCTGCTCGTCCACTACTTCCACTTTCAGCTTGTGATATTTTCCGTCGGGCGGCGTACTCGGCGTGAAACCAATCGTGTATTGGCTTCGCAGGATTGCAGCGATCGAATTGAAGATGCTGGGCGCTTCGCCTTGAAATCGCGGAAACCAGGCGTAGCCGCCGGTCATCGCACCGAACTGCGTGAGTTGATTTTTTGCCTGCAGGTAGCCAATGTCATTTCCCGTGGAGTAGAGATCGATCTCTTCGCCCATGCCCACGCAAAAAATTGGAACGTCGGTTTCCTTCAATCGCTTGTAGGTCTGATCGAGAGTATGTTTGCTGAAGGTATCGAACCCGGTGGCGAGAACGAGAATGGCTTTTCTACCCTGCACATCGCGCATCTGATCGAGCGTTTCGATCAAAGCATCGAACAGGTTGGCTTCGCTGAAGCTGGGGAAAAAGAGAGAAGCAACCGATTGCGCAACCTCATTCTTGTTGCGCGTGAAATCCACCTGGAGAGTGGTCTTCAAATCGAAAGTCTTGAAAGCAACCCAGTCTTTGTCATTCAGATGGCTGAGAAAATCGTAAGCCCATTCCTTCGCTTTGTATCCGAAAGCGCCTTGCCAGAATCCGTACGACTTAGCGCTGAACTCCATGAGAATCACGATCGAAATGGGAGCTTCGGTCGGAGCAAAATTGGTGATTTGCTGCGCGTGGCCATCATCGAGGACGCGAAAATTTTCCTTTTTCAAATTTGTCAGTACGTTCCCATCCTGGTCCGTCACCGTGGCGTCGATATTGACGAGATTCGATTCCGCCGTGATGGTCGCCTGCGGCGGCGGGGCAGCCGGCGGCTTCTGCTGCGTCGGCCCGTTCTGCGGGGCGGCTGGCGGGGGCGACTGCTGAGCGGGAGGAGGTTTTTCCGGGCCTTCCTGTTGCGCGAATGCCAAAAAAGCGCCCGGTGGAATGCCCAGCACCGCGATGAGAGCCGCCAGTAGAATCGCACGAATCCATATGCGAGGTTGCATCTTCGATTGCATGGTTATCCCCTAGCCGATTTGGATGCTGCCACGGTCGCGAGGGATGGTCAATTACAAAGCTTACAAAGCGGAAACGCAGCAGCGGTCGCGAGCCGAACGCCTGGGACGACGTGGTAATATCGAAGATTCTTTGTCGGTCGATATAGGTGTTGTGGATGATGGAGGCGAGAAGGATGGTTCGTTCAATCGCTCGAAGCCTGCTGGTCGTGGTGGGCGGCACGCTGCTTTGCCTTGCCCCGTTACGGGCCCAATCGGTTCAGGGTCCGGCGAGTGCGGTTGCGAGCGCTAATTTTTCGGGTCTCGAAAACGAAGCAATCGGCTGGCTGCAGGGCCTGATTCACATCAATACGAGCAATCCTCCGGGCAATGAACTGGTCGCGGCAAAATATCTGGCTGCTATTCTTCAGAAGGAAAACATTCCCTGCGAGATTTTCGAAAGCACGCCGGGCCGTGGATTTTTGGTCGCGCGCCTCTCTTCCAGCGCCGTGCCTGATCCTTCCCGTGCGCTGCTTTTGCTGGGCCATCTCGATGTTGTCGGAGTGGACAAGAGCAAATGGACCGTCGATCCATTCGGCGCGGTTATCAAAGGCGGTTATCTCTACGGACGCGGAGCGATTGACGACAAAGGTATGGTCATCGCGAATCTTGCCACGCTCATCGAACTGAAACGCTCAGGCGCTCATCTGAACCGCGATGTAATCCTGCTGGCGGAAGGGGATGAAGAGACAGGCGGCGAAACCGGCATGAAATTCGCAGTCGAAAAACATTGGGACAAAATCGCGGCGGGTTATGCCATCAACGAAGGTGGCCGCGTGGTCATGAAGAATGGCAAGGTGCAGTACACCGGGATTCAGGTGAGCGAGAAAGTTGCGGTAAACGTGGATGTGATCGCCACGGGAACTTCCGGGCACGGATCGGTTCCACGAAAAGATAATGCCGTTGTTCATCTTGCAGCGGCCATCGCGAAGATTGGAACGTACGAGACGCCCGTGCAATTCAACTCGGTAACTCGTGCATATTTTGAAGGGCTGGCGCCCGTCGAAGATGAAGAAACCGGCAAGTGGATGCGAGCGCTCGAAACATCCGACCGGGGAGCCCACGCCGCACGCTGGATTTCCGATGCGAGCCCGGTGTGGAATTCGATGCTGCGCGATACCGTTGCGCCGACCATGCTGCAAGCCGGAATTCGCAACAACGTGGTTCCGTCCGAAGCGCGAGGCGTGCTAAATATCCGGCTTCTTCCGGGCAATCTGGCCGAACCGCTGCTCGCGAAACTGCAACAGCTCGTGAATGACCCGCAAGTTCGTTTTGAAGTGGAACCGGAAGAGGGCGAGGCCGCTCCGTCCTCTTCCGTGACATCCGATTTTTACAATACGATTTCGCGCGTCGCGCAGCAAGAATTTCCCGGGGCGGCGGTCGTGCCTGAAATGTCCACGGGATCCACCGATTCCACGCCGCTGCGGCTGCGCAACGTGCAGGCCTGCGGCTTGCTTCCATTTCCACTGGATGAAGGCGACATCTTGCGCATGCATGCCGATGACGAGCGGATTCCGCTCGATTCTTTTCGCAAGGGGGTTGAATTTCTCTACGGTATTGTCAGTGATTTCACCGTGGTCAAATAATCCGCATGATAAATCGACGGGCCAAGATCGTATGCACACTCGGGCCTTCCAGTTCCTCACCCGAAATGATCGACCGCATGGTGCGTGCAGGGATGGATGTGGCGCGCTTGAATTTCTCCCACGGCACTTGCGAGGAGCATGAGAAGCGAGTGATCGCGGTGCGGCGGGCCTCGGGCAATTACGAAAAGCCCGTCGGTATTCTCGCGGATCTGCAGGGGCCGAAAATTCGCACGGGCCTGCTCGAGGGCGGAAGGCCGGTGCGCCTGCGGTTCGGGCAGCGCTTTACGATTACCACCAAAAATATTGCAGGCACCGCCGAAGGCGTGAGCACCACGTTCCGCGCGTTGCCGGAATCGGTGCACAAGGGCGACCGGATTCTTCTTAGCGATGGCGACATCGCACTTCGCGTGCAATCCACACACGGCCGTGAAGTTATTTGCCAGGTGGAAGATGGGGGCGAGCTGGGCGAACAAAAGGGCATCAATCTTCCTGGGATCAAGCTGAAAATTCCATCGCTGACTCCGAAGGATCGCCGGGACCTCGCGTTCGCGCTAAAGCTCGACGCGAATTATATCGCGCTAAGCTTTGTCCGAACGGCGCACGACGTTCGCGCCGCGAAAGCTGCCATCGCGCGCGCCCGGAAGGATACGCCAGTGATCGCAAAACTCGAAAAGCCGGAAGCGATCGACAATCTGGACGAAATTTTGAGCGTCGCGGATGGCGTGATGGTAGCGCGCGGCGATTTGGGCGTGGAAATGAATCCGGAAAAAGTTCCGGTGATACAGAAGCAGATCATCCTCAAAGCGCGCAACGCACTGGTTCCCGTGATCACGGCAACGCAGATGCTCGATTCGATGGAGCACAGCCCCAGGCCAACGCGCGCGGAAGCTTCCGACGTGGCGAACGCAATCTTCGATGGAAGCGATTCGCTGATGCTTTCCGGCGAAACAGCGGCGGGAAGCTATCCCCTGGAATCGATCGTGATGATGGACCGCATCATCCGTGAAGCCGAAGCAAGCGTCACTGACGCGCGGCGTCCGGCGCGCTTCACCGAACTGCAGATCAACGAGGCCATTGCGGAAGCGATTTGCCACGCGGCCGAAGAGCTTCACATGAGAGCCATCGCCGTCTTCACGGAGTCGGGCTCCTCCGCCAGGCTCGTCTCGAAATACCGGCCGCGCCCGCCGATCATCGCGTTTTCGCCGAACCGCGAGACTCGCCGCCGGCTCAGTTTGTTATGGGGTGTGTTTCCGCGCCGCATCACGAAAGTCCGCGACATCGACGCGCTGGTCAAAGCGGCCGAAGTCCGCTTGCTCGAAGAGAAGCTCGTGAAGCGCGGAGATGTGATCGGCGTGATCGCCGGAACCCCTCTTGGCACGCGCGGCACGACGAACCTGATGCGCCTGGTCCTTATCGGCGGCTGATATCAGGACGCGAAGAAAGCGAAGAACGAAATGGCCGGCGGGCGCCGCCGCTACTCTTCCGCAACTAATTCACCCAGTTGTCCGGGCGTGATGGCGGCTTGTCCTGATGATCGCGGGCGTACACTTCGAATTTCTTTCGCAGACGCCGCCGCTTCCAATCCGAAAAATGATTGCGGAAACTATAAAGCACCGATCCTCGCCGTCGGCGCAGGTAGACGTAACCCACGAGCATGCCGCCAAGATGACAGACGTGGCTGACGTTGTCGCCGGAGGCTCCAATCGTGCCAAAAAATTCGATGGCGATCATCGCGATAATAAAAACTCGCATCGAAACGGTGACAGGCAGAGGGAAAAACCACACACGGCTGTGTGGCATGATCATAGCCGCAGCCAGCAACACTCCATAGATCGCCCCCGACGCGCCAATCGTGGGAACGGACAGGCTCTCCGGCCGCGCCCAGTGCCAGGAGACGATTAGTTCCTTCACCACGACGTTGATGACGCCCGCGCCAATGCCGCAGAGACAGAAATAACCGAAGAAGCGCCGCGAACCCCACGCGCGTTCGATGTCCGCTCCGAACATGCAGAGGAAGAGAAGATTGAGCAGGATGTGCCAAATGCCGCCGTGGAGAAACAGGTAGGTAAAAGGCTGCCAGATAAAGCCGTGGACTACTTCCTGTGGCACCAACCCGAACCATAGGGCCCAGAAATTCGCGCCTGCCGCGTGAAAGATCAGCTCGGAAAGCTCCTGTAGGGTGAAAACGCAAACGCAGGCGATACAAATTGTCTTGATCGCAGGGGGAAAGTAACTACCAAGGTCGAACCGATAGCCGTAGCCGCGAGAAACGGAGCGCACGGTGACAAGTCTAAAACGTCATCGTGGCTGAGTCAAAGCCGTGCTGCGCTGCCAGATGCCTGCTTGGCCAGCGGGTCTGTAACCCGACCAGCATCACTGAGTGAGGAGAGGTTGCGACAAGCGAATCGGAATGCCAAAGTTCGAGCCGCCAAACCCTGTCAGCACCGCGAATGTGACGCCAATGACCTTCCCTTGATGATTAAACAGAGGGCCGCCGGAGCCGCCGGAGGTGGTTTGCGCGTCGAAGACGATCTTTCCGGGAAGAATATCACCGATATGGCCCTGCGTGACGAGAGGGCGGATCAAATCGCGCCGCGACAGCTCGTCCAGCACGTCCGACACATTCCCTCCGCTTTGCGTCAGAATCCGTTGCGCCGTGTCTTCGTCAGTCCGCGCAAGAATCGCCGCCAATCCTGTTGCGTAACCGACGGACACTACCGGCTCGCCCCTTACCGCAGCGGCTGGGCCTGAGTCGACGGCCAGGGCCGCGCGCCTCAGATCGGCGTCGTCGATGCGCATCGTGGCCAGGTCCGCCTCTTGCGAAATCTCCTGAATTTCCGCGGCCAAGCCATGTTTTTCGCCGGGAAAGTACGCATGAATCGATGAAATCTGCGCCTGAAACCCCTGGCTCGTCAGATCTTTGATCTCATCATTCTTCCACCACGGCTCGGCCACGTGGCGATTCGTGAGAAGACGCCCGGAACCCACGAGAAACCCCGTTCCGAATACGTCGAGCATCACTTCCGGGCCGCGTCCTTCCAGCGTGAGAATCGGATTGCCGTCGCTATCCTGCAGCGGCTCTCCCTGGGAGTTTAATCCGGCATAGCGCAATCGCTGCCCGGTTTTCTGATTGTTGAAGGCCACTGCAACGTGCAACAAGCACACGCTAGGAACATCCTGGGCGATTAGGCGTTCGGCGGCATCGCTATTCTGCTCGATGCGCTTCAGTCGGATGTTGGTTTCGACCAGTTGCTTTTGCAGTGCGGCAACCTCGTTCGAGCCGGCCGTCGACATTTTCGCTTTAAGGTCTGCGGCCTTTTTTTGAAGCTCGTCCTTGGAGGCTGGCTGGTTCGAGGAACCGGCTTCTTTCGTGCGCAGCTTCCGTACCTGGGCGATCAAGTCCTGCTGGTGCATCAAGCCGCCTTCCAGGCGGGCTATCGTTGCGTTGGAACGCACTGTCTCCTTGTGCGCCGTGTGAGCAAACAGGAAATAAATTCCCGCCATTAGTGCTGCCGCCACGAACACCGCGGCAACTCCAAACTTCAGCCGGCGATCGAGGCTGACGGCGTCGCTGGTCATTTTCTCCGTGACCGCAAGTGCTTCGAATGCTGTGTGTGCGATCTGTTGGCCTTCGTCGGAAATGCGCGCCCTATCGCGAAGTTGAGCTTCTGCCCGAAGCGCGCGGCATTGAGCGCGGACCCGCGCGACCACCTCGGCGGGGTCGGCGGGAGCTGAGAGCGCGTCGTCCGCTCCCAGATCCAATCCTGCCGCACGATCGCCTGCTTCCGGCCCGGTGAGGAGTATCACGCGGACGTTTTCAGTTGCCGCCGAGCCGCGCACTGTCGCGATCGCTTCGGATGCGCTGGAGACGCCCGAACTCGCGTCCAGCAGCAGCAGGCCAACGTCCGGCTGGCGCACAGCTTCGAGCCCTTCATGCACGGCGGCGAACCAGGCAAGGTCATAGCCTGCGTCCTGCAAAGCGGACTTGAGGTTCCCGCTGGCCGCAGACTCCGGTGCGACGAACACAAGCTTTTCGGGTGATCGATCCATCGAGGTTCAGTGCTCCTGGAAACCGCCGGGAGTTATCCTAAAAGAAAATCTCCGCGCTGCATAGCTGCACGGATGATCCGAGACCGCGCCATCAATTCATGATAGCGTTTTGACGGAGAGATTTTGAACGAGCTCGAACAACTGAACTGCTCGATTATCGAATGCCGGAAGTGCCCACGGCTGGTCCGGTACCGCGAAGAAGTGGCGGAAATGCGGCGCCGCGCTTATCGCGAATGGAATTATTGGGGCAAACCCGTTCCGGGTTTCGGCGATCCGCATGCAAAACTCCTGATCCTGGGTCTCGCTCCCGCAGCTCACGGCGGCAATCGCACCGGCCGGGTTTTTACTGGCGATCGTTCAGGCGACTTTTTGTACGAAGGCCTTTACCGCGCTGGCTTCGCGAGCCAGCCCACTTCCGTGCATCGCGACGATGGCTTGCAACTGAAAAACGCCTACATCGCGGCTGCGGTGCGCTGCGCGCCGCCCGCGAACAAGCCTTTGCCCTCCGAGATGGCAAATTGCCGGCCCTATTTCGAGAAGGAACTGGAGTTACTGAAGCCGCGCGCGCTGCTGGCTCTCGGTTCGATCGCCATGCGCACATATCTGGGGCTGCTGAAAGAACGCGGCCAAATCAAGACTCTCGCTGCCTTTCCATTCGGTCACGGCGTGAGTTACAACCTCCCCGGAGATTTGCCCCGCCTGTTCGCGTCTTTTCATCCCAGCCAGCAAAACACCTTCACCGGAAAACTGACGCAGAAAATGCTGGCTGAAGTCTTGCGCAACATCCGCCGATTTCTCGAGCGCGACGCTTCGAACGAGAAGA
>JANWJR010000037.1 GCA_025451835.1 Candidatus Acidiferrales bacterium | reverse complement strand
CCTTGCGTGAGAATGTCGTTGACGCAATGATTGAGAATGTCCGCGCCGACCGTCGAGTGGATTCCCGTGGCGAAGGCGATTTTCAGCTTGGTGCCGACACCGTCGGCGCTGGCGACGAGGATCGGATCGCGCCAGCGTTTGCGGTCGAGCTGAAAAAGCGCGCCGAAGCCGCCGATTGGCGCAAGCACGCCGCGCCGAAACGTCTTTCCAGCCATGGAGGCAATGCGCCGCTTGGCTTCATCGGCTACGGAGATGTTGACGCCGGCATCGGAGTAACGCATGGCGAGAGCTCATTTCCTGGAGCGGGCCTGATAATTTCGCGAAACTTAAAATACGTGGAACAACCGGCTCCATCGCACTTCGCGCGGATGGATCAGGGCGTCGAAATAAGTTTCGAAGCGCTCGCCGATGTGGCCCGGCTCCCAAACTTCTTCCGGCGCGTTGATCGACATATAGATGACCACGGGCGTGCCGATAATGTTCGCACGCGGGACAAATCCCCAGTAACGGCTGTCGTAGGAGTTGTCGCGATTGTCGCCCATCATGAAATATTCGCCGGGCGGAACCACGAGCTCGCCATTGACGATGTGCCTGGGAAGTTCCTCGGCCCATTCGGGAGTGAGGCGGTCGTACCATGTGTTATCGGCCGTCGGCGGATAATCATACGCGGCAAGTCCCAGTCCGTCGGAATCGCGCAGCGCGTACGGCTCATTCAAGGGTATATCGTTCACGTAAACCTGCTCGCCGACGATCTTGATGCGGTCGCCCGGCACGCCAATGAGTCGCTTGATGAAATCCGGATTCCCAGGCAGCGGCGCCCGAAACACAATGATGTGCTGCCGCTTGGGCTTGCGCCAGAGCGGCTCGTGAAATCGCGTGAAGGGAATTCCCGCGTCGTAGCCCATGCGGCTTACGATCAAGTGATCGCCTATTAGGACGGTATTTTCCATCGAGCCGCTGGGAATCACGCGCGCCTGGACGAACGCGCCTTCGATGACGACGAACGCCAGGATGACCCAGAACCAGGAAACAACCTCGCGCCAGATTCGCTCGTTGGTTGTCAGCGGACGCTTGCGTTCCTTTTCCATCACCGCGGATTCTTCCACGTCAGCTCGCACGATGAGCCTCCACTTCCAGTTGCACTAGCTCCGTCGGGTAGCTGCCCGTGTAGCAGGAGGTGCAGAATTTCCCGTCCGTGTCGTCCACCGCCGCGCGCAAAGATTCGAGCGAGAGATAGCCGAGCGAATCGGCGCCCAGAAAATTCCGGATTCCCTCGATGGAATGATTCGCGGCGATCAGCTCATTGCGCCGCGGCGTGTCCACTCCGTAATAGCACGGCGAGATCGTCGGCGGGCAGCTGATGCGAACGTGAACTTCCGTGGCGCCTGCTTCGCGAACCATGCGAACGATCTTGCGGCTGGTGGTGCCGCGAACGATGGAGTCGTCCACCAGGATCACGCGCTGGCCTTCGAGCATTCGCCGCACGGGATTCAATTTCAATTTCACGCCAAAATCCCGGATGGCCTGCTCGGGCTCGATGAACGTCCGGCCAACGTAATGATTGCGGATCAGCGCCATGCGGAATGGAGTGCCGGATTCCGCTGCGTATCCCACGGCGGCTGGCACGCCAGAGTCGGGGACCGGCACAACCATGTCTGCATCCGCCGGATGTTCTCGTGCGAGCAGCTTGCCGAGGCGCTCCCGGCTCAAATTTACCGGGCGTCCAAAAACCAGGCTGTCGGGGCGCGAAAAATAAACGTGTTCGAAAATACAGTATTGATGCGGCTTGTCCGGCGCGAAACGGATGGACTCCACTCCGCTTCGGGAGATGCGCACCATTTCGCCGGGTTCCACCTCGCGAACGTATTCGGCGTCGATCAAATCGAACGCGCAGGTTTCCGATGCGACCACCCATGAGCCGTTGATGCGCCCCAGGCTCAGCGGGCGGAAGCCGCGCGGGTCGCGAATCGCGTACAGTTCGTCGCGGGTGAGCATGGTGATGGAATAGGCGCCTTCCACTTGATTCAGCGCGTCGGCCAGCGCGCCGGAAAGATTGCGGGCCGCGCTGCGCGCGATCAAATGCACCACCACTTCGGTGTCGCTGGTGGTCTGAAAGATCGAGCCGCGATGCTCGAGCCGCCGGCGCAGCTCGATGGCATTCGTCAGATTGCCGTTGTGGCCCAGCGCGAGTTTTCCTTTGTTGCAATCGATCACCACGGGTTGCGCGTTGGTCAGCGTGGTATCGCCGGCCGTCGAATAGCGGGTGTGGCCGATGGCAGCAGCGCCGGGAAGGCGCGAAATCACTTGCGGCGTGAAAATTTCCTGCACGTGACCCATGGATTTGTGGACGTGAAGATTTATGCCATCGGTGGAAGCGATGCCGGCGGATTCCTGCCCGCGATGCTGCAGGGCGTAGAGGCCAAGATAGGCCATCTTGGCGGCTTCTTCATGGCCGAAAATTCCGAAGACTCCGCATTCGTCGTGGAAATGGTCGTCGTCGATTGTGTGAAGTTTCAGGGTCATGCGCCTTCAATGGCCTGCGCGAGAGAACGGCTCCAAGGTTTGCGAAACGAGTTTACATCTCCCCGGATGATTGGCGAGCCATTATATTGGATGCGAAATTCTCCGCGTACGACCGTGCCGATTCGTTGCGCGGTAATCTTATATTGTGCCGCAACGCTTGCGATTCGGGCAAGCAGTGTCGGCGAGATCGAAACGACGGCACGCGCGCCCCGTTCGCCAAAAATCGCGGCCTCGGCGGGCTCGCCGGCCGGTAAAGGCGGGAGATCGACGTGCGCCGAGAGCATTTCGCCGCCAAAACACGATTCGGCGATCGTGACCGCGATGCCGCCATCGCTGACGTCATGTGCGGAAAGAAGCAGGCGCTCGTTTGCCAGCGCGATCAGGCATTCGATCAGGCGTCTCTCGTCATCGAGGTCGATTGCCGGCGGCGCTCCGGCGACAATTCCGTGGATCGTTTTCGCGTACTCGGACGAAGACAATTCTTTTTGCTGCACCGCGCTCGATGCTGGGCCACGCCCCGCGTCGAGAAGAACGATTGTGTCGCCTTCGCCGCGGAAATCTGATCCGAGTGCGTTGTCGGCATCTTGCAGCACGCCGAGAACTCCGAGGACCGGCGTGGGGTAAATCGCGTTGCCGAGCGTTTCGTTGTAGAAGCTGACGTTTCCGCCGGTGATGGGAGTATCGAGCGCGCGGCAGGCTTCCGCGATGCCATCAATCGCTTCGCTGAATTGCCACATCACTTCCGGTTTTTCGGGATTGCCGAAATTCAAGCAATTCGTTGCGGCCACCGGCCGCGCGCCGGTGCAGGCGACGTTCCGGGCCGCTTCGGCCACCGCGTGCATCGCGCCCAATCGCGGGTCGAGCGAGCACCAGCGTCCATTGCCATCCGTTGCCAGCGCGAGCGCGTGCTTCGTTTCTTTCAAGCGCAGCACGGCGGCGTCACCCGAGCCGGGACCGACGCGGGTGTTCGTGCGCACCATGGAATCGAATTGCTCGGTGATCCAGTATTTCGAGGCGATTGAAAGCGACGCAAGCAGGCGGCGAAAGTTTTCGGTCAAGTCCGAGCCCACGGGCGCAAATTCGACGAGCGCGGAAGCGGAGGACCCGCGCGCGGCTGCCGGCGGCGCGATTGGCCGCTCGTATTTCGGGCCTTCTTCGGCGAGCGCGTGCGCGGGAATTTCGGCGGCCACGCGGCCTTGATGCAAAAGCCGCAACTTACCGTCATCCGTGACGCGGCCGACCTCGACGGCGTCGAGTCCCCATTTATGGAACACGTCGAACACTTCGCGCTCGCGGCCGCGCTCCGCAACCAGAAGCATGCGCTCCTGCGATTCGCTAAGCATCATTTCGTAGGGAGTCATGCCGCTCTCGCGCTGCGGGACGCGCGAGAGATCGAGTTCTATCCCCATTTCTCCGCGCGAAGCCATTTCCGAACTCGAGCTTGCGAGGCCTGCCGCGCCCATGTCCTGAATCGCGACGATCGCGCCGGTGCGCATGGCTTCGAGGCAGGCTTCGAGCAGCAATTTTTCCAGGAACGGATCGCCCACCTGCACGTTGGGACGCTTCTGTTGCGATTCCTCGCTGAACTCAGCCGACGCGAGTAACGATGCGCCGTGGATGCCGTCGCGGCCCGTTTTCGCACCAACGTAAATCACGGGGTTGCCGGCGCCGCGGGCTCGCGCAAAAAATAAATCTTCGCGACGCGCGATTCCCAAAGCGAGAGCGTTGACGAGAGGATTGGCCGCGTAGCACGGTTCGAAGAGAACTTCGCCGCCCACGGTCGGCACGCCGAAACAGTTTCCGTAGAATGCGATGCCGCGGACCACGCCATCGAGAATCCGCCGGTTGCGCGCGATATCGTCGGGGGTCGCTCCTGTATTTTTCCCGCGCGGAACCGCCTCCGAAGCGATCGGACCAAATCGCAGCGAGTCGAGGACCGCGATGGGACGCGCGCCCATCGTGAAAATGTCGCGCAAGATTCCGCCGACGCCGGTGGCCGCGCCCTGAAATGGCTCGACGAAGCTTGGATGGTTGTGCGATTCGATTTTGAAGACGGCGACCAGGCCGTCGCCGATGTCCACCACGCCGGCATTTTCTCCCGGCCCCTGCACCACGCGAGTGCCGCGCGTCGGAAGGCGCTTCAGATGCACGCGCGAGGATTTGTAGGAGCAATGCTCGCTCCACATCACGCTGAAGATTCCGAGTTCGGTGAAATTGGGATCGCGGCCGAGGATTTTCTGGATGCGAGCGTATTCATCCGGGGTCAGGCCGTGTTCAGCCGCGACTTGCGGCGTGATTTTGATTTCGGTATCGATCATTTTAAGCCGTCATTTGCCCGGTTTGCAGCGCGACGTACC
The DNA here is from genome assembly GCA_025451835.1 of Candidatus Acidiferrales bacterium. Taxonomy (GTDB): domain Bacteria; phylum Acidobacteriota; class Terriglobia; order Acidiferrales; family UBA7541; genus Palsa-295. Next base: position 2,361 of record JANWJR010000037.1, on the reverse strand, counting down.
CTGGTTTGGTTGCGATTAGGTTGCTTCCCGCTCGTTTATTTTCAATCGCTTGCGTCGATTTCTAATCTTGACGATTGAGATTAGAAACCGCTCTTTTTCGGCTTCACTTCGGCGGCGAAGCCTCAAAGTGCAAACCTCGCGTGCAAATTTTCGCAGCAAATCGAAGCCGAGGCAAGCGAAGGAAGCTGTGGACTGCTCGTGCCAAATCTTCCGGCAGAAATTTGAGAGCGGCGAACCGTTCGATGTTAATGCTCCCCGGCCTTTGGATGTTCACTCTAAGGAAGAAGAAAAGTATCAAATGTTCAAGGCTTTCAGGCGTTCGATCGCTTGAAGCAACACACGTTCATGGCTCGCCGCATCGAACTCGTGTCCGGCTGGACGTTTGTAGCAAAACCCCGTTGACTGCGAGCCAGGCCGACGATACCGTGGCAGGATCTCTCGAAAGCTGACGAGCAGCAGACGATGGAGAATCATGTCGCTCCAATACACCATCAAGGTGAGCAAAGACCACGCGCAGGTAACGGCGACCTGGGACATCACGACGGACATGTCCGACACCGAATCGATCTCGGATTTTACGCTGAAGGTCGAGGGCAAAGCGCTGAACACCCAGTGTTCCGGCGGCAACAAGGCGTGCAAAGGCGCCGACTACGCGACACTCACCAATCCAACCGCTGATTGTCCGGTGAGCTTCGTCATCTTGACGAACAAGCCCGATGTGCGAAATGGCAGCGATGTCCTTCGCGGAGAGAAAACGTACGACGACGCTGACTTCTTCGGCTAATTTTCTCTCGCCGCGTACCTCACGATGGCTTGGCCAAGCGAGGTTCACAGCGGTCGTGAAGGCCGCGATCAGGCCGGGACCGCAGCGCGGCGGGTAAGACTTTCGATCATTGAGCGGAACAGCACGAGGCCGTCGGTGGAGCCGAGGGCCGATTCAACCGCGCGCTCGGGATGCGGCATCAGTCCGACGACGTTGCGCTCGCGATTGCAAATTCCGGCGATGGCGGCGAGCGAGCCGTTGGGATTGGTGGCAGAATTTTCCGGAGCGGCGGCGCTGCCGTCTGGATTCACGTAGCGGAAAATGACTTGATGATTGCGTTCGAGGTCCGCGAGTGTGATGGCATCGCAGAAATAGTTTCCTTCCATGTGCGCGATGGGAATTTTTAGGACTTGCCCCTGCCTCGCAGCGCAGGTGAACGGAGTGTCCGTGCTCTCGACCCGCACATGTACCTGGCGGCAGAGAAAGCGCAGGCCTTTGTTGCGCAGCATCGCGCCCGGAAGAAGTCCCGCTTCGAGAAGAATTTGAAAGCCGTTGCAAATACCGAGGACCGGGCCGCCGGAACGGGCAAACTTGCCGACTACGCGCATCACGGGCGAAAATCGCGCGATCGCGCCGGTGCGGAGGTAGTCGCCGAAAGCGAAGCCGCCGGGAAGAATGATGGCGTCAAATCCCGAAACACTTTCCGATTGGTGCCAGATAAATTCGACCGGCTGGCCGACCACCGCGCCGATCGCATGGTACGCGTCGTCATCACAATTCGATCCCGGAAATTGTACGACTCCAAATTTCATCGATTCGGCTCCGAATTTAATCGCACAGCCTCTCCCAAGCGCAAATCTTAGCACATCGAGTACGGAACGTGATCACTTGCGGCGGAGCTCCGCGGCACGTCTAAGCGCGGGTAGCGGCCACTTTCCGGGTTGCCAACAATCCGGGAACTACTCCGTTGGCTTGACAGCCTCGTCTTCCTTCACGCCGAAGTCGACGATAAGGCGGTCGGTCAGCTCCTTGTATGCTTCGACATGCGCATGGAGTTTTGGTGCTGCGCCACGCTGAACATACTTCACTGCGGCGTCGAATGGCTGCTGGAGCGTCCGATCCGTTTTAATGCGCTCTTCCATCACATCGGCGAGGGCCTTCTCTTGCAGCACCCACATCATGCGAATTGATCGTTCTGCGGGCCGTTTTCGGGAATCTCAGGGAGGGGACGCTGCGGCTGCAAACGCACCGTCTCGGCGGCAAGGTAACGCAATTGCCCGTTGAAAAATGGAAGCCTTCCCTCGTCGTGAACCCACCGATTGACGAGAGGAACTAAGACGGGCGGAAATACAATCGGGATATGTAAATCTGCGACGTGATCCTGGGGAACGGTGCGGGCATCGGGCCCATAGCCGAAGCCGACGCTCAACTTCGTGCAAGCGATCAATATGCTGGATTTCGGATACTTGGCGAGCTGAGATTGAAACTCCTCTTTCGTGATGCGTGGGCTTTCGGTTAGCTCCGACCACGTCATCTACACTTTCACCTTCACCGGCGGCACAAGCCCCTCCACTCGACAAGCCATTCAATGGAGATAT
>JANWJR010000036.1 GCA_025451835.1 Candidatus Acidiferrales bacterium | reverse complement strand
CTCGCCCGCGCGGCGACCGGACGCGACCGCATCATCAAGATGGAAGGCGCTTACCACGGCCTTCACGATTCCGCGCTCGTTTCCGTGAAGCCAAAAGACAGCGAGTTCGGTGACGCCAATTTCCCGAATTCGATTCCGGGTGGCGCGGGCATCCCGAAGGCTACCTTGCAGAACACGCTGATCGCTCAGTTCAACGATCCGGCTACCGTTGAACGCCTCTTCGTGAAATATCCGGGAGAAATTGCCGCCGTTATCGTCGAACCGATCATGATGAACGTCGGCATCCTCATGCCGGACCCTGGCTACCACCAGGCCCTTCGCGAAATCACGAAGAAGCATGGCGCGATGTTCATTTTCGACGAAGTGAAGACGGGCGCAAAACTCGCTCGCGGCGGCGCGTGCGAATACTTTGGCGTCAAGCCGGACATCGTCTGCCTGGCAAAGTCGATCGGCGGTGGGTTCTCGCTAGCGGCGTTTGCGTCCACGCGCGCCGTCATGAATCTCATCACCGAACACAAAGTCTTTCACGGCGGCACGTACAACACGAATCCCGTCGCCATGGCCGCCGGACTTGCCACGTTTCGCGAGGTTCTCACGCCTGCAGCCTACGAGCACGTCGGCCGGCTGAATACTAAGCTGCTCGACGGCTACAATAAGACTCTCAAGAAGACCGGCTTGCAGGCATACGTTGTCGGCGCCGGTTCGAACGGCTCGCTGATGTTCTTCGACAAGCCGATTCGCAACTATCGCGACTGGCTGAAAGTCGATAGCGACCTCTGGCGGCATTACTGGTTTGCGATGGTCAATCGTGGCGTGATGGCGCAGCCTTATTGGTGGGACGAGCAGTGGACCGTTTCTGTTGCGCATACCGAAGCGGACATCGATCGCCACCTGGCGGCGTTCGAGGAAGTCGCGCCCGCCCTCGCGCACGCCCAGAAGCAGCCGCGCGTCGCGTCGACGGTTGCGCACTAGGCCGTTTGGCACTGGACGGTGTTGCGCCATTTCGAGCGCTTCGCTCAGGCGGGGCGCTCGAAGTCTGCTTTGATTTTCAGGAGCCTCCTTGGCGGAACAGGACGCACCGCAAACCACCGGCCATCTGAAGCGCGCACTTGGACGCTGGGATCTGGTCGCGCTGTTTGTCGTCGCCGTTTTCAACCTGAACGTGGTTCCGAGCATTGCCGGCAGCGGCGGCGTTACGGTTTGGCTCTGGATTATATGCATCGTGCTGTTTTTTTTGCCGCAGGGCGTGGCCGTGATTGAACTGGCGCACCGATATCCGGGCGAGGGTGGCGTCTACCTTTGGGCTAAGGAAGTTTTCGGCGACTTTCACGGCTTTCTTTCGGGCTGGTGCTATTGGACGAACAATATGATGTACGTCCCAACCGTTATGCTTTACTTCGTCGGCGTGTCTGTCTTTGCGCTAGGGCCCACGCACGCGGCGCTCTCCGATAATAAAATGTTCACGTTGGTCGCCGCTCTGGGATTGCTGGCCTTTCTTGTAATTCTCAACGTTATCGGCCTTGGCGTTGGCAAGTGGATCAACAACGTTGGCAGCATCGGCACCGGCATCGCCGCGATCATGCTGATTGGCCTGGGCGTCGTCGTGTGGCTGCATTTTGGAACCACCATCAGCGCAGCGGACTTTCGCATTCCGGCCAATCCCCGGTTCATGCTGAATGCTTTTGGAGTCATCTGCTTCGCGCTCGTGGGGCTCGAGCTTGCCTCCGTGATGGGCGATGAAATCAAGGATCCGGACAAGACACTGCCCGGCGCCGTAGCCTGGGGAGGCGTGATTTCCGGCGTGCTCTATATTGCCGCGACGCTTACGTTACTGCTCGCGGTCAGCCGAAAAGACATCAATGTTTTGCAGGGAGTGGTTCAGGCGGTCAGCCACATGGCAGGCCGGATCGGCGTTGCCTGGATCGTTGCGCCGTTTGCCCTGATGCTCAGCATCTCAATTGCCGGGATCGGCTCGGCGTGGCTCGCGGGATCCGCGCGCATTCCATTCGTTGCAGGACTCGATCGGTATCTGCCGGCATGGCTCGGAAGAGTCCATCCTCGTTACGGAACGCCCTACGCCGCTCTTATCGTCCATGCAATCGTGTCGGGGATTTTGGTTTTCATCAGCCTTCTTGGGTCTGGCGTGCAGGAGACGTTTCAGAGGCTTCTGTCGCTCGCTGTGGTGCTCCAATTGGTACCGTTTCTTTACATGTTCGCCGCGATACTTAAGATCGGTTTCGGCCCATCGGCAGGGAAGGGCCACTACAGTAGGGGCGTTCTGATTTTAGCCGGCGGGAGCGGGTTGCTCATGACCATCCTTGGCACCGTGTTCGCATTTTCTCCCGCGCAGCAAATTACTTCGATTGCCGCCTACGAGACATGGATGTTTGGTGGCACGGCCTTCTTTATCGGGCTCGCGGCGTTTTTCTTTTTTGTTTATGGCCGGCGCCGGGTTCCTCAGGCCGCGCCGAGCCGCATATAATAATTAGATGAGATTGACTCAACCGGACGCATCGAGCGCGATTTCCATCGGAAGCGCCGGGAGCTGGTTCCAAAGATCACAGACGCACCGGAGATTGTAAACTCTGAACTCGTAGCCTTTCTCGGGAAGGGAATTCAGCGGCCCAGAAGGCAGCCGCGACGAAACAACCGAACGATTCAGCGAAAGTTACAGCGCGTTGCGGCGCCGTTTGAAGCCGAAATCCGGCGTTGACTCGAAACCTGACCGCGTGGATGGAAACAAGTCGGAACAAGCAGATTAAGAGTCTTGGCGGGAGGTGTTTGTGGCCAGTGAAGCGAAAGTTAGCGTGCGCAGATATCATCTGTACATCAACGGCGAATGGGTGGGAAGTAGCAGCGGCCGTTTCATCCCGGTGATGGACCCCTCGACCGAAGAAATAATCGCGGAAGTTCCGGACGCGAATGAAAAGGATGTAAATCGCGCGGTCGCCGCCGCGAAAGCCGCTTTCGACTCCGGCGCTTGGCACGAAACCACCGCTCAGGAGCGCGGTCGGATACTCTTCCGGCTCGCCGAACGCGTGCGCAAGGAAGCGGGAATGCTGGCGGAACTCGAAGCGCGAAACTCCGGTAAACCAATCGTCGAAGCAGAGTACGACATCAACGACGTCGCAACGTGCTTCGAGTATTACGGTGGCCTCGCCACGAAAGTTCTGGGCCACGTAAATCCCGTACCGGATAACGCGTTGAGCCTTTCGCTTCGGGAGCCCATCGGTGTGGCGGCTCAAATCATTCCCTGGAATTATCCGCTTCTAATGGCGGCATGGAAGCTCGCGCCGGCGATCGCGGCCGGCTGCACCTGCATCCTGAAGCCCGCCGAGCAGACGCCGCTCACGGCTCTCGAATTTGCGAATTGGCTGCCGGAGGCCGGCTTGCCGCCGGGCGTCGTCAATATTATTACCGGGTACGGCGAGAGCGCGGGCGCTCCGCTGGTATTGCATCCCGATGTAAACAAAATTGCGTTTACCGGAAGCGCTACGGTTGGAAAAATCATCGTGAAAGCCGCGGCTGACACGGTCAAACGCGTGACCCTTGAGCTTGGCGGAAAGTCGCCCAACATTTTCTTCGCCGATGCCGATTTCGAATCGGCCATCGACGGCGCTCTATTCGGGGTATTCATTAATCAAGGTGAAGTTTGCTCCGCGGGTAGCCGCATTCTTGTCGAGAAGCCGATCTATACGAAGTTTGTCGAAGCGATGGCCGCGAAGGCAAAAACGATCCGGCTCGGACCGCCACTCGAACGCGAAACGAAGATGGGTCCGCTGGTCAGTAAGGATCAGTACGACCGCGTGCGTTCGTATCAGGAAGTTGGCAAGAAAGAGGCTAAGCTGGCCGCCGGCGGAGGCCGCGCTGCTTCAATGCCGAAGGGTTATTACGTCGAGCCGACCATTTTCTACGATGTGGATAATTCCGCTCGCATCGCGCAAGAAGAAATCTTCGGCCCGGTTGCTGCTGTGATTCCGTTCGCGAACGAAGCGGAGGCGATACGCATCGCGAATGACACTCCTTACGGCCTTGCAGCGGCGGTTTGGTCGCGCGATATTTTCAAAACCTTCCGCGTTGTGAAGGCCATCCGCGCCGGGATCGTCTGGGTGAATCACATGCAGCCGACGTACGTGGAAGCGCCCTGGGGCGGCTACAAGCAATCGGGATTTGGCCGGGAGCTTGGGCCATCGGGAATCGAGGAGTATCTCGAAACCAAGCAGGTTCACATCAATCTCAACGAGCAGCCCATTGGGTGGTACTGACATGGCTACGATTCAAATCCGCACGCAGATTCCCGGGCCGAAATCGCAAGAGCTGATGCGCCGTCGGCAAGCCGCCGTGGCGCGAGGCGTGGGCCACGCCACGCAGATTTTTGCGGCGCGCGCCGAAGGGGCGGTTATCGAAGACGTCGACGGCAATCGCTACATCGATTTTGCCGGCGGGATCGGTGTTGAAAATGCCGGCCATCGCGCGCCCGCCGTGGTTGCGGCGATCCGCGAACAGGTGGATTCCTTTCTGCACACCTGTTTCAGCGTTGCCCCGTACGGCAAATACGTGGAGCTTGCGGAAAAGCTGAATTCGCTCACGCCCGGCGATTTCGCGAAGAAGACGATACTTGTGAATAGCGGCGCCGAGGCCATCGAAAATGCCGTCAAGATCGCTCGCTGCTACATGCATCGCCCCGCCATTCTGTGCTTCGAGGACGCGTTCCACGGCCGCACCATGCTCACGATGTCGCTGACGAGCAAGACTACGCCTTATAAGGCCGGCTTCGAGCCATTTGCAGGTGATATTTACCGCGTGCCCTATGCCTACTGCTACCGCTGTTCGTATTCCTTGAAATATCCATCGTGCGGCGTTTTTTGCGCGCATCACATCGAGGATTCTTTCCAGCGCGTTGTAGCCGCCGACGCAGTCGCCGCCGTCATCGTCGAACCGGTTCTCGGCGAAGGCGGATTCGTCGCTCCGCCTCCCGAATTCTTTTCGATCTTGCAGGAGATTTGCGGCCGTCACAAAATCCTGCTGATCGCCGACGAAGTGCAAACAGGATTCGGCCGCGCCGGCGCGCTTTTTGCGTGCGAGCGCTATGGGCTAGTACCCGACCTTCTGGTCAGCGCAAAATCGCTGGGCGCAGGTTTGCCGCTTGCGGCGGTCACCGGACGCGCGGAAATCATGGACGCGCCCGGCGTCGGCGGACTGGGCGGCACTTACGGAGGCAATCCCGTGGCGTGCGCGGCGGCGCTTGCAGTGATTGAAGCGATGCAACGCGATAATCTTCCCGCCCGCGCTGAAAAACTCGGCGAACGTTTCGATGCTCGGGCGCGCGAATGGAAGCAACGCTGGCCGCTGATTGGCGATGTTCGCGGCATCGGGGCGATGCGAGCCGTCGAGCTGGTTCGCTCCAGAGAAACTCGCGAGCCGGCGAAGCGGGAAACAGAAGAGGTGCTGCGGCATTGTCACCGGCATGGCTTGATCGTGATCTCCTCGGGGACGTACGGCAACGTCGTCCGGCTCCTTGTGCCGCTGGTTATCTCCGATGAGCAGTTCGAGGAAGGTTTGAACGTTCTGGAATCCGCCTTTGCGGCGGTAGCAGAACCGGCGGTTGAGGCCGCATCTCGTCGCGCCTGACGGCGAAAACGTACCAAGGGATTATCGTGCCAACTTTTACCAGAACCGCGGCGAAGAATTGGGGATTCTTACTCGATGGCGCATGGCTCACCGAAGGGGAGGCAATCGAGATTCGCGCGCCGCATGACGGCTCCATCGTTGGCACTTCGTATAACGCGACCGCGCAGCACGCCGAAGCAGCAGTCGTCGCGGCGCAGCGCGCGTTCCAGACGACACGCAAGATGCCCGGCTTTGAGCGCCAGCGCATTCTGCGCGCCATTTCGGGCGGCATTCGCGAGCGCCACGAGGAATTTTCTCGGCTTATGGCGCTCGAAGCAGGGAAGCCCATCAAGACCGCGCGGACCGAAGTGGATCGGGCGGTTTTCACGTTTGCGGTGGCTGCCGAGGAGTCGGTGCGTATCGGTGGCGAATGGCTGCCTCTCGACTGGCAAGCCGCTACGGCCGGACGCGCCGGAATCGTCCGGCGGTTTCCGCTGGGCCCGATTCTCGCAATCACCCCGTTCAACTTTCCGCTGAATCTCGTCGCGCATAAAGTCGCGCCAGCCATTGCGGCGGGGTGCACCATCGTCCTGAAGCCCGCGCCGCAGACACCGCTCTCCTCGTTGATGCTCGGTGAGCTTGTCGAGAAATCCGGCTGGCCCTCAGGCGCTCTGAATATCTTGCCGCTTGCAATTCCCGATGCCGAGCGTCTCGTGCGCGACGATCGTTTGAAACTTCTCACTTTTACGGGGAGCGGCGCCGTGGGCTGGTCGCTCAAGCAAAAAGCCGGCAAGAAGAAGATCGCGCTAGAGCTGGGTGGCAATGCGGGAGTGATCGTCCATTCAGACGCCGACGTTGAGGACGCGGCCCGGCGCTGCGTTGCGGGCGGCTATTCCTACGCGGGTCAGAGCTGCATTTCCGTGCAGCGGATTTTTGTTCACCGGAGCATCGAGGAACAATTCATCGGGCGACTTCTCGAGGGCGTTAAGAAACTCAAAGTTGGCGATCCGTTCGATGAAGCGACGGATGTCGGTCCCATGATCAGCGAAGCCGCGGCTCGCCGAGCCGCCGAATGGATCGATGAAGCCGCAAAAGGCGGTGCGAACATACTGACGGGTGGCGCGCGGCGCGGCTCGTTTCTGGAGCCTACCGTCATTACGCAGGCACGTCGCGAGATGAAAGTGTGCGCCGAGGAAGTGTTCGCGCCCGTGGTGGTGGTCGAGCCATACGATGATTTCGGCGAAGCGATCCGCCGCGTGAACGATTCTCCGTATGGCCTGCAGGCCGGCGTGTTCACGCGCGACGTGAAGCTGCTCTTTTCAGCGTTCGAAAATCTGGAAGTGGGCGGCGTGATTGCGGGAGATATTTCGTCGTTCCGAATCGATCACATGCCTTACGGCGGTGTGAAGGACTCGGGTATGGGCCGCGAGGGACTTCGCTATGCAATCGAGGAAATGACCGAGCCGCGGATTCTCGTTCTGAACCTGCAATCCTAGCGCGCCCTGCGCGATTCGCGCCTTGTCGGTCCGGCCGCATCACTTCCGCGCAGCACCACAGCGTGCGACGCCTACGAGACCGTTGTTTCGTCCGTGTGTAGTTCCGTTTTCGGTCGCAGCAGGGAAGCCGCCACCGTAATCGCCAGAATCGTTGCCACAATCCCCAGTGAGACAAGATCGGAGAGATGCACCCAATCTGACCCGATCATTTTTAAGCCCATCACCAATAGCACAGCAGCGAGCCCTTGGTGAAGGTAGCGCAATCGCGGCAGCACCCCTGCAAGAGCGAAGTAAAGCGCGCGCAGCCCCAGGATGGCGAAGGCATTCGAGGCATACACAATGAACGTGTCGCGCGATATGGCCAGCACGGCGGGCACCGAATCCATCGCAAACACGATGTCCATGATCTCGATGGCCAGCAGGCCGATGAGCAGTGGCGTGGCCATCCGCCGTCCGTTCTGCCTCGTCCAAAAATGCGTGGCATCCGGTTCGTGTGCGACCGGCATAATTCGGCTGGCCCATCTGACGATCCAGTGAACGTCGCGCCGCGGCCCGGAGCTCTTGGGGCGGAGCAGGCGGGCGCCCGTGATGAGCAGAATCCCCCCGAAAATGTAAAGCACGGGGTGAAAAGCAGCGAGCAATTCGACGCCGGCAAATATAAAGAGAGCCCTCATCAACAGGGCTCCCAGCACACCCCAGTAAAGAACTTTGTGCTGGGCCTTCGCGGGAATCTGAAAGGCATGGAAAATCAGCAGGAAAACCAGGATGTTGTCCACGCTGAGCGATTTCTCCACCAGGTAGGCGGTGAGAAATTGAATCGCGGGCGCCGCGCCATGCGAGAAATAGATCCACACGCAGAAGAGCAGACTGACCGCAATCCAGCCGCCGCCTTCGATCAAGGCTTCTTTAACTTTGATCTCATGCGCTTTGCGGTGGAGCACGCCAAGATCGATCGCCAGGAGCGCGACGATCAGCGCTGCAAATATCAGCCATTCACGGATGGGCGTGCTGGTCATCAAGTCTGCGCGAACCTCAGTTCGTACAGTCTACTTCAGGCCAGGGGACTATTTCTCGGCTTCCACCCGCGCTGTTAGTTAATAGTTGCAGCCGGGGGGTGGATGCCGGATAATTCCCGAGATCGGTATTGCCGTTTTGGGCTCCGCTGGCGTCTGTTGCAATGAATTGCCCTCAATGTAGCGTCGAGAATTCGGATTTCGCGGAATCGTGCGTCCGCTGTGGCACGCCCATGCCCGTGGGCGATGCTGAAACTTTGCAACTCGTTGATCCCACCGTGATCGCCCCGGGCAGCGATTTCGGCCCCAGGTATCACATCGAAGCGGTCCTCGGGCAGGGCGGCATGGGACGAGTCTACAAAGCTCGCGACAAGGACCTCGATCGCACCGTCGCAATCAAGGTGATCCGCCCGGGAGTGATGGCGCAATCGGATGCGCTGAAGCGCTTCAAGCAGGAACTCATTCTCGCCAGCAGGATCTCGCACAAGAATATTCTACGCATCCACGATCTGGGTGAAGTGGACGGCATAAAATTTATCACTATGGCCTACGTGGACGGCCAGGACCTGCAGCACGTCATCCGCGACAACCCCAAAATGCCGCTCGACCGGATGCTGAAGTTCGCACAGCAGTTCGGGGAGGCGCTTGCGGCGGCGCACTCCGAAGGCGTGATCCATCGCGACCTGAAGCCGCAGAACGTTCTCGTCGCGAAGGACGATTGTATCTACGTCTCGGATTTCGGTCTCGCAAAGTCCTTCGAAGAAGACGCCGTGGGTATGACGAAGACGGGCGCGTTTATCGGCACGCCGCGCTACATGTCGCCCGAGCAGGTTGAAGGCAAGCCCGCTGACCAGCGCAGCGACCTCTACGCTTATGGATTGATTCTGTACGAGATGGCCGTTGGGGATGTTCCGTTTACCGGCGAGTCCATGCTCAAGGTGATGTACCAGCGGGTCCAAGAGAAACCCAAGAACCCCAAGTTGCTGAACCCCGCGCTTCCGAGTTGGCTGGTGCGCATCATCATGCGCTGCCTCGAAAAGGACCCGGCGGCCCGCTATCAGAGCGCGTATGAGATTCTCGCGGATTTGCAGGGATCGAAAGCGTCGTCCTCGGCGAGCCGCACGGTCCAGATTCAAATTCCTGAATTCGCGCAGCAACGATGGATGTGGGCCATCGCGGCCGCGCTTGCGGCCCTGACTATCCTGTTTGCGATTCCGGCCGTGCGGCACAGTATCTTGGGCGGCGCCGGAGGGAAGGCAGCTACGCCCGCGGTGTCTGGCATTCCAGCGCTTTCGACTGGGAAATTTGTGGCGATTCTGCCGTTCCGCGTGATTGGCGATACCCAATCGCTTGGCTATGTTTCGGAAGGCTTGACCGAAGCCCTTTCAGCGAAACTTTTCCAGCTGAGAGATTTGCGCCTGGCGTCGGATTCAGCCGTTGCAAACATCTCTCCGAAGGACCCTCTCGACAAGATCGCTCGCGCGCTGGGCTCGAACCTTTTGGTGACTGGCGTGATTCAAGGCAATGCCGACAATATGTCGGTCATCGTGACGCTCGAAGACGTCGCCGACGGAAAGCGGATATGGACTCAACAGTTTTCCGGCGTTGCCAAGGACTTGCTGACGATCGAGGATCATATTTCATCGCAGCTCGTGGACGCGCTGGCGATCAATCCCAGCAGTGATGAATTAGCTCGCGAATCCGCACGTCCAACGAACAATGTTGATGCTTACGACCTCTACCTGCGCGGCCGGCAGGCGCTTCGCGGGCCGCAAAGCGTGAAGAGCGCTCAGACGGCCGTGGACTATTTCGAACAGGGCGTGAAAATCGATCCGCAATTCGCTCTCGCTTATGCCGGCCTTGCCGACGCTTCTCTGGCAATGTACGTGGAAAATAAAGACGGTTTCTGGGCCCAGAAAGCGCTTGGCGCGGCGCAGCGCGCCGAACAGCTGAAGGGCAATCTGCCGGAAGTTCATTTTTCTCTTGGCAGCGTGTACCTGCGAACCGGCAGAACAACCGAGGCGATTGTCGAATTAAAGCGCGGCCTCCAGTTGGCGCCTCATTCGGATGAAGGCTACGTCCGTCTCGGAAATGCTTACGAAGATAGCGGGCAAAAGAGCGAAGCCATCTCTGCCTATCAGAAAGCGATCCTGGTGAACCCGTATTACTGGGGCAATCACATCGTTCTCGGCAACGCGTATTTTTCTCTCGGTGAAAACGATAAGGCTCTTGGCGAATTCATGCGCGTCACGGAACTCGAACCGGAGAACGTTCGCGGATGGGACAATCTGGGCGATGCCTACGAACGGATGGGCAAATATGAAGAAAGCATTCCAGCGTACCAGAAGTCCATACAGCTCGAGCCAACTTGGAGCGCCTACTCCAATCTGGGAAACATCTATTTCCTTCTTCGCCGTTATTCCGACGCCGTTCAAATGTTCGAGAAGGCCGTTGCGCTGGGACCCAATCAGGAAATGGCGGTTGGCAATCTGGCGGACGCATACCGCTGGTCGGGCCAAAAGGACAAAGCAGCAGCAACTTACGACAAGGCGATCAGCCTGGCGTTTCAAGATCTCCAGGTGAATCCGCAGAACACCAGCGCCATGGAAGATCTGGCTCTCTATTACGCGAAGAAAGGCGATTCCAATCGCGCGATGGAGTTTATCGGCCGCGCGCGTGCGATTGACAAGAAAGATGTGGAACTTGTCTACGTTCAAGCCACCATCGAGAATTTTGCCAATGAACCATCGGAGGCCATCCAAACGCTTCGCGAGGCGCTGGCCCAGGGGTATCCCGCCAAGGAAGCAGCGTCGGACCCCGAGCTTCAAAATCTCCAGGCCCGTCCCGATTTCCAGCAGCTAATGAAGGAATTCAGCAAGCCAACGCGCTAGCAGGATGTTGAAAAACGGTTTTGGAGGCCATTCTGAGCGAAGCGAAGAATCTCTCTTCGCTGAAATGCCGAGGAAGAGTCCTCAGGGCACATTGATCGACTTGAAATTGTTAAACGGTTGTCGCCGGAGCGCTATTCGCCTGAAATTGGAATTTCCGGCGAAAGAAGAATAGGCCAAGGCACCCGATCGCCAGAAGCGATAGCTCGCCCGGTTCCGGCGTCGCCAAGGGTACCAGCGGCGCGCCGTTGACCGACAAATCCGCTTTCGTGCCTGGAACCATTGGTGAAAGATTGCCATTCAGGTCGTTGGTGAACTTCACGTCGCAGCCCGAGGGTATGCCGAGCAGAAAATCATCCAGATCGCAGTCGCCGTCGTTGATCTTGCCGTTGCCATCGCCTTTGGTGGCACGGTCCTCATTTGCATCGGTAATCTTGTCTGGTGCCGTGAATGTGCAAGTATCCACTCCATTCGATGCGCTGGTCGATGCTGTCCAGCCAATGGACTGCAGGTTCGATTTGCAAGTCAGCCCGCCGGCCGGATCCGAAGAAGTTTGCGTCGATGACCCCAGAAGCGCGAATGTGATCGAAGTAATCTTATTCGAGCCGGTGTTCTGGCAATCGGAGCTGAATCCGCCATCGGAATCCGCCGTGATCTGCACGGAGCCGCACGATGGGCTTCCGGCTGGTCCGCCGTTCACGTGTACTCGGGTGTCAATTCCATCGGCGAAAGCCATGCCGGCTGCAAACAAGACCGCCGTCGTCACGCAAACTAACTTGAGCATTTTCAAGCGTACCCCCCGGGGACATCGTAGGCTTAACTGCACGCTTGATTCCAAAGTGCTTAGCAAGTTACCGCATGCTAAGTCCATTAGTCTCAGCGTGTTTTCGCTTCGTGAAAGCGACGGATCCAGACGACGTGCAACTGTTTTCACAAGTATGGCACTAAGGTCCCGGTGCGCCCTAATCTACAGTCAACTCCCACTGCAGTAGCGAACAACGGGAGGACGCAACGCAGCGAATAACCCCCTGTTGCGAACGGCCGTTCGTTCGTCATCCCCTGAGACCCGGGCTTACTTCTTCTTGGCTGCGCGTTGAGCGCGAGCTGCGGAGTTGGCCGCCACCGCGGCGCGGATGAGTTGCCTGAAGGCAGCTTCGTCGATCTTCTCCCCTTCGCGGAGGTCGATCGCACGCCGCGTGTTCCCTTCCAGGCTGGAATTGAAGAGCTTCTTCGGGTCTTTGATGGAGGCTCCGCGAAAGAAGGTGAGCTTCACGACCTGCTTGTACGTCTCCCCCGTACACACGCCGCCGTTATGGGACCAGACCGGAGTCCCGGCTGAGCTCGGCTTGGCCCATTTCCATTCTTCCTGGATCTCGGGGTCGGCATCGAGGATGAGCTGACGGACATGAGCAAGAGTCTCTCCTCTCCAATCCCGCAGCTCTTGAATCCGCTTGCTGATGTTCGCTGAAGCGGCACCGCCATTCGTACGGCTTGTCGGCTTCATGTTCTCTCCCGTCTTTCGTTCGTCATGTTGAGCTTCAAATTGTCATACCGCCGGAACAGACCAGAAATTTCCGCCGCGATCGATGCCGCGAGAACATGCGGTTTTTCGTTCGCGATCGTCGTTCCGCCTTTCGATTATTTATGTCGGTGATCCACGCTCCAACAAAAACTCCACCAATGGCGGCGGCGAGGACGAACACGCCACTAACGACGATCGGTGCCCACGTGCCTTGTTGAAGATCACACCCCGATGCTTGGATGATCCACGTTGCCCACGTCACTTCTTGCCCCTCCTGCTCGCAGTCACTTCATGAATCCCTTCGTCCCGATCTGATGTCCCCAATAGTCGGTCATCAACATTATTTCGTGGAGTGCGACACGAACGGTGTGGATCAAACTCTTTGCCATTTCGTGGGTGATAACTTTGTCCGGACTTTCGACAGTTGGTCGATCGCATTCGACGTACACTGCACTCATTCGGCGCTTAAAATCTGGCTTGTGAATTTCGATATAAACCTCCGTTTCGACGTCCAGATAATTCCAAGCTTCGTTTGAGGCCCAAGCCATCCGGCGAATCTTTTTTTCATGCTTCGTGAAGGTTGCCCAAAATTCTTCCTCGGCGGCAAATCCCGTGAATACGTCCGCGGCGAGTTGGGACTTCGAGATCTCCTCAAGCGCGGTGAAGGCAAGAAAATACGCCGTCGCGTGCCTCCCGCGTTCGAATAATACTTCGACGTCAGATAAAAGCTGTTGTGCGTTAACGTGCGCAGCGGTGTAGATTTGCAGGAACTTTTGTTTCTCCGTCATTAAGCGGTTCCGCATGCGGCGAGTCGGACGAAGTGTTTCAAAAACGCCGCCGTGATTTCGATGATGAATTCAACTTCCTCTTCGATCACCGCGTCATCATGCTTCACATAATTGTTTTGGTATTTGCAGTAGTAGTCCACCAATTTAACGAACATGTTGGATAGTTCGGGCGAGCCACCACGGGCCTTCACGAATTGCCCGATACCAGAAACTTGGTTTTCCAAGGATTTATCGCTCCCAAGAATCGCTTGAACGAGCTTTTCGAGCGCCAGTCGTAAATCATCCAGCAGATTTCGGGCGAAGAGTTTCATTCGGTATTTTTCGGTCGCTTGATTGAAGATCATTAGAACTTCGGGGAAAGAGTCAAGCCAATGCCGCGCTTGCATCACGAGATCTTCGTTGACGTCCGCACGAAGCCTCTCCGCATCCAGGTGTCCGTATCGTGACATCAGCGTTAGCTTCAGATTTCGGGCCGCGTTCGTATTTCGTGATCTGCTGGATGGAAGATCGCAAAGTTCGCGAATTACCAAAAATCGTTGCGACTCCGAAAACGCCATTAAATTCTGGGCGAGCGCAGTTCGCTTATTTGGGGCGTCGAACGGGTATGCGGAATGAGGAATCTGCACGTTGAATTCGATCGCGAACGCTCCGCACGTTCGAACTATTTCCGGTCCAGTAAGCCCGAGGTTTGTCTCCGCGAGGATATCGGCCGCGTGATTGACGAACAACGCAGACAGCTGTGCTTGCGGCCGAACGGCCCCGCCGAGTTTTTCTTTTTTGTCCATCGCTTCAATCGCATCTTCGATTTCAGGAAACAGGGCAGCCATTTCCGCAGCAGCTTCAAAAGCCGAATCGAGGTCATCTCGGACAACGGAGATCGCATTCAACCGGGACGCGAATTCCTCCGGTAAATAGCGGGAGGCCAAACGCTGGAACTGTACGACCAGATAGCGATACCCAAGCGTGACGCTGGATATTTCGTCAGGATCATCCCCGGGTCCGCAAAACCGGAAGTTCCGCGCGTCCTGAATCAGACCTTCGATTATTTCTTTCCTGCTGGGCCTGACCGTGGTCACGATCTACCCCCGATAGCGCACAAACCGGGCAAGGCTGCATTTACGCACGCCAGCCAGGGGATTATGCCTATCGCTTGGAATAAAGGCCCGCAAATCGATTTCGTGGCCCTGATTCTGTTTTTATTTGAAGTTGGGAAAAAGTTGGGAAGTTTCTTTGCGGGATGCTGTGCCACTTTCACGAATGTCACACAAGCCTTATAACCATTGATGAAAAGTGGCGGGGACGACGGGACTCGAACCCGCGACCTCTGCCGTGACAGGGCAGCGTTCTAACCAACTGAACTACGTCCCCCGCGTTTCTGCGACAACTCTATGGCTGGTGGGCGGTCACGGATTTGAACCGCGGACCTTCCCGGTGTAAGCGGGATGCTCTAACCGCTGAGCTAACCGCCCTCAAACGCTTCCATCGTAGCGGAACAATTCTCAGGCGTCAACGGAAGCACGGTGCTTCGGGGCCTATTCATATCGTAGCGCCGACATCGGATCGAGCAGCATCGCCCGCCAAGCAGGCAGCCAACACGCAATCAGGGTTACGCAAACCAGGTCAAGAGCGACTCCTGATGCAGGCTTCTCCCAAAGGTGTAACGGAGCGGCGAGATTGGGGCGTTGACACAGCCGGAGACCGGGCGGACGGCGACGCCAGGCAAATGTAAAATCCCTCTGATCCGAGCCGTCAGGCACGACACGCCATTCCGCCATTCGGCGATTGCATTCCATGCCCCAGGCCTGCGGCAAATCTCCGGCCTGGGCGCCTTTGTGCGTGAAAGCGCACATCAGCTCTGCTTACTGCTGAAGTTCCAGGCTAGTTTTTCCGACTAGATGATTAGGGGCAGCGCGCTCCGCGCACTTACTCGAGTCCGCCTGTACCTTGGTACAGGCACACGATTTAGCTGCACCTTCGTACAGTTTCATGCGCGGCGTATCGGATGTTAGCTGATTCACTACGAGGAGCGCACCCGGTGACGATTTCTGTCGACGCGGCGTGTTACGCTGCCTCTTCGAGCTGTCTCTAGTACTGCTCGCGGACAACTATGTCTTCTCGACTCGGTGAAATTCTGGTCAAGGACAGCCTGATCTCTTCGGATCAGTTGAAGCAGGCCCTTGATTACCAGAAAAAAACTGGCGGGCGACTGGGCACATGCCTGGTGAAGCTGGGCCTCGTCTCCGACGACGACATCACCGCGGTGCTTTCCAGGCAATACGGCGTTCCATCCATCAATCTGAAATTCTACGAAGTCGATCCCTCTGTCATAAAGCTCGTCCCGCAAGAAACAGCCGTCCGCTATCAAATCGTTCCGCTCTCGCGCGTTGGCTCAACCCTCACGATTGCGATGACCGATCCGACGAACGTCTTCGCGATGGACGATATCAAGTTTATGACCGGCTTCAACGTCGAGCCGGTCGTCGCCTCCGAGACGGCAATCGGCGAAGCCATTCACAAGTTCTACGGCGATGTGGAGAGCGTCGAAGAACTCGATAAGGTGATGAAGGACCTTGCCGGCGAAGGGGAAGCGCTCGAGCTGAGCAGCGAGGAAGCGGAGATGGACCTCGCGTCGCTCGAGAAGGCCGCTGAAGAAGCGCCGATCATTAAGTTGGTGAACCTGATTCTTACGGACGCGGTGAAGCGCGGCGCGAGCGACATTCACGTCGAACCATACGAGAAGGAATATCGCGTGCGGTTCCGCATTGACGGCATTTTGCAGAACGTGATGGCGCCGCCCATGAAACTGAAGGACGCAATCACCAGCCGCATCAAGATCATGTCCAAGCTGGACATCAGCGAGAAGCGCCTGCCGCAAGATGGCCGCATCATGATCAAGTATCTCAAGGACGGGAAGAAGAAAGAGCTCGACTTCCGTGTTTCCACCGTCCCTACGCTATTCGGCGAAAAGATCGTGCTGCGTCTCCTGGACAAGGAAAATCTGCGCCTCGACATGACCAAGCTCGGTTTCGAGCCGGAATCGCTGGCGAAATTCGAGCGCCAGATTTTGAAGCCGTACGGCATGGTGCTGGTCACCGGGCCGACCGGTT
>JANWJR010000035.1 GCA_025451835.1 Candidatus Acidiferrales bacterium | reverse complement strand
TAGTACCGCGAAGAACGGCGCGCATGGTCCGCACCTCCTGTTCAATGATGCTTGCACTCCAGGGGCGTGTCGAGCGCTGGAGAGAAAATGGTGACGTACCAGTTATGTAGGCTTACGTGGCGCATTTAGGGCGGCAGGCGGCAGGGTGAAAGCGGGACAATCGCGATATACTAGCGCGGTCTTTTTCGCGCCTGGCAGACAGCAGAACGAGATACGGATTTTCGCCGCAAGCTTTTTCAGCGGCGGCGCGGGTAAAGGAGAGAGTCGGTGGCGCAATTGATGAGAACGTCGAATCCGGCGCTGAATGACCGGGCGTTCGAGGGGCAGCCTGCAGCGTTTGGAGATGCGATGACGCTGCAAGGCACGGTCAACAAGACCGGCGCGCTGCTGGTGTGCACGGTGGCGACTGCGGCGTGGGCATGGCACCTGTTCATGCAATCGCGCTCGGCGGCGAGCGTTCTGCCGCTGATGTGGATCGGGCTGATCGGCGGATTTATTTTCGCGATGGTGACGGTGTTCAAGAAAGCGTGGTCTCCGGTGACCGCGCCGGTGTATGCGGTGCTCGAAGGGCTGGCGCTGGGGGGCATCTCGGCGATTCTCGAGCTGCGATTTCCAGGCATCGCGATCCAGTCGGTCAGCCTGACGTTTGGAACGCTGGTGGTGTTGCTGCTGGCGTATCGCTCCGGGCTAATCGCGGTGACGCAAAAATTCCGCTTGGGAGTCATTGCCGCGACAGGAGCGATCGCATTGTTTTACGTAGCCGAGATCGTATTGGGATTTTTTGGCGTGCGTTTTGCGGCGGTGAACGGATCGGGCGCGATCGGAATTGGGTTTAGCGTCTTTGTGGTGATCATCGCATCGCTGAACCTGGTGCTGGATTTCGATTTCATTGAAAGCGGCGTGCGCGCCGGCGCGCCAAAATACATGGAATGGTATGGCGCATTCGGTCTGATGGTCACGCTCGTGTGGCTGTACCTGGAAATTCTTCGTCTGCTGTCCAAAACCCGCAGCCGGGACTGACTCGCGACAAGCGTGTCGCGATGAAGTCCATTCGCCGCCAGGGTCGCGGCTCCAAGGTGTCGCGGAGGAACTGGCGGCGCGGTTCCACCCTCAGGCGGCCAAATCGGTAACATTTCTACCCCACCGAAACCGAAACGGGTCTGAGCATTTCGCGTCACTCCCCGCAAGTAACTATCGGCAAGACACTTACAGGAAGCTCAGGCTGGCCTGAGACATGCACTTAGACGTTCAGATTCTTAGGATCGCCCGGCAGCCACGGACGCCTTGAGGGTGTGAGCGTGACAATGCAGGAAGAGCATAGCGACGGTCTGAGGCGACTCGAACGAGGGTTCTCGGTCGTCGAGTTGATGATCGTCGTGCTGATCGTCTTTGTCATTTCGGCCATGGCCCTGATTGCGCTGCAACCTACAATTCAAGGGTTTCGAGCCAACGCGGGAATGGACCAAATCAAGGGTGCGTTGCGGCAAGCGCGGGAAACGGCTACTTCGGAGCGGCGCAGCATTTGGGTTCAATTCGTATTGCCCAACACCGTCAATCTTTACCAGGTCAATATCGGCGCGGGCGGAATACAGACGATTGCCGCTCAGCCTTTTGTTTCCCTGCCGATCGAAGGCACCGTGCAATTTATGAATTTCGCCGGGCAGGTGGATACGCCAGAGGGCTTCGGCAACAAGGCACCGATTTATTTCGAGAGCACCTCCGGAGGCCCCGCAGCTGGGATGGCATTTCAGAGCGATGGAACCTTTGTGGATTGGGGCACTGGCGCGCCAATCAATGGAACCGTATTCCTGGGAGTCGTTGGAGTGCCCGTCTCCGCGCGAGCAATCACCGTGATGGGCAACACCGGCCGCGTGCGTTCGTATAGCCAAAGCGGCATGGGATGGAACGAGCAATGAGCAGAGGGAGAGGACACATGAAGGTACAGCGCCTTTCTTACGCAGGATTCACGCTGCTGGAAACTCTGATCGCGTTGGTGGTGCTTTCGGTTGGAGTCCTCAGCCTGGCGGCCATGCTGGCCAATGGCATGATCTCGATGCACGAGTCGCAGGACTCCTACATCGCACAGCAGAAAGCAACCGAGGCCATCGAATCAATATTCACGGCGCGCGACCTTTCGCAAACGTCGTGGATACAGATCAACAACACGGCCAGCGGGGGCATTTTCCTGGCCGGCCCGCAGCCGCTTTGCGATCCGGGACCGGACGCCATCATCGGAACAGTTGATGACAACTGCGCCATCCCTGACGCGATCATCATGCCGGGACCGGACGGCATACTTGGAACGGGCGACGACGTCAGAGTGCCTCTCGCGAACTTCACAAGAACGATAGCAATCGTGCCGGACGCCGTTACGCCGAACCTGAAAGACATTACGGTGACGGTCACTTACACATCGGGGACGTTCCGGCGTTCGTACAGGGTAACGGCCTTGATTTCGCAGTTTTCTTAAGAGTTTCGGCGAGGAGACCTGGCATGAAGCGCGAATCTGGATTCAGCTTGATCGAACTACTGGTGGCGATCGCCATCCTTACCATCGCCGTGGGTGCCACACTGAGCATGCTTACGCAAGCGGTGAACACCAACCAGGCCGTGACGATGCTCGCGGATACGCAGGAAAACCTGCGCGCTTCGATGAACTATATGGTGCGCGATATCATTCAGGCGGGAGAAAGCATTCCGCAGAGCGGGATTACCATCCCCAACCAGGGTCTCACTTCCATTCCTCCCGCAGCGCCCCCGGCAAATAATAGCGCTATCAATCGTCCGGGGCTGGACCCCACGGGCGTGCCTACGATCCAGTTTTTCAACACTTACACGACGCTACCGGCAATTACCCCGGGGGGCGGCTTGGGCTATCCCGCAAGTACGCCGAATCCAGCGAATCCCGGCGCAGTCCTACTCAGCCCAACTGGCACCGACATAATCACCGTAATTTACGCGGACAATACGCTGGTTGACGCCAACAACCACACATTGAATGAATTTCCCATCTATCTGGCTAAGACCGGACTGAATCCAGCAGGATGCGCGGCCGGGAATCCCGCGCCCGCGCCTGCCGGGACCATTGCCGCTGATGGGTCGCAAGTAACGTTTGACGCTTCATGCATCACCATCAATGCTGGGAACACCGCGTTGCAACCCGGCGATTTGATCATGTTTCAGAACGCGAAAGGGAACGCAATCGAGACCATCTCTGCCGTTAACGGCCAGACCGTCACTTTCGGTCCGAACGATCTTTTTGGCTTTAACGCCTCCGGCGCACCGAGCGGGACTCTTCCCAACTTACAAGGGGCCAATTCGCCGGGCGGGCCTTATCCACCAACCAGCGCCACGCGAATCTGGATGGTCACCTACTACCTGGATACGAAGACGAATCCGCTTCGGCCTCAATTGATGCGCCAGGTAAATTTCCGCCTGCCGCAAGCGGTAGGCGACGTGCTCGAAAATCTCACGATTTCCTACGATGTGTCCGAGCAAGGAGCGCCTCCGGTGAAAGCCAATCAGAACGTACTGGTCTGGCCGGATACCGAGTCGCAGATTCGCAAAGTGAACCTGTATCTCGCGGCCCGCTCGGAGAACGCCTACACTCCGACGAAGCAGTATTTCCGGAATAATCTCGCAACCGAGATCAATATCCGAAGTTTGTGCTTCATCAATCAGTTCAGGTAAAGCGGCTGTGAATAAAGGAGAACGTCCGTGAAGAATCGACGTGAAAATGGAATCGCGCTGATCACAGCACTCCTGGTGCTCCTGCTGATCTCTTCGATCATGGTGGGTCTAGCCTGGATGGTGATGACCGACCAGAAGCTCGGCGGCAACAACGCCGATCGGGATACCGCGTTCTATGGCGCCGAATCGGGCCTGGAGTCTCTCACAGCTGCGCTGAACAATCAGTTTGATCTTAACTACAACTTGAGCGCAGCGGACATCAACAAACTGATGACCACTCCGCCTGTCGACGTGCCGAACATTCAGTTCCTGACGCCCACCGGCGGCAACGGATACGACATTTCCTTTACGCCCGATCCGGCAAACGGCGGAAACCCGCTGGCCGCAAATCACACTATTCTCTCAGGTACCTATGCCGGGCTGGTTGGGTTGCTGACGCCTTACACGCTTTCCGTGACCGCTCGAACCGCCGAGGGTTCCGAAGTAAGGCTTCAGCGCGTAGTCCAGACCGCGGCGATTCCGGTGTTTCAATTTGGAATATTTTCTGACACAGACGTGGACTTCTTCGCGGGCCCCGATTTCAATTTCGGGGGCCGCGTCCACACGAATGGCAATTTGTGGCTGGCTGAAGGCGGCACTCTGAAGCTATCCGACAAAGTGACCGCAGTGGGCCAGATCATTCGCACCAACCTCGAGAATGGCCACCCCACATCGAGCGGATACACTGGAACCGTTGATATCACCACCAATCCGGGATCGAACAGTTACGCGCCCATGGGTCCCAACGACGGCAGCACGGCCGGAGGAAGCACGAGCCAAGTCGGGGCCATCAGCGCTTCGCTGAACCCGGCCTTCCCGGCGCCAATCTTTGCCGGCAATGTCCAAAACAAAGTAGCGCCGCTGAACCTCGGCATTGCGACTCCATCGCTCGGCGGACAGCCCATTGATTTGCTGCGCCTTCCGGTCCCCGGAGAGGACGTCACGAATCCTGCCAAGCTCGCGGAACGCTATTACGCTCAAGCCAGCGTGCGCATCCTGCTTTCGGACTACGGCCCGAAGGGCGGCTGCTCGGATAGCGACCTCACCAATCTTCCCGATGCGTCTCCGAACGCGGCTAACGATCCCGTTGATCTCGCAACCCTAGCGTTCAACGGCAAGAACGCGGGCCCTGCCTGGTATGGCGCCAATTTCCCTCTGCCACTTTCTGCCGCCCAGAATGCCCTCAAATATACTGCAAATGAATTGCCGACAGGGGCGAACCCGCCGAAGAATTTCAGCGATGGGTATTGGATCAAGAACGGAAAGCCAATCATTACCGGATGCATCAAAATCGATTATCAGAACAAGGCAGGCACTGGGTTCGTCGACATCACCCAGCAGGTGTTGGCACAAGGACTCAGCGGCCGGAATATCTACCCGGACTGGCCTGCGCAGAACCCCAAAAACCCGCCGTCCGTTGCAGGGCCCTTGCGGCCCTTCCTGCCGACTGCAGGTCAGGAGAGAGCCTCAGGACCGACGGCAAACGCCGGCGTGGCTACTGTAGGATGCACGGATCCGAGTGGAACCGCGATTATCCGTTTGGCGCGCGTGCGCGATAACCCGGCGGGAGCGCCCACAGGCGGCTGCGGCGGATCAACATGGGCTGGCAGCGATTATTGGCCCAACGTGCTCTACGACACTCGAGAAGCAATCTCTCGAGATAATTCGCTGCCTGCAATCGGCCAGCTCAGTCCCGGCGGACAATTGCCCTTGTCTGGCGCGATGTCCTACGTTGAGCTTGACGTAGCTAACCTCGCCGCGTACCTCAACGCGAATAGCGGCACGATCAACAACGTGACCGGCTATACCATCTATTTTTCGGACCGGCGCGGCGACCGCACCGATCCCAATCCCCCGAATTCCGTCGGCGGCGGCGTACCAAACATGAAAACCGGAGGTTATGGCTACGACGATTTTGCGAACCCCGGTGACATTGCCAATGGATGCCCGAATGGAATTCTCGATGCCGGCGAAGGCGTCGAGGACGACTTCACCATGGGTGTGGACTTAAACCCCAATTTTAAAGACTACGGCGGCGGGAAGAATCTGCCAGCAACCGTTGGCGGCCAAGTCCCGACCACCAGTCCTTACAACGAGTTCTGGTACGTCAACGGCAGCGATCCAAGCCTGGCAAACGTGCTTACCGGCGTCGCGCCTGCGACTGTCGAATCCTCGACTTTCGCGGCCCTGACGCCGCTCCCTGTCTTTGCGTCGAACCCGAAGTGCCCGGGAAACACGACGGTTTGGCCCGGCTCGACGGCAGTGGACGCACGAGACTTGCGCGAAAATCCGCCGGTATTCTTCCGTCGCGCGCTGAAAATCGTGAAGGGTTCGAACATCAATATCGGCGTATGCGATGCCGTGAATTGCGGCCTCACGATCGTCTCGGAAAATCCCGTCTACCTTCAGGGCGACTACAACAACTCGGACCTGAGTGCGGGATTTACGGGGAACCACGTGGCCACGGCTGTAATTGCTGACGCGGTTACATTGCTTTCCGACAAATGGAATGACGTCAATTCGTTCGCGTTTCCTTACGACCTCGGCAATCGCACGGGCGTGAGCACCACCTACCGCCTGGCGGTCGTTGGAGGCAAGGGTATCCCGTTCGTAAGCCCAGGAGGCGCGAACGGGCAGGATTATGGCACGGATGGAGGTATGCACAATTTCCTGCGCTATCTGGAAAATTGGGGCGGCCAGACGCTGTCCTATCGTGGTTCGATCGTCAGCTTCTTCTACAATCACCAGGCGGTGGGGCCATTCAAATGCTGCAACACGGTTTATTCACCTCCGACTCGCGGCTACAACTTCGACACCGAATTTTTGACGCCGAGCTTGTTGCCGCCGAAGACGCCGATGCTGCGAGCGATCAACACTATTGGCTTCTCGCAAGTGATCGTTCCGACGGCACAGTAGCCAGACTGTTTCACCCGCAACACGAGAGCGGCTCCCATCCCCCTGGGAGCCGCTTTTTTTGGGCAGCTTGTTGAAAAAGAGCGCCCGTCATTATGGGGGCCGTTTCGTGGGTCGAAGAATCTCTCTTTTTTTGGTGTTCTCACGAAGAGAGATTCTTCTCTTCGCTCAGAATGACGACCGACAGGTGCGCCAGCGCGGGCGCGGCGTTGGCCGCGCGCGATGAACTGTGGCAAACTCGATGGTTTGAGGGACCGACCGGGCGCGTCCTTGTGAGAATCAAGAGCCGCGCGACTGCCATTCAGATAACGACATGGATCCCCAGTTCATCCGCAATTTTTGCGTCATCGCGCACATCGACCACGGCAAATCCACGCTGGCCGACCGGCTGCTCGAACTGACCGGCGCGCTGACGCAGCGCGAGATGACCGCTCAGGTGCTAGATTCAATGGACCTGGAGCGCGAGCGCGGCATCACCATCAAGGCAAAAAGCATTCGCCTGCATTACACGGCGCGCGACGGCCACGAATATCAGCTCAACCTGATCGATACTCCCGGGCACGTTGATTTTTCCTACGAAGTTTCACGCGCGCTTTCCGCATGCGAAGGCGCGCTGTTGGTGGTGGACGCGAGCCAGGGAGTCGAAGCGCAGACGGTGGCAAACGCGTTTCTCGCGTCGCGTCACAACCTTGCGATTATTCCGGTGATCAATAAAATAGACCTCCCTGCCGCACGGCCCGATCACGTCAAGGAACAGATCGAAAACGTTCTGGCGATCCCGGCGGACGATGCTCTTTTGATCAGCGCGAAGAGCGGCGTCGGCGTCGAAGACGTTCTTGAGGCGATCGTGGCTCGGGTGCCACCGCCGAAGGGCTCGGCCGATGCGCCGCTGCGAGCGCTGATTTTCGATTCCTGGTTCGACGCGTATCGGGGGGCCGTGGTTCTGGTTCGAGTGATGGAGGGGCGCATCGCACCGCGCATCAAAATACGGCTCTGCGCGAACAACGAAGTGTATGAAGTGGAAAATCTGGGTGCGCTGACTCCGAAACCGGTGGTGCTCGAGGAACTGGCGGCAGGCGATGTGGGATTCATCATTGCCAACATCAAGCGCGTCGCGGATGCGCGCGTCGGCGATACGGTGATCGAAGCGGATCGTCCCGCGCTGCCGCTTCCCGGATTTGAAGCGATCAAGGCGATGGTCTTCGCGGGGTTGTATCCGGTGAACGCGACCGACTACGAACTGCTACGCGATGCCCTCGGCAAACTCCAACTCAACGATGCGGCCTTTTTTTACGAGCCGGAAAATTCCGTCGCGCTGGGGTTCGGCTTTCGCTGCGGATTCCTGGGGTTGTTGCACATGGAAATCGTGCAGGAACGGCTGGAGCGCGAATTCAACATCGACCTGATTACCACGGCGCCCAGCGTGCAATACCGGATCACGACGACCGCCGGGGACGTGGCCGAAGTAGACAACCCCACGAAGTTTCCTCCGCCTACTTCGATCGAGAAAATCGAAGAGCCGATTCTCACGGCCATGATCATCACGTCCGAGGAATCCGTGGGCGGCGTGCTGCAATTGTGCGAGGAGAAACGCGGCGTCCAGAAGAAATTCGAATATCTTTCGCCAACGCGCATCATGCTGACTTACGAAATGCCGCTCAACGAAATCGTTCTGGATTTTTACGACAGGCTGAAAAGCGTCTCGCGGGGATATGCGTCGCTCGATTACCACCTTTCCGGATATCGGGAGTCCGACCTGGTGAAGCTCGACGTACTCGTTGGCGGAGAGCCGGTGGATGCGCTCACGGTGATCTGCCATCGAGAGCAATCCTACGAACGCGGCCGCGATCTGGTTTCACGGCTGCGCAAATTGATTCCGCGCCAGATGTTCGAAATTGCGATCCAGGCGGCGATCGGCAGCCGCATCATCGCGCGGGAAACGATCAGCGCGATTCGCAAGAACGTGCTGGCGAAGTGCTACGGCGGTGATATCACACGGAAACGAAAACTCCTGGAAAAGCAAAAAGAAGGCAAGAAACGCATGAAGCGCGTGGGCCGCGTGGATATTCCGCAGGAGGCGTTCCTCGCGGTGCTCAAGGTTTCTGGCAGCTCTGCGGACGAAGGCTAGGAATGACGTTTGGTAACGCCGGGGTTCCAGGCTACGAGTCTGCTTTCTTATTCCGAACGGTGGCGTCGAGCTGGCCGCGCGATAGGCGAACCGTAATGTTGTCGCCGAGCGCGACCTGGTCCGGCGAGCGCAACACCTTCCCCGAAGCGTCGTAGGCAATCGCATAGCCGCGCTCGAGGATTTGGAACGGGCTGCGCTCGTGTAGCCGTAGAGCGGCCGCTTCGAGCCTGCGGCGCCGCGCAACGAGCACGCGGTCCATCTTCAAAGCCAATTCGTCCGAGCGCTGCTCCACCTTACGCCGAACCTTTCCCACTCGAGCGCGCAGATCGAGGCGCGCAAAGCGGACCTGGGCCACGCCGAACTGCCTGCGTTTGCGCGTCACGGTGCGATCGAGCGCTGCATACAACGCGCTTTGCTGCTGCGCGATGCGACGGCGCAGGATTTCCGCGCGACGGCGCAAGTCGAGCCCGGCGATGCGCGTCCCTGCGGTCGTTAAACGCTGGCGTGTAGCTGCCAGCCGCAATCGCAGACCCATCGCGAGGGACGTCGACAGTTCATCCACGTGCTGCCGCTGCCGTCGCAGCAAAAGCTCCATCTGCCGGAAGCCGCGATGCGTCTGCAGATCGCGCACGCGATGACGGCGGTCCGAAAGCAGGTTTCGCAGGTGATGAACGAGCTGCCGCTGCGTTTCCGCGATGTGGCGTTCAAATTCCTGGCGCGATTTCACCACGATTTCGGCGGCCGCCGAGGGTGTAGACGCGCGATGGTCGGCCACGAAATCGGCAATCGTAAAGTCGGTCTCGTGCCCCACTCCCGCGATGATTGGAATCAACGATGCGGCGATCGCTCGAGCGACGATTTCCTCGTTGAACGCCCAGAGATCTTCGAGCGAGCCGCCGCCCCGCGCCACGATCAGCACGTCCGCAATTTTCGCGCGATTGAAGTGCCGCAGCGCTTCGACGATTTCGAGCGCAGCGCCTTCACCCTGTACCTTCACGGGGTACAGCATCAAATGCACGTTGGGAAACCGGCGTGCGAGGACCCGCACAATATCACGGATGGCGGCGCCCGTGGGAGACGTCACGACGCCGATGCGGCGAGGCAGAATGGGCAACGGCTTCTTGCGGCTCGCGTCGAACAGCCCCTCTTCCGCCAGACGCTTCTTCAACTGTTCGAATGCCAATTGCAGCGCACCGAGGCCGACCGGCTCGATGTGGCTGACGTACATCTGATACTCGCCGCGAAGATCGTAAACGCCAAGCGAGCCGCGCACCGTGACGTGCAGTCCATCCTGGGGACGGAATTTCAGCCCGCGAACCTGGTCGCGAAAACAGACGCAACGAATCTGCGCGCGCGGATCCTTGAGCGTGAAATAAAGATGCCCGGACTGCGCGGAGTGGAAATTCGAGACTTCCCCCTCGACCCACACGTCCGGAAATTCGCCTTCGAGCAAGCCGCGGATTTGTTCGGTGAGCTCGCTGACTTTCCAGACCCGGCGCTCGGGCATCAGATCGAAGAATGAAGTTTGGCTCATCGTGTTAGCGGCGGAAGAAGTTCACGATCCACAGAATCAATGTGAGCACGATACTGAGAACGATACACGTGGCGATCGGAAAATAAAACGAACCGTGACGACCCTGACGAACGATGTCGGCTGGCAGACGGCCCAGACGAAATGGGAGTCTCCCGGCGTACATGAGGAACGCGCCTATGCCGGCGGCCAAGATTCCAAACACTACGAGCAGCTTGCCGAGTTCGCGCGCCGGTTCCATGCGATTCGCTTCCTGCATATTCTACGCCAGGAGCCGACCTCTCGCCGTTGCGCGCAAGCCGCGGCTGACAATACTCGGGCAGGCGGTGCTACGCCAAATCGGACGCAGTAAAGAAATACGAAATCTCGAAGGCCGCAGTTTGAGGCGCGTCCGAACCGTGGGTGCAATTATTCTGAATGCTCGTGCCGAGATCCTTGCGAATCGTTCCAGGCGCAGCCTTGGCAGGATCGGTGGCTCCCATCGTGTCGCGCCATTTGGAGATTGCGTTATCGGCTTCGAGCGCAATCACAACAAGCTTCCCCGAGGTCATGAATTCCACGAGATCCCTGAAAAAAGGCCTGTCGCGATGGACGGCGTAAAAACCCTCGGCGTCTTTTTGCGTTAGACGCTGGGAACGAATCGCCACGATATGAAAGCCTGCCGCATGAATGCGGCTTAAAATTTCACCGGTTAAGCCGCGCTTCACCGCGTCCGGTTTGATGATTGCCAAGGTTCTCTGGACCACCATTCGTTTTCTCTCCCATGTGTGAATGTCCGGATGATGTTTCGGGCGCTACTTTTTCTTCTTTCCCCGTTTTGCCGTACTGCCGGCTGCTCTCTTCGACGCAGGCTTGAAACTGATTCTCCCTTTCGATTTTGCCCGGGCGGAGCCGGCCGCCGCGCGGACTTTCCTTCCAACGAGGGCTGCGAGCGTGTGACCGATTTCGGCAGGGCTTTGCACGGTGTGAATTCCGGCGGCGCGCATGGCTTTATATTTGTCCGCCGCAGTTCCCTGCCCGCCGCTGACGATCGCGCCCGCGTGGCCCATGCGACGTCCCGGCGGAGCCGTTTGCCCCGCGATAAACCCGATCACCGGCTTTTTCACATTTTTCCTGACGTACTGGGCGGCTACTTCCTCGGCATTCCCACCGATCTCGCCGATCATCACGATGGCGTGCGTGTCCGGATCGTCGTTGAATAGTTGGATCGCGTCGAGGAAGCTGGTTCCCACGATCGGATCGCCGCCAATTCCGATGCAAGTGGATTGACCGATGCCGAGGCGGGTGAGTTGGTCAACGGCTTCGTAAGTGAGCGTGCCACTGCGGCTGACGACGCCAACGTTGCCAGGCTTGTGAATCGATCCGGGCATGATTCCGATCTTGCATTTGCCAGGCGAGATGATTCCCGGGCAATTCGGCCCGATGAGGCGCGTATTTGAGTTCTTCATCACGGCCGCGACGCGAACCATGTCCAGCGTTGGAATGCCTTCGGTGATGCAGATTACGAGCGGGAGTCCCGCGTCAGCGCCTTCGAGAATTGCATCAGCGGCGAATGGCGGCGGAACGAAGATGACCGATGCGTTCGCGCCAGTTTTGTCTGCGGCGTCCGCGACGGTATTGAACACAGGCACGCCTAGATGCTTCGTGCCACCTTTTCCGGGCGTCACGCCACCGACGACTTTCGTGCCGTAATCGAGCATCTGCTGCGCGTGAAAACTTCCTTCACGGCCAGTGAGGCCCTGAACGATCACGCGAGTGCTTTTATCGACGAGGACGCTCATCGCGCGCCTCCCGCGAGAGCTACTGCTTTTTCGGCGCCATCTTTCATTCCCTTCGCAACCGTGAAGCCGAAGCCGGAGTCGCGCAAGATTTCCTGCCCCTTTTCCACGTTCGTGCCTTCCATACGTATAACTACCGGCGTCTTGAATTTCAATTCTTTCGCGGCATTCACAACGCCGCTTGCGAGAACGTCGCAGCGAAGGATCCCGCCGAAAATGTTAATGAAGACGGCCTTCACGTTCGGATCGCTCAAAAGGATATGGAACGCATTCTTCACCTGCTCTTCGGACGCACCGCCACCGACATCGAGGAAATTGGCGGGACTGCCGCCGGCGAGCTTGATGATGTCCATGGTGGCCATCGCTAGCCCGGCGCCGTTGACCATACATCCGACCGTGCCATCGAGCTTGATGTAATTGAGCTTGAACTTCGAGGCTTCGACTTCGAGCGGCGTTTCTTCGTCGAGGTCGCGCAGTTCTTTGAATTCGGGATGGCGGTAGAGGGCGTTGTCGTCGAGAACCATCTTGGCATCGAGCGCAACGAGCCGGCCATCGCCTGTTACCACGCAGGGATTGATCTCAAGCAGAGAAGCGTCAGTCTCAATGAAGGCGCGATACAGCGACTGGAAAAATGGAACAGCGGCGCTGACGATTTCAGGCGCGAGGTCCAATCCGAACGCGAGATTGCGAGCTTGATATGGCTGCAATCCCACGGCGGAGTTGATTGTTTGGCGCAAAATTGCCTTGGGATTTTCTTTCGCAACTTCTTCAATTTCCATCCCGCCGGCGGCGCGGGCCATAAAAACGGCCGCGCCGGCGGAGCGGTCGACAAGCAAACCCAGGTAAAGCTCGCGCTTGATGTCGAGGCCTTCTTCGACCAGCAAGCGGCGGACGAGACGTCCTTCGGGGCCGGTCTGATGGGTGATGAGCTGCATTCCGAGAATCTGGCCGGCCAGCGTTGCCGCTTCGTCCGGCGATTTCGCGAGTTTCACGCCGCCTCCCTTGCCGCGCCCGCCAGCGTGAATCTGCGCTTTCACGACCACAACTCGCGTGCCGAGCCGTTGAGCCGCCGCGCGGGCTTCGTCCTTTGTGAATACGACTTCGCCGCGTGGCACAGGAACACCGAACTTCGCGAGAATGGCCTTGGCCTGGTATTCGTGAATCTTCATCGCTCATCCAATAGTGCTAAAATTTACGCGCGGGAAACTAAAGAGTTTACTGGCAAACAGCAGAGCGAGCAAGGCGAGGGACGTCAATCTGCGTGCAAATAATTTTTGCGGATGGAGCGGATTTGCCCGAATTGCGGCGGTGAGTTAGTTCGGCGACCGCGCCGCAAAATGGCGGAAGCAAACTCCTGACACTGCGCTCCGGCCTCGATACTTCGATACCTCTGGGCACTTTATGATTCTCGACGCACTGGAAAAGGTTGGCGGTGGAATCGACCTATCACGCACGGAAGCGGATGCGGCGATGGAATGCATTCTATCGGGCCGGGCGAGCGACGCTCAGATTGCCAGCTTTCTAACGGCTCTGCGCCTGAAAGGCGAGACTGTGGACGAAATCGTGGGATTCGCGACCGCGATGCAGCGCCATGCAACGCCGATTTTTGCGAACCGGCGCGCACCGGGGAACGAAGCCCTGGTGGACACCTGCGGCACCGGGGGCGACGGCGCAGGCACGTTTAACGTTTCGACGGTCGCGGCGTTCGTGGTGGCTGGCGCGGGCGTGCGCGTTGCAAAGCACGGCAACCGTTCGTTCACTTCGCGCTGCGGATCGGCGGACGTGTTGGAAGCGCTCGGCGTGAAGCTCGACCCGTCACCCGAACTCGTGGCGCGCGCGATCGAAGAAATTGGCATAGGGTTTCTATACGCGCCGGCGATACACACGGCGATGCGACACGCGATACCGGCACGGAAGGAACTGGGCGTTCGTACGGTGTTCAATCTGCTGGGCCCGCTGACGAACCCGGCAGGAGCCTCGGCCCAAGTAGTGGGCGTGTATGACGCAGGGCTGACCGAGTTGGTGGCGCAAGCACTGGGCGAACTTGGCGTGCGGCGCGCGTTTGTGGTGCATGGAGCCGGCGGTCTCGACGAAATTTCGATTTCCGGCGAAACCTTTGTGTCCGAACTGCGGGAGGGCGTCGTGCGGAACTTCACGCTGACGCCGGAAGATTTCGGGCTGCGCCGTGCGCCAATCGAGGCGATCCGGGGCGGCGATGCAAAGCATAATTCCGGGATCGTTCATAAAGTTCTGGGGCGCTCGCTGCTCTACCGGGAGCATGGCGCGCATCGCGATATCGTGCTGGCAAACTCGGCCGCAGCTTTGGTGGCCGCCGGGCGGGCCGCGGATTTTATCGACGGCGTGCGAATTGCAACGGAGTCAATTGATTCCGGCGCAGCGCGAGAGAAGCTCGAAGCGCTGGTGAGGTTCACGAACGAAGAATCGGAGGGCCAGGCTGCGGGGTAACGCCCTGATACGGCGTCACTCTGGTCAATCTTATGAATCTTATCAGTCGCGGCCGTGAGAAGGGTCCGGCGACGTGGCCGAATCGAGATCGAGGAACGGCGAGCCTGGAGCCGAACCGGGCGCATAACAGTTGCCGTTGTTACTGTAAGTTGAGCGACAATGACTG
The DNA here is from genome assembly GCA_025451835.1 of Candidatus Acidiferrales bacterium. Taxonomy (GTDB): domain Bacteria; phylum Acidobacteriota; class Terriglobia; order Acidiferrales; family UBA7541; genus Palsa-295. The sequence continues at coordinate 16,603 of JANWJR010000035.1, read as the reverse complement.
GTGAATGCGCGGCGACGCGGGGACTGCGCGAATTGCCAGACGGAAGCAAACGGCACGCCACTGGTTGACGACTTCGGCGGACGAGCCGGGTAAACGCATCCGGGAGAAGGCGGGCACGCGTCGTTGTAGACGAAGAACGCGATTTCGCGCCCGGCGGCGTGACTGCGGATGTCGACGGCGGTGATGACGAATGCGCCTTTCCCTTCGGACGCCGGCATACCGGAACAATAAATTCCCGGGCGAAATCCAGCGGCGGTTACTCCGTCTATCCATGCAAAAATGTAGGCGTTCTGCTCGGGAAGCATCCGGCCGCCCTCTTCGAGATCAAGAAAAATGATTGCGGCCGAATGAAATCCTTCCCGCTGCGCGCTCGCCGCGGCCATTCGCGCGTCGTTTGCAGCCACAGCCGCGGGATTGCCCGATTTCTTCAGTTCACGATCAAGACGGCCGTTGAATAGCACCAGAAAGCCAAAACCCGCATCGCGCAAAATCGATCGTTTTCCGGACCAGCTATTTGCGGATGCACCCGGCGGAGCGTTCAGCCAGAAGCCGGCGAACGAAAATGCTTTCTTGAGCGATGGGAGAGTCGCATCGCCGGGATAGTCATTTGCGTCGAATCCTAAATATGTACTGGATGGCGCCGGCATCACATCGCCGCTCATCATCTTCCCGTGTGCTCGCGATCCGCGGGCCGAAAGCAATGCGAGACAAAAAGCAGCCAGCAGCAGGATGAGGCACGCCTGCGAAAAGCTTCGAAGACGAATTTGCAACTTTCGCATGACGGCCGATCAGAGGCTCAAAAAGTTCTGCAGGAGCTGAAATCCGGACTCCGTAAGAACCGACTCGGGATGAAATTGCACGCCTTCGACCAGCATTTTGCGGTGGCGCAGCCCCATGATGATGCCATCGCTGGTCTCGGCGGAGATTTCAAGTTCGCGCGGGAGCGATTTGCGCTCAACGATCAGCGAATGATACCGCGTCGCGATGACCGGTTGCGGGAGCCCGCGAAAAATCGTCTTGCCGTCGTGACGAATTTCACTGGTCTTCCCGTGCATGATCTTTGGGGCGCGAATGATGCGGGCTCCGAACGCCGCGCCGATAGCCTGGTGGCCGAGGCAAACGCCAAGAATCGGAATTTTCCCGGCAAACCGCTGAATCAACGGAACGCTGACGCCCGCTTCCTTCGGGGTGCATGGGCCCGGAGAAATCACAATGCGCTCGGGATGCAGGTCGGCGACTTCATCGATCGTGATTTGGTCGTTGCGGCGAACGGTGAGTCGCTCACCCATCTGGCCGAGATACTGCGCCAGGTTGTAAGTGAAGGAATCGTAGTTGTCCAGAAGCAGGATCATCGGGCTCTTCCAACCACGAGAAAATTGCGGCCGCTCCCGGCGTGATGTTACCTCAGAAGCAGGTTCCTCGATCCGAGGAAGCTTCCAGGGCGCAAACTGCGCGCCGCTCGGAATGACAGGGTCGGCGAATTTAACGAATTCGCAAATCATTCCCTGCCGTGTCTCGTTCCCTCGCCGCGATGGGCAATCTCAATTGCGGTGATCAGCGCGCGAGCCTTGTCAACCGTTTCCTGATATTCGCGCGTAGGGATGGAATCGGCCACGATGCCGCCGCCGGCCTGAACGTGGGCGCGACCGTTCTTTGCCACAAGGGTTCGCAGACCGATGCAGGAATCGAGATTACCTGAAAAATCGAGATATAGAATCGCGCCAGCATAAATTCCGCGGCGCGTGGGCTCGAGCTCATCAATGATTTCCATGGCGCGAACTTTGGGCGCACCGGAAAGCGTGCCAGCCGGAAAGCAAGCCATGAGCGCCTCGAAACAATCAACTCCTTCTCGCAAGCGCCCGCGAAGACTCGAAACCAAATGCATCACATGCGAATAGCGCTCGACGAACATTAACCGCTCGACCTTTACCGATCCATACTCGCAGACGCGGCCGAGATCATTGCGGCCGAGATCGACGAGCATGATGTGCTCGGCGCGTTCTTTCGGGTCGGCGAGGAGTTTGCGTTCGAATTCGCGGTCTTCCTTTTCATTGCGGCCTCGTGGCAGCGTACCGGCAATCGGCCGATAGAATGCGTCGCGTCCCTGCACCTTGATGAGCATTTCGGGCGAACTTCCGACAACCGAGAACTTATCGAGATGGAGGTAATAGAGGTACGGCGAAGGATTCACCACACGAAGCGCGCGATACATTTCGAAAGGGTCCGCATTCGTTTCGGCGGTGAATCGCTGGCTGGGAACCACTTGAAAAATGTCGCCGTCGCGGATGTATCTCTTTGCTTTACGCACGGCTGCAAGATATTGCGGGCGCGTCATGTTGGAGCGGACGTGCAGCGGGCCGGTTTTTCGCGCCGAGCGTTTGCCCGGGAGGGGGCCTTCGAGTACGCGGCGAGTACGACGAATTTCGCGAACGGCCGCATCGTATTTTTGCCTGAGGCTTCCGGAGCCATCGATGAACACGTTGCGAATCACCCACACACGATGCCGAACGTGGTCGAACGCGACCAAGCCGAGGTAAAACATCATGACGCAATCATCAAGCCCGAGATCGTCTTTGCCGGTGGCGGGAATGCGCTCGATGAGACGCACCATATCGTACGCGAAATAACCGATTGCGCCGGCGATCAGCGGCGGAAGCTCGGGAAGGCGGACGGGGCGGTAGCGCGCCATCAAGCGGCGCAACTGCTCGATGGGATTTTCGTCAAATTGCACCCGTTTGCCGCGACTCTCGAGACTGCAGACGCGGCCGCGCGCGCGAAAGACTTCCTCGGGATTCGCGCCCGCGAAAGTGTAGCGTGCGATATTCTCGCCGCCCTCAACACTCTCGAGCAGAAAAGAATGTTTGGTATCCCGCGCGAGGCGGAGATGCGCCCCGACGGGGGTGAGCAGATCCGCCGTGAACGTCTCGTACACGGGAACGAGGTTCCCCTGTTTCGCCAGGCGGCAGAATGTTTTGAAGTCAGGCTGGATCATTGCGGAGCTCACCTGATTCGATACCCGGTCTTTCCGCGGACTGCTTCTTCGCGAGCCAGCGCTCGCTCGACTGCGCTGCGCATCGTTAACACGGGTGCACGTTCACCGGTCCAGATTTCCCACTGTGCAGTGCCTTGCGCGACGAACATTTCCACTCCGGATACGCATTCGATGCCGCGCCGCGCCGCGAGTTGCATGAGTCTGGTAACCCGAGGACGGTAAATCGTATCGAACACAAGGCGGCAATTCAGCTCGGCTGCATTTAACGGCGAATCGGTCACAAACGGGTGCATCCCGACAGGAGTGGCGTTGATAATGGCGTCGAAAAATTCATGTCTAATGCGATCACTCTCCAAAGCCACCGCACCAGCCATCTTCGCCAATGTTTGGGCAGGTTTCTTCCTCCTGGAAGAAATGCATACAGCTGCTCCCGCTTGTACCAAGGCGAAAGCCACGGCGCGCGCGGCTCCGCCCGCGCCAACAACCAGAACGCGGCTGCTTGAGAGGTGGATGCGGCGCTCAAGCGACCGGAGAACGCCGACATAATCCGTGTTGTAGCCGTATAGTTTGCCGCCGGGGCGGACCACCACCGTGTTGACGGCGCCAATCGCGCGAGCCAGGGGATCGCAGCCATTGAGATGCCGGAGGATCCTTTGCTTGTGCGGGAGCGTCACGCTAAAGCCGGCGATGCCGAACGGCTCGATGGCAGCCAAGAAATCCTCAAGATCGCGCACCAGAAAGGGCAGATACACCGCGTTAATGCGGCGCGCTTGAAATGCCGCATTCTGCAGTTGTGGCGAAAGCGAGTGCCCTACCGGATTGCCAATCACACCGTAAATGCGGGTCCGTCGATCGAGGCAATCAGCGCGGTAGAGCTTCACCATCTCGTCCAGGCAAACTTGTCCGGGGGCTGTGGCGTTCTCCACAGGCGCGTAGGCAAGTGCGCTCCCTTGCTGCAGGGCAAGTATCCGGGCTGGGGGTACGGCTTCGCCCATCGGCACGGCTGCGACGTTCCTTTTGCCGCGCGCCACGTGAAGAAGCTTCACGGCATCGGCTAACGACTTACATTCCGAGGCGATCTTGATGGCGTCGGGACGGGACTTCCATAATTTGGCGGGGATTTGGTCCAAGTTTTTCGGTAACCCGCGAAAGAAATGTGCCGAGGCAAGCTGCTTCCCATTGCCAAGCAGCACGTCTACCAGCTCCTTGGGGCATTTCGATGCCGTCTCGATGTCTAGGTCGTACCACGTACAGCCAGCGCGAAGAGCTTCCGCTAGCACAACCAACTGCTTGGCAATCGAACCTCGATAGAATCCTCCGGCTTCGCGGCGACGGCATGTAGCGATCATGGTTGCTCGCGGCTTCCTGGCGGCGAGACGACGAAGGAACCAGGTAATCTCGGCATCGTTCGCGAGCCAATCGAGGCGAAGTTCCACGATACGCGTGCGCAGAAGCGCGCGATCCAGCTGCTTGAGCATCGATTTCGCTGCCGGCGCCGCCACCACGCCGCAGATTTTGCCGCTCTCGAACATGAGGGCCTTCGGTCGATCCGATGCGCACCTGTCCACACGTACAGGGTGAGTTCAGGCTTCTACCATGCGGTACACAAAGTGTAAAGCCTGGTCCACCATTGTATTGACGCCCCCAGAATGCGGGTGCTACGGTCGATGTATCGGGGAGCGCCCGTTCTGAGGCGCACGGATTTCAAAGGAGTGAGGATTATGCGCGGGAAAATTGCCCTTGCTGGTCTGATTCTGGCTCTTTCCGGAGCGGGCGCGTGGGCGCAAGGAAGTGCGCCAACAACGACGCAGGATGACATGTATTGCTCCGGAGTTGTGACGACGGAATCGATGCCGCGCGATACGTACCTAATTACCGGCGAAGGGTCGAGCTACAAGATCACCTTTCAGGAAGGCGATTACGTCTACATCAACAAGGGATCGAGCCAGGGGGTGAAAGTAGGCGACCAGTTCTCCGTGATTCGGCGCGTAAAAGATCCGGTCGACGAAGAGTGGACGAAGTGGCAATTTTCGATCCTACACGCGATGGGGACGGTCTGGCAGGACGAGGGCCGGTTGCGCGTGGTTGTGACCCAGCCGAACACCGCGGTGGCCCAGGTGCAACATTCATGCGAATACATGCAGCGTGGCGATCTGGTACTGCCTTTTGCAGAGCGCCCCGCTCCTCCGTTGAAAACCGAGACTAACTTCGATCGCTTTGCGCCTCCCAGCGGCAAAACCACGGCGATGGTGATTACTGGCAAGCGTTTTCAGGTCGAATACGGGACGAACGACATCGTCTACGTGAACCTGGGCAGCCAGCAGGGCGTGAAAGTGGGCGATTACTTCCGAGTCTTCCGGTACGCCGGAACGGAGCATCAGACTCAATACCAGACCCCGCGATTTGCGTTCGATGCCGACGGCTATTTGGGGGTGTACGGGTTTGGGAGCGTGCCCGCGAAGTACAAATGGGACAACGTGCCGCGCGAAGTGATCGGAGAAGGAATCGTGGTGCGCACGGGGACGAATTCCTCAACCGTGATGATCACGTTCAGCCTGCGCGAGATTTACGCGGGCGATTACGTCGAGGTGGAATAAGCAAGATCGGCAGACAGCAACCTAGGGCGGACCCGAGCCGGCGATTTTATCGATTCGCAGCGAGGATTCGCTAAAAACATCGGCTGTAAACGCCTCAATTTTGGTAACCCGGTCTTTCCAGGCATCTCTTTCCAAGCCGGCCTTAACGCACGTCTCTTCGAGAAATCGCAATGCCGACCAGCTATATTCGGCGGCTACCTGAGGCAGCAGCACTCCCCGCTGGTGGCCCCTCGTGACAAGCAATCCATGCTTTCCCGGGATTATCAGTTGGGGAGTGATCGCGGCCAGGGGCGACAAGACGGAAAGCTCGATTTCGATGTCGCACAATTCGTCCAGGCGAACCGGGTGGAACCGAGGATCCTCACGAGCGACAGCCACCGCGCAATGCGCGATAACGTCTATCAGTGGCTCCGCCGATGGAAGCTGTCCGATGCATCCGCGAAGGCTGGTGCGTTTGCGAAGAGTAACAAATGCGCCGCCGGGCTCCCGCAGAACACCTTCGCCACGAACATCCGCCGGAAATTCGCGGCGTTGCACAGCGCAGGTCAGAGCACGCCTGGCAACATCCAGCAAAAATTGTTTTTCGCGGTTACCGAGTGAGGACATCCTGCGGCTTTTCTTCACGCTCGACCACCAGCACGTTCCGCCGGCGCTGTTCCACGCGCAAATCGATCTGGCCCCAGAACATCTGGAAGTAATGGACTGCCGAGGCGATTGCACTCAAAACCACAAGCCATAGAAGTGTAATACCGAGCAGCCTCAACGCCGGGTGATTCGCAGTGAGAATCACGGCACAGCCGGCCATCACCTGCAAAATCATTTTAGTTTTCCCAAGCGCGGACGCGGGAATAATCAGACCCTCGGACACAGCAATGTCTCGCAGGCCCACAACGATAAATTCTCGGCCGATAATAATCACGACCATCCACGCAGGCACCAAGCCCATCTGAACAAGAGAGATGAATGCGGCTGAAATCAGAAGCTTGTCGGCAATCGGGTCGAGGAGAATTCCAAGCGTAGTGATCTCGTGGCGCTTGCGAGCAATGTATCCGTCCATGACGTCGGTGGCAGCGGCCATCAACAAAATCAAAACGCCCCAGACTTCAAAATGAATCGGAAGGCCCCAGAATTCCCAGTTTGGCTGGCGCGTAAGCAGAACGACGACAAGCAAGGGAACAAAAAATATCCGAAGGATCGTAAGACTGTTCGGCAGGTTCATGTCGTTGTCGGGAAAAACATAAGCTGGCCGCAGGCCGGCGGCAATGGACTGATTCACTATAGACTGGCGATAGGCGGGAGTCAACGATGGCCAACGACGGCCAAGCAGCCACCGGTGGCTCGCGCGAAGCGTTCGACGATCTCGACCCGGCGCCGCAAATCCCTATGCTAGTAACTGTTACCTCTCAAATTGCTGCACTGCTGTGCAAATCCTACGGATGGCTCGAACAGGGACGCGGCCATATCGCGCGAATGCCGCTGATTCTCGATGCTTATTTAACTATATGATTCAAGGCACGTTACATGACCTCGAAATTAGTGCGCAGATTGTGATTCCCACAAAACGGCACACCTTCCGGTCTGGGGAAGCCCTCTTTTTCCACAGAGATTTCCACCGAACAACGAGAGAGGACCGCCCGCATTCGCTTGGCAATAGCGCATTTAGCCGGATCAGTCGCGATGGCGCCCGGGGGAATCGGGGAGAGCGGGCGACGGAACGGTGAAGCCTTCCAGCCGTCTTGCGAAGGACTCCGGCAACTCTGCATCGATGTCCATATGGCCATCGCAGATTTCCGAGTGCAGCACCCGCCCGCATGCATACACCATCGATAGATGGCGACCGTCTGAAACCGGCACATGCAGATGGAGGCGAATCAGCGGATCGACTGGAAGCATCGCGTCCATTCGTGCAAGGAGGTCCTCGAGCCCAGCACCGGTAGCGGCAGATGTAAACGCCCTTTGGCCCTGCCGGCCATTCGCTTCCCGGAGCATCGTAAGATCGTCATCGGGCAAGCGATCGATCTTGTTGAAGACGTGAAGGCGGGGCCGATCCTCAACGCCAAGGTCGGCGAGGACTCTTAGAACATCGGCATCGTGTTCGGCATGACGCGGGTTCGATACGTCCGTGACGTGGAGGATCAGCGCCGCTTCCTGGACCTCTTCGAGAGTCGCGCGGAACGCAGCGATCAAATCGGGAGGCAGGTCACGGAGAAATCCGACGGTGTCCGACAGCAAAGCGCGGCGTCGCGATGGAAGGCGCACAGCACGGACCGTTGGGTCGAGCGTGGCAAACATCTGGGACGACGTCAGCACCTCGGCATGCGTAAGCGCATTGAAGAGCGTCGATTTTCCGGCATTCGTGTACCCGACAAGCGCAATCATGCCGAGCGGAACGGCCTGGCGCGCGCGCCTGCGGGTGGTGCGCTGCCGGCGGACCGTCTCGATCGCCCGCTGAATTTTGCCCACGCGGTCCCGAATGCGGCGGCGGTCGGTTTCGAGCTTTTGTTCGCCAGGCCCGCGCGTGCCGATTCCACCGCCAAGCCGCGAAAGCTCTTCACCACGCCCCGTGAGCCGGGGAAGCAAGTAATTTAATTGCGCCAATTCCACTTGGAGCTGGCCCTCGCGGGTCCGGGCGTGGCAGGCAAAGATGTCGAGAATGAGTTGCGTGCGGTCAATGACGCGGCAGCCGATGCCCTTCTCCATGTTGCGGAGCTGCACGGGCGTGAGGTTGTGATCGACGATGACGAGCGGTACGCGGCGAAGCTGGGCCTCGGCGCCGATCTCCTCGATCTTGCCGCGCCCAACGAGCGTGGCCGGGTCGAGCGTATCTCGAACTTGCAGAAGCGTGCCTTCGATTCTGGCCCCGGCGCTGATTGCCAGCTCTTCGAGTTCCGCCAGCGAATCCCGACTGGCAGCTGTTATATCGCCAGCAAGGCCGCGCCGGGCCTTTTTCAAGGCAACGCCAACGAGCAGGACTCGTTCGCGATTGTCGACAGGCTGTGCAGTTTTCATTCGATAGCGAAACCGCAGGAGGGCTTCAACGTTACAAAAATTGGTCTCATCTGCAGGCGTAGTATACGCTCGCCACGAGCCCTATTACACCGCGATTACTGGCTGGGAGGAGCGAGCCGGTCTGACGCAGCTAGGATCATTTCGGACAGAAATTCGCCGAGGCCGCGACTTCCCAGGCGGAAGTCTTCCTCGCGCGTGGCCCGATCGAGCCAGCCGAGGCAAACCAGAAGAGCAAGTTCCGCCCATGTGTCCGCCGCCGCCGGAGCAAACCCCACGTCCCGCAAGATACTGGCGATATAGGCAGCACGGCTCTTCTCGATTGCTGCTAGGCATGACGCGACAGTTGCATCGCCACGCGCCCATGCGCGCAATCCCGCTTCGCATCGCAGCCTTTCTGGTTCAATGCTGCGATTGACGAGACGAGCCCACCGTGACGCGGGGCTGTGTACGCCGCTGATCGCGGCCTCGAGCCAGGCAGCTTCTTCGCCCTCCCAGCGTGCGAGCATCTTTGCGAGCAAATCGGCGCGGTCGCGAAAATGCCAGTAAAAGCTTCCTTTGCTAACGCCAAGATCTCGCGCCAGCACTTCAACGCGAACAGCCTCGATTCCGTCACGGGACAGGCGGGACAAAGCAGCCTCGATCCAGTGTTCTGGCTGAAGAGGAGCCGGCTTGAGAGCGGGAGTTGCCATACGCAAGCGTATGTTCGGGACGGTATGCCATTCAACTGGAAATGTCAACGAGCTTGAGGCTGACGACGCGACTGGGTTTCGCGAATCCGGCGAAGGGCGGCTGCAAGAACCGCTGGGTCGTCGCCAAATCCGGAAATCCAATGAACGTCCGGCTCCTTGCGGAACCAGGTGATTTGTCGCTTGGCGAAACGCCTGGTGGCCTGTTGAATTTCTTGCACGGCATCTCCCAGCGAGAGGTTTCCTTCAAGATGTGCGCGCAATTGCGAATAGCCGATGAACTGGAATGGCTTTGCATCGGCTGGAACACCTGATGCGATTAGTAGGCGCACCTCGTCGATCCAGCCCGAGTTCAACATAGCGTTGATGCGCGCGTGAATTCTCACGTAGAGTTCGGCGCGCAATGGCACAAGCCCAATTTTTGTGACCTGATATCCACCGAGACCGCGACGTCCGCTTCGATGGATGTCGCCGACTGGCTTCCCGGCCAACACACGCATTTCGAGGGCGCGAATTACCTTCTGGGTGTCACCTGGAGATATTCGCGCGGCCGCTTCGCGGTCGAGACGCGCGAGGATGTGATGGAGATGCGCGGGGCGCTGTCGATTGGCGATGTCGCGTAATCGCGCGCGTAATTCGTCCGAGCGCGCGGGCGCATCGGAGAGGCCCTGGATCAGCGCCCGAAGATACAGGCCGGTCCCGGCGGTGAGAATCGGCAATTTGCCGCGAGGGCCAAGCTGATCGAGAACAAGCAAGGCCTGGCGACGATATTCGCCGGCCGTGAAGAGTTCATCGGGCTCGATGATGTCAACAAGATGATGTGCGATGCCGTGCCGGTCTGCGGGGGAAACCTTGCCCGTTCCGATGTCGAAGCGCCGGTAGACCTGCGTGGAATCACAGACGATGATTTCTCCATCGGTCTGCTGGGCAAGTCGAATGCCGAGGGCGGACTTCCCCGAAGCGGTCGGGCCTAGAATGACGATGAGGGGCGCTAATGCTTCCATTGCGCGAATTTCCAGAGGCGAAAAAGCAAAAGAAACAACACGATGCCCGCGAGCAGGAGCGTTCCCAGAACTTGCATGCGCTTCACTTTCAATGGGAGTTCAAATCAGCTACCGGAATATTATAGAGAAAAATAATTCGCAACTTCAGATTGGGCCCGTGAAATTGCGGCGGGAGCGGTTCGAATGGACTTGATGCGCGAATCGCCGACATTGCCGCCGCGTCAAGGGGCTCTTTGCCGGAGGTTCGCTCGAGAGTAGGCTCCTCCTGCGGAACGCTGCCGTCGGGGTTGATTACAAACGTGGTGTAAACGACACCCTTGTCTCCCATCATTGCGGATTCCGGCATCACCGCGTACCAATTGCGCTTCAACGTGGCGAGAAGCCGCTGAATGTAGCTGTTGAAATCGACTCCCTGCGTGTCCGAAAGGATCTGGACCCCTTCGCCCATACCGGGGCCTCTGCCTCCAGCTCCCGCGCCTCTCGGAATCGAGCCACCTTGCGAGTAAATGCCACTATTGCCTTGTGGGACGGCATTTTGGAGCTGGTCCTGCAACGCTTTGCCCGGCGACGCATTGGGTATTCCCAAATTCAAGTGGCCGGGCGACTGCGTCTGCTTTGGCGGCTCAATATGCGACGGAGCCGGCGAAGATGGCAGCGGCGAATTCGACTTCGGAACCACAGGGATATGCGGAACTGGCGAGGACGGCAATTCCTTCGGCGGAATCGGCGAAGGAACGGGGTTCTCCGCGGGCGGTGGAGCAGGAGCCTCGATTCGCGGCGGCGCCACTCTGTTGAGAGTCCTGCGGTCGATGTGCACTCTGGGCGCCGGCGCCGGTGACGCCGGGATGTCGCGCGGCGAAATATAAGTCACGCCAAGTTCCTTGCTCGCAAGCTCGGTTTCTTCCGCGGTGGGAACATGTGCCGGGAAAATCTTCGGGGCGAAGATCAAGAAAATAATCAGTCCGATATGGACCGCGACGGATAGCACGCGGGTGGTGAGGTCCGACTTCGGATCTCGTTTTTCCTCGGGTTCAACCAGGAGGTTTGCTTCGCCGCTGGTAAAGAGATCGGGCTCGACCATATCTCGGAGGCCAGGGGTGAACTCGCGCGGGCGCTCGAATTCCTTCAATTCCTCGGCCGCGATGGGTTCGACGTAGGCCGGCACGACCGTCCGCGATTGCAGGATCGAGAGGGGCGCGTACTCGGACAGCGGTTGAAGATTCTCGAAGGGTTTTGCGGGCATTCCGCGCGGAACGAGTGTTCGATTCACCAAAACACCGAGAGGAAAATGGGAGGGAATGCTGGATTTGCCGTCGAGAGGAGGCGCTGTCGACGTTCCGGTTGGCACAACCGTTCGTTCATCGAGCAGCGTCGTCAGGCGGCGCGGCGATTTTTTCGATTCGTCATCATTTCTGACCGGATTTATATCGGTCGGAACCAGTATCCGGGGAATCATCGAGCTTCCTGTGGAGTGAAGGCACCGAGTTGGACGCGGCGCGCATGGTCGAGGATGCCTGCCATCACTCGATCCGCCAGTTCCAGGGCGCACCGGCCGGCCTGACCGTCAACCACAGGTGCTTTGCGAGTGCGCACCGATTCCGCGAAGGCGTGCAGCTCGGCGCGGAGGGGTTCCTGGGGCGGCGCGGACAATTTCTCGAATCCGATCTGCGGCGGCTGCTGCCCGGACTGGACGCTCACGCGGAGCACGTCCTGCCGCGCGAAATCGAGCGAGATATATTCGTGGTCCTGAAAGAAACGCATCTTGCGAACCCGTTCCGTGGAAACGCGGCTCGCCGTTAGATTGGCAACGGCGCCGTTCGCGAATTCCAAGCGGGCGTGAGCGATGTCCACTTTGTCCGTGATCACCGGAATCCCAACAGCCCTCAAATCCGCCACGGGCGCCCCGACCAGCGAAAGCAGAATATCGAGGTCATGGATCATCACGTCGTACACAACGTCGATGTCGAGGCTGCGCGGCGTGAAGATGCCGAGGCGATGCACCTCAAAAAACATTGGCCGAGTGACAATTTTTTGAGCTGCTGCGACAGCCGGATTGAAACGCTCCACGTGACCCACCTGGAGGATCCGGCCGCCCCGTTTTGCCGCGGCGATCAACTCATCCGCTTCTTCGACGGATGCGGCGATGGGCTTTTCGACGAGCACGTCGAAGCCGGCATCGAGCAAACGGCAGCCGATTCGCGCATGTTCTCTCGTTGGAACAGCCACGCTCACGGCATCGACCCGTTCTCGATTCAAATCCCCGATATCAGAAATGACGCGAGCGCCGAATTCGGCGGCGATACCCTGAGCGCGCTCGGAATTCGTGTCCAAGATTCCGCTCAGTTCGGCGCCGTCCATCTCGCGCCAAACGCGAACGTGGTTGCGCCCGAATTCTCCAACTCCGATGACGGCAACACGAATATTTTTTTTGCTCACGCTTTCTGTTTTGTCCGCGAAGATTCGTTTGGAGGGCCGGCTGGTTCGAATGCAAAGGCCTCGATTGCAATTCCGGCTGCGTCGGCTTCGCGAACCAAGTCGTCGCGATCGAAGAGGAGGGTTCTTCCCGCATCGAGAGCGAGAGCCGTGGCATTGCTGCGGCGCATCACGTCGATCGTCTTCGGCCCGACAACGGGAACATCGAAGCGCATATCCTGCTGGGGTTTGCTCACTTTCACCACGACCAACCGTTGCCCCCCGGCGATCCTTGCGGCGCGGTCGATCGTTTCGTCTGTGCCCTCCATCGCTTCGACTGCGACGCACGCGCAATCGCGCACAACAACGGTCTGGCCCAGATCGAGGTCGGCGATCTGCCGGGCGACGCCGCGGCCATAAGCGATGTCGGCGGACTCGGAAGCGTCCGGAGCACGGCGCGTCAGCACACCCGCGGCAGGAAGGAGCGGACCCAGAAACTCCGTTGAATCTACCAGTTCAATGCCTTCGTCCTGCAGGACGCGCGCGACCGCGCCGATCAACGAATCGGTATTCTTCGATGGCAAGGAAAAAAGCAACTTCGCGAGCTTCCAGTCCGGCTTGATCGAACTGAAAATCTTGTTGTGCTTCACCTGCCCGGCCATCACAGCGTGCTTCACACCCTCCTGGCGAAGCAACTCGATCGCGCGGCTTAACTCGCCGAGACTGACCCAGTGAAATCGCTTCGCGGCGCGCTCGAGAGCCGGTGAAGCCTCTTCGCGAATCGCTATGACGGCCATTTCGATGCCGCGGCTGCGCGCGCCTTCGAGGACGAGAAACGGGAATGAACCGTTTCCCGCAATCATCCCCCAGTGCGCATCGCTGTGCGCGCCCATCTGCTTGGAAAGGTTGTCGTTTGCGGCGGCCAATTTCGCGCCTACTTTGTCAGGCCGCGCTCGGCCGATTCGATGAACTGGATCAGAGTTAAGACGTCTTCGGAGTGCGACAAGGTTCCACGCATTTTCTCAAGCGCCTGGGTGGTATTTAATTTCGATCGCAGCAAGAGCCTGTAAGCCTTTTCAATCGGCGCGATCCGGTCCGGCGAAAATCCCTGCCGGGTGAGTCCGATGCTGTTCACGCCGTAGCAGCGCGTGCTTCGCGGAGCCACGATTTTGGAAAATGGCGGCACGTCCTGGGTGACGACAGTGTGAGCGGCGATATACGAATACTTGCCGATGCGGCAAAACTGGTGAACCGCGCAGTAAGCTCCAACTTGGGCGAAGTCTTCGACGGTGACGTGACCGGCGAGAGCCGCGCCATTCACGAAAATCGTATGGTCGCCAACAATACAATCGTGCGCGATATGGGCGTACACCATGATCAGGTTGTGGCTTCCGATCCGCGTTACGCCTCCGCCCTTTTCCGTGCCGCGGTTCACCGTCGAAAATTCCCTAAAGTCGTTTCGGTCGCCGATTTCGAGAGTGGTACGCTCGCCCGCGAACGTCAAATCCTGCGGATCGCCGCCAATGGCGCAGAAAGGATAAAGGTGATTGCCGCGTCCGAGACGGGCTGGACCCTGCACCATGGCGTGATGCTCGAGAACGCAATCATCGCCCAATTCAACATCGTCGCCGACGACCGCATACGCCCCGATCTTGACGTTGCATGCGAGGCGAGCCGAAGGCGAAATCACGGCGCGAGGATCGATTTCACTCGCGGACAGCGGTTGTTGCGCCTGCCCATCGAATTGTTTGGCGAGACTCATTCACTGCGCTTTCGCGGCCGGATCGTTTGCCGCGACGGGCGTTAGCGGCATCTCGCGATCGACCATTTTGCACATCAAAGTTGCTTCCGCCGCCAATTCTCCGGCGACGGTGGCGCGGCCCTGCAGCTTGCAGAAGGTATTGCGCCATGCCGCCACGGTAACTTCCAGACGCAACTGATCGCCGGGGACCACCGGCCGGCGAAAGCGCGCGTTGTCAATCGCGACGAAATAGAGCAGCTTCTTCTCACGATCGGGCACTTCCTGCAACAGCAGGAGACCACCCGCTTGCGCGAGCGCTTCGATGATCAATACCCCCGGCATGATCGGCTTCCCCGGAAAATGACCCTGGAAATAGTGTTCGTTGATGGTGACATTCTTAATTCCGACAATACGCTTCCAGCGTTCCATTTCTTCAACTGCATCGACGAGAAGAAAAGGATAGCGATGCGGCAGGATGCTCTGGATCCCATTGATGTCGAGGATCATTCTTCGCCTCTGAGTCTCATCTTGGCTGCGCCTAATTGCCTACGTTCGCGACAGGCGCCTATTTTCCCACCCGTGCAATCGAACAATTCTATACGAAACGCACGTACGGCGAAACGGCGTTGCCGCCAGGCTGTGGCGCTGATAGCATACCCGCCGCATCGAGGTGAAATGACGTTGCGATCAAAACCGCTGATGATGAGTCTCCTGCGCCATTCCCGCGACCGGCAATCGGAGATGGTCCGCCTGCTCGGCGAGTTCGTCCGGTGCGAATCGCCGAGCCATAACAAAGCCGCAGTGGACCGTTTCGCGCGAATCGTTGCACGCGAATGGCGACGGCGCGGAGCCACCGTTCGAGTGTTGACACAAAAAAAACGCGGAGATCTGGTCCGCGCGGAGCTGTGGTTGGGAGAGGGCAAGCCCGATGGGCAAATTATGGTGCTTGGACATCTGGACACGGTGTATCCGCTTGGCACCATATCCGGAATGCCATTTCATGTAACAAACGGGTGTGCGTGGGGACCCGGGACGTTCGACATGAAAGGCGGAATCGTGCTTGCGTTGTTTGCGGCGGACGCGCTGCGGAAAGCGCAATGCAAGCCGCGAAACCGTCTCGTATTTCTTTGGACGTCGGATGAGGAAATCGGCAGCGAAGATTCGCGGCGTGCAATCGAAAGTGAAGCTCGGCGGAGTGAGGCGGTACTCGTTCTCGAGCCGTCTCTTGGGCGCGATGGTCGGCTGAAAACGGCGCGTAAAGGCGTGGGCATGGCGGAGATCGTTGTCACCGGAAAGTCAGCGCATGCGGGCATCGACCCCGAGAATGGCGTGAACGCCGTCCACGAACTCGCGCTGCAGATCGCGCGCTTAATGAAGTTGAACGACCCGCGTCGAGGCATTACGGTGCAATCTACGGTCATCAGCGGCGGCACTGTGTCGAATGTGGTTCCCGAGGGCGCACGCGCCGAAGTTGATATCCGATATGCGCGGATGGCGGATGCCCGGCGTCTCGATCGTGCGTTGCACCGGATACGGCCGATACTGAAAGGCGCGCGAGTGGAAGTGCGAGGCGGAATCAATCGCCCGCCGCTCGAGCGAACGGCGGCGGTACAAGAACTGTTTCACCACGCGCAATCTTTGATGCGAGAGGCAGGCTTATCTCTCAATGAAGCCGCGACCGGTGGTGGCTCGGACGGCAACCTTACCGGAGCGCTCGGCGTGGCAACGCTTGATGGACTCGGCGCAGTCGGCGACGGCGCGCACAGCCCGCGCGAGCGCGTGATGATTCGCAGGCTACCGGAACGCGCCGCGCTCCTCGCGGGGCTTCTCGCGACTCTCTAACCTGCCTTACAGCCGCCAAATCAACGGACGTCTTCGTGGTGGAGGAAGGTGAGAGTTTGTTGATCGAGGTCGGAATAATCGGAATGCAGCGTGTCGCGAAGCGCCTCTTCGGTTGACGGAGCCGTCGCAATCGAGTCCAGCAAGCGACTGATATCGCTCACGCCGCCTTGCTCGATAATTGATTCAACCGCAGCGAGCGACCACGCGTAAGCCAACCCGGCTGAATCACCTGACAACCCCATCCACGATCCTTCGAGAGCCTCGAGATGCGGCGGCATTCCCTGGCCCGCTACGTTGAGCAACGCCTCCGCGGAGGAAGC
>JANWJR010000034.1 GCA_025451835.1 Candidatus Acidiferrales bacterium | reverse complement strand
GGCGACGAAGGCGCATTCGGAGGTTACGGCCGCGCGGCATTCAGTCCGGACGAAAGGGCGGTCGCCAGCGTCGTGGCAATCGAGGGCGATTGGGCCGACGATACTATCGTCATTGCGGACGTTCCGTCGATGCAGCGCCAGATCTTCCACCAGGCACAGGGACACATTACAGACCTCGCATGGGCCGCCGCGAGCCAGCAACTCGTTTATTGTTCCGCCGGGCAAGCCTACCGTCTCGATGTCGAAACGATGACCGCCGAGGCGCTTCCCTTTGGCGCCGAGTTCTGCGTGTGTCATCCGCACCTTCCGATATGCCTCTGCTTCAGTTCGTGGCTGAAGAATTCCGCGCGGGGAAGGTTATTTATCGTGGATTTGAATCGGCTGACGATTTGCGACGAGCGGCCAGCCGAAGGCGTCATCGATTTGCGTTGGAGCATCGACGGGTCCAGGGCGTATGCAGTCACACACGATGGGATGGCTTACATCTACGAACCCCCGCTGATTTAGCCCCTCATACTCCCGTGCTCGAGATCCTCCCGACCAAATTGAGCACCCAGCGAAATCGTCCGGGGATCACAACAACTTTCCAACTAAGCCAGTGGGAGGTTCGCTTCAGCATTGAGGGTGAAATTCTCGAACTCTCCGGATACGAAGCGTGGGTAGCCGGCAGCCGCGATCATTGCGGCGTTATCGGTTGACAGATGGCGACTCGGAAAGAAGACTTCGATTCCTCTGCGCGTACATTCGGCATCGAACGACCGGCGCAACTCGCTATTGGCTGCGACTCCGCCTGATACCAGTATGGTATGAACTGCTTGCTGCTCGGCGGCCGACAAGGTGCGTCCCACAAGATTATCGACAACCGCTCGCTGGAAACTTGCAATCAAATCGAGCGTGGGTTGCGTCGAGAGAGCGCGTAGTGCGTCCGCGGAGCGTTCGCCGCGAGCGAGAGCTTGCTGTCGGGTTTCGATCTCAGGCTGGAATTCCGGATTGCGCCGCAGATGATACAACACGGCCGTCTTGATGCCGCTGAAGCTGAAGTCGTAAAGATTCTCTTTCATCTTTGGTTCGGCGAAACGAATGGCCCGCGGGTCGCCGTACGCGGCCAGCCGATCGATCACCGGGCCGCCGGGATAGCCAAGCGCGAGCATTCGCGCAACTTTGTCGTAGGCTTCGCCGGCGGCGTCATCGCGCGTTCCACCGATGCGTTCGTAGGTGAAGTGCGCGCCTCCATTGTCTCCTCGGGATTTGACGCCGTAAAGAATGGTGTGCCCTCCAGAGACGATAAGGCATATGGCGGGCAATGCGGGCGCGCGCCCGGCGGTGTGCGCTTCGAGAAGAACCGCATGAACGTGCCCTTCGAGATGATTGACGGCAATCAACGGTTTGCCGAGCGAAAGTGCCAGAACTTTGCCGTACGTCACCCCTACCACGAGCGACCCGGCAAGGCCGGGTCCCTTCGTAACGGCGATAGCGTCAAGATCCGGAAGCCCGATCCCAGCCTGTTCGATGGCCTCACGAACTACGGGAACGATCTGGCGAAGGTGCTCGCGAGACGCAAGCTCGGGCACCACTCCTCCATACTTGCGATGGATCGAGATTTGGGACGCCACGATGCTCGAAAGTATGCGCCGCCCGCCGGCCACAACCGCTGCGGCGGTCTCATCACATGACGACTCGATCCCGAGAATTAATTTCTCGTCGCTCTCAACCATGGTATTTCCCGATCCAGTGTTCGCGAAAGCGAGATTCTAAACGATTATGTTAGCATACGCGTCGCGCGCGGATTCTAGCCGAGAGTGAGAGCCATGTATGGAGCTGATGTCTCTACTCCGCTCCGAACATACGAGCCAGCGCCGCTTGCGCGTCATTCTACGATCGTTGTCGCGGCTGCGAGCCAGTCCGCATCAGAAAGGGTGGAGGCTTTAAGCGATACACATACTTATGAGCGAAAAAATCAAGCGCGTCCGGAAAGCGGTGCTGCCGGTCGCGGGCCTGGGCACTCGGTTTCTGCCGGCAACGAAGGCACAGCCAAAAGAGATGCTGCCCGTTGTCGACAAACCACTGATTCAGTATGCCGTCGAAGAGTGTATTGCCTCTGGAATCGAGCACGTTATCTTTGTCACCGGCCGCCGGAAATACGCCATCGAAGATCATTTCGATCTGGCACCCGAACTCGAGCAATTTCTCGAAGAACGCGGCAAACCAGGCCTGGCGCGCATGGTGCGCGAAATCAGCGGAGGCCTCCATTTTAGTTACACGCGCCAGAGCGAAGCGCTCGGCTTGGGCCATGCTGTGCTGACCGCCCGCGAATTGGTCGGAGACGAGCCGTTTGCCGTACTTCTTGGCGACGTAATCATGGACGGACCCGCGCCGACAACGCGAGCTCTTTGCGATATTTACGAGGCGACCGGCGTGGGCGCAATCGCCGTGGAAGAGGTGGAGCGCGCGCGAGTACATCTCTACGGCGTCATTGACGCATCCCCGGCTGAAAAATCGAAATGGGGGGTGCGGCTCCTGAAGGTAAGAGACCTGGTTGAGAAACCGGCTGCGGATAAAGCGCCTTCAAATCTGGGCGTCACGGGCCGTTACGTTCTGCCGCCAGAAATATTCGACTACCTCGAAAATACCAAGCCTGGAGCCGGCGGCGAGATACAGCTCACTGATGGGTTGCAGGCTCTGGCACGCGAACGCGGCCTCTGGGCCTACATCGATCCCAGCAAGACGCACGATGCCGGGGATAAGCTTGGCTTCCTGAAGGCGACGGTGGAATTGGCGCTGAAAAATCCCGACTTTGGAGATGATTTCCGGACCTACCTGCGCGGCATGAAATTCTAGACGGGTCAGGGCCGTGCTTTTCAGGTGGAGGACACACGCGTCCTGTCGAACAGACTGGCGTCAGACGCACACCCCGCATCATTACTTTTTCTTCTTGGTATTGCTCTTGTCGGGCGAAGACGCAGGGGTCTTGTCGGAGGATGGTTTTGATTCGGTGGCGGACTTCCCCTCGGATTTCGCCGCGGCGCCGTCACCGGAACCCTCGTTTGCGCTGGATGACGAGGCCTTCCCGCCGTAATCGGTTACGTACCATCCAGTTCCCTTGAACTGGATCGCGGGAGCGGAAGCCATTCGCTCCGCCTTCGCTCCACACTTCGGGCATTTCCGGGTTTCCGGGGCGGAGACGTTCTCGATCTTTTCGAAACGGTGGCCGCATTTCGTGCATTTATATTCGTAGAGCGGCAATGCGGAACTCCTCTCGGCTTAGCAGCACCAAAGAAAATAGTAGCACGCCAGCGCAAGTCATCGCACTACGAGACGCCGAATTCTGCGACAGTTAAGGCCCAATCGAACGAACTTCCAGCGCCCCGGCAGTGAATTGGCAGACGCGCGCGGAGAATGACGCGGGTAATGGCTGTGCTAGACTGGCGCTGCGCTCGCGTCATGACTAAATCCAAGATCAACGATAGCAGCAAGGGTTGCCTCTACGTCGTAGCGACACCCATCGGAAATCTCGAAGATATTTCCCTTCGCGCGCTGCGAATCCTGAAGGAAGCTGACCTCATTGCGTGCGAAGACACGCGGCAGACGCTGAAGCTGCTCACACACTTCGACATTCAAAAACGCCTGATGAGCTATCACGAGCACAACGAGATCACGCGCGCGGCCGAAATCGTAATCGAACTCGAGGAAGGCGCAAAAGTGGCTCTCGTGAGCGACGCAGGGACTCCTGCCATTTCCGACCCCGGCCACCGGCTGGTCGGTCTTTGCCTGCGCCACGGCATTCAGGTCGTACCTGTTCCCGGCGCGTCGGCGTTTGTGGCGGCACTGGCTGCTTCGGGAATGCCGCTTGAAGAATTTACGTTTGCGGGCTTTTTGCCTTCCCGGCCAACGGAAAGAAGAAAGGCGTTGCGCACGCTGGCGGATGAGAAGCGAACCATTGCGTTGTACGAAGCGCCGCATCGGCTTCTCGACGCCCTCGAAGATGCGCTCGAGATTCTAGGCAACCGGCCGGCCGTTGTGGCGAGAGAGATTAGCAAGATATATGAAGAGTTTCAGCGCGGCCATTTGGAGGACCTGGTAGCCGCCGTGCAAAAAAAACCGCCGCGAGGCGAGATCACGCTGCTCATCGGCCCTGACGACGGCGCTTCCAAGCATAACGATGCTTCCGCGAATACCCCAGCCGCGGTCCCACTGACTCGCCGCGTTGATGAGATTGCAAAAGAGAGAGGTGTTGACCGTAAAGCAGCGCTGAAGCAGGCGGCACGCGAGCGGGGCCTGACTCGGCGCGAAGCCTACAAGCAATTGCTGATCACCCGCGATGAATGATTTTGGGAAGGATACTGCGTTCCATATTCGTCCTGGCCTTCAGGAGCTGGCAGTCAAGTTCGAGAAAAATGCGTCCACGCGATCGAGCACTTCGGTCGCGGACCGAGAAGAATGGACCTCATGACGAAGCTCTCCACCATTGCGCACGCCGTGCGTAAACCAACAGGCAAACTGTTTCATCTTCCCGATGGCGTCGGGCATATCGGCATCCACCAAACTGCGGAAATATCTTGAGAGCAGCCTGTAACGGTCTAGCTCCGTCGGCTCGTCGTAACGGCCGGTAGCAACGTAGTCCGCAATCTGCCGGAAAATCCACGGATTCGTCGCCGCGGCGCGGCCGATCATCACTCCGTCGCATCCAGTTTCAAGCACCATTCGAACCGCATCTTCCGGAGTTCGAATATCGCCATTGCCTATGACGGGAATTCGCACCGACTGCTTGACGGCGCGAATGATCCGCCAGTCGGCAAGGCCACTGTAGCCCTGCACGCGCGTCCGAGGATGAACCGCGACCGCTTCGACCCCAGCCTGTTCAGCCATGCGAGCGACTTCGATTGCGACGATATTGCTTTCGTCCCAGCCGGATCGGAACTTAATCGTCAAAGGGATTCGTACAGCCGCGCGCACCGCGTGAAGAATTTTTTCGAGATGCGGGAGATCGCGAAGGAGCCCCGAGCCGCCGCACTTGACCACTTTCTTCGCTGGGCAGCCGAGGTTGATGTCGATTTGATCGAAGCCGAGGTCTTCGGTAAGCCCGGCGGCCGAAGCCATCACTTCGGGATCGGCGCCGAAAATCTGCGCGGCGATCGGATGTTCGTCTTCGTCGAAATACAAATAATGAAGCGTGCGGGCGGCATTGCGTGTGAGGCCTTCGGACGACGTGAATTCCGTCATGATCAGTCCGCAGCCGCCAAGCGATCGGATTACCCGGCGAAAGACGGTATCGGTGATGCCGGCCATCGGCGCAAGAAATGTTGCGGGGCTTATGGTGAGGCCGCGAATTTTCGTTGAGGAAGGAAACATGTCTTGTCGCGCTCCGGGCCGGTCGCGCCTACAACAGCGTGTCGTCAATGCGCTCGTCGCCGGCCGGTTCGCCGGCGGTAGCGCTGTCCTCGCGGAATGGCGATGGCATTGCTGAGTGTTGCCTCTCGTTGGCAACCGAGGCAGCGGCAACCGAAGCACCGGCGCTCGCGACGGCGGCGCGAGAAAGTTCGCCTTGCCCGAGAAATCCTCTACCTCGCGAACTGGGCGGCGCCTCGCCAAGTTGCGCCAGCAGGGCTTCCTTTGACCCTCCGAAGAACCCCTCAACCACTTGCCCGATTGCCTGCGTGCGAGCATCTTCCGAGCTCAAGTTTGGCCGGTACACATAAGCACGGCCAGACTTGCAGCGCCGGACGACGCCCTTGCGCGTCAGACGGTCCATGATTGTCATGATCGTCGTGTAGGCGCGCGGGCGCCGCGCAGCAAGACGGTCGCGAATTTCGCGCACCGTACCCTCACCCATCGGCCACAGAGTATTCATGCAGTCGAGTTCCAGAGGAGCCAGATCGAGAAGCGAACGGCGCGGAGATACGCTCGATTCGTTCATTTCAGTACCTCGGGCGATTTGGGCGCGACCGGAGCATCACGGCGAGGGACAGATTCGGAACCACCCCCATGATCCACGAAACCCAAGTACCGGTCAGCGCGAAGAAGCGCACGGCGCAAGGCGGGATTTCGCTCGGTCCATTCACCCGCGCCAGCCGTGCAATCGTGCGTGGCGCGCATCGCCGCCATTTTCGAGTCAATGTCGTCCAGAAAATGGAGAGCAACGGCCTCTCGCGTCTGGGGGAGCGCTGGCGAACCGAATTCAAACGAGCCGTGATGGCTGAGTATAAGATGATCGACAAGCGTCGCGAGCGGCTGCGGAAAATTGGGAATCGCTTTGATTTTTTCCCGGACCAGAAGAATGCCAATGGCAATGTGACCCAGCAGCCGTCCCTCGGTGGAATAGTCGATCCCTCGGGCATAGCGCAGTTCGTCGATCTTGCCAATGTCGTGCAACACGATACCCGTGAGCACCAGGTCGCCGTCGAGTTCCGGATAATGTGCGAGAACACCTCGCGAAAGCGCGATGAGGCTCATGACGTGCTCGAGCAATCCGCCGATAAAGGCGTGATGCATGGTCATTGCGGCAGGCGCGCGCTTCAATTTTGGAGAGATCGCGGGGTCCTCGACGACGCTTGAGGCCAGTCGGCGTAGCCAGGGATTAGCCATTGCGGCAATCACCCCGCAAAGATCGCGGTACATTTTCTCGACATCGCACTTCGTGTGCGGAAGAAAATCCCCCAGCTCGTACTCATGCTCGGGCACGGAGATCACCTGCTCGAGCGTCAGTTCCTTCTGGCCGTTATAGAGCTTGACGCGCCCTCGAATGCGAACGATGTCATCGCGTTCAAAAGTGCCTGCAATAGCCTCAAAGTTGTCCCACATCTTCGCGGGAATCGAGCCCGAACGATCGGCCAGATCCAGTTCCAGCCAGGACTTGCCCGAGCGGGCGGAAGTACGGATTTCTTTCTCGCGGACGAGCAAAAGCGTCGTAACGAGCTGGCCTTCGGCAAAATCCACGACGAAAGGGGTTTTCATACGCCCGTCGCTTTTGGCAATGCGAGTTTTTTCTTTTTGCGGTTCTTCTGCGCGGTGTCCGGTGTCGGCGCGACTTCCTTGATGATCGTCGCACCGGCAACTGCGGCGGAATCCGTATATCCGGGCATTACGGTTACGTAGCTCTCCTCGCGAAGTTGCGCCAGGAAATCGCGAAGCCCAGGTTCCATTCTCTTTTGATACAGGCGGTTCATGATTTCGGTTTCGACCTTTTCCAGCGGCTGCTGGCCAGCCTGGAAATGATCTTCGACCTTGAGAATTTCGAATCCTGTTTTCGTCTGCGTCACACCGCTGATCTGGCCGCGATCCATTTTGAAGACAACATCCTCAAGTTGCGGTGCGAGCTGGCCCCGCTGAAAGCTGCCGAGTTCTCCGCCCTGCTGTGCGGTGGTGCCTTCGGAATAGCGCCGGGCGAGTTCTGCGAAATCGGCGCCTTTCACGATCCGCTCGTGAAGGTCTTCCGCCTTCACTCGCACGGCTTCGACTTCCTCCGGACTCATTTTCCCCGTGGTCAAGAATATTTCGGAGAGCACTACCTGCTCGGGGCGAACAAATTCGCTCTTGTGCGCGTCGTAATAGGCCTTCACTTCATCGTTGCCAATCGAGATGCGCGATCCGACTTCGTGCCGGATTACTTCTTGCGTGAGCAAATTATTGCGAATCTGGTTCTTGTAATCTTCCCAGGCGAGCCCCGTCGATTCCACGGCTTTCTCAAGATCTTCGAGCGTGCCCAGATTGTTCTGCTTGCGAACTTCATCCAGGCGCTTGATAACCGCGGTTTCAACGCTAATTCCCTCGTCTTTCGCGCGTTGCACCAGAAGGTCTTGGTCGATCAAGTCCCGGAGCAAGTCCTTCGAGCGGCTCGAATACTCAGCCTCAATCTTTTCCGGCGGACAATTTTGACAATCCTGCGCGATTTCCTGATGAAGCTGCGCGTCCGCCTTCTGAAAATCAGACAAGGTCACAATATCGTTGTTCACCCGCGCGACGATCTCTTCGACAAGTACTGGTTTGGTCTGCGCGCGAAGCGACCACGCGGGTGCTAGCGTGAACGTGGCGATCAACGTTACGGTGCAACGGAACAACAGACTGCGCTTTTTCATCGTCTACACTCAGTTTGAATTTTATCCCTACGATTGTAGTTGCAGCAATACGTTTCTTACGGCGCCCATCGGACCCCCTTGCATCGCCTTCCAGTCAAGCCACAGCACTCCGGTAGGATCCAGCCGCATGTCGCGCCGTTTGCGGATCAACTTGACCAAACGCTCCGGCCCAAGCGGCGTGTCCTCATAGAACTTAATGGCTACCTGATCGCCGCGGCGGTCCACGGTGGCCACTAGAAGCTTTTCTGCCAGGGCCTTCAATACCGCGTAATCGAGCAGGTTCTCGACCGGCGGGGGAGGCGGCCCGAAGCGATCGTCCAACTCGCGTCGAACCTCGGTTCGTTCTGCTTCCGACGTAACGCCCGCGATGCGCTTGTATATCCGCAGCCGAAGATTCTCGCTATCGATGTACTCAGGTGGGATGCGGATTTCCTGTCCAAGGTTGAGTGTAGCCCTCCGCTCCGGCGCGGCTGCTTCGCCCTTCCTCTCGGACACGGCGCGTTCCATCATTTGGCAGTACATATCGAAGCCCACTGCCTCGATGTGCCCGTGTTGCTCGCTACCCAGGAGATTCCCGGCGCCGCGGAGTTCGAGGTCGAGCGCGGCAATGCGAAAGCCCGCGCCAAGATCGCTGAATTCTTTCAACGCCGCCAGACGCGTGCGCGCGATCGGAGTAAGACTGACATCCGGCGGAACGAGAAGATACGCGTAGGCGCGTTGGTTCGATCTCCCAACGCGTCCCCGAAGCTGATAAAGCTCCGAAAGGCCCATTCGATCGGCGCGATTGATGATGATCGTGTTAGCGCGTGGAATGTCCAGGCCGTTTTCGATGATCGTCGTAGATACCAGAATGTCCGCTTCGTCGCGAACGAATTTGAGCATCACTTTTTCAAGTTCCGTTTCGCGCATCTGTCCGTGCCCCACCACAACCCGGGCTTTGGGCACCAGGCGCTTGATAAGCGCCGCCAGCGCAACGATGGATTCCACCCGATTGTGAACGAAAAATACTTGGCCGCTGCGCGCGAGTTCTTCTTCGATCACGCGCTGAACGAGCGTCTCATTGAAGGGGGCGACGGTCGTCTGAATGGCAAGCCGGTCTTTCGGTGGCGTCTCAATGAGGCTCATGTCGCGCAAGCCAACGAGCGACATGTGCAGGGTGCGCGGAATGGGCGTGGCGGACATCGTCAGGACGTCGACGTTCTTGCGCATTTCCTTGAGCCGTTCCTTGTGCCCCACGCCAAACCGCTGCTCTTCGTCAACCACCAAAAGGCCGAGATCCTGGAATTTCACGTCATGCGAAAGAAGCCGGTGCGTTCCGATAAGGATGTCCACCTTCCCAGCTTCGAGCTCCTCCAGCGTTTTCTTCTGCTCGGCTGCCGTTCGGAAGCGGCTGAGCATCGCAATGCGCACCGGAAACGCGGCAAATCGCCGGCGGAAAGTTTCGTAGTGCTGGAAAGCGAGCACGGTAGTGGGTGCGAGAATCGCAACCTGCTTTGAGTCGGAAACCGACTTGAACGCGGCGCGCATGGCAACCTCCGTTTTGCCATAGCCGACGTCGCCGCAGAGCAATCGGTCCATCGGAAGCGCCGACTCCATGTCGCGCTTGACGTCGTCGATGGCGCGCTGCTGGTCGGGCGTCTCCTCGAACTCGAACGCATCCTCGAACTCATGCTGAAAATTTGAATCGGGCGGAAAGGAATGGCCAGGCGCTGTCTTGCGCTCGGCGTAGAGTGCCAGAAGTTGGTCTGCCATGTCGCTGACGGATTTTCGCACGCGCGTCTTGCGCGCTTCCCACACGCTGGTGCCCAGCCGGTCCAATTGCGGCTGAGCGCCGCCGAGCGATTGATATTTCTGCACCAAATCCAGGCGCGCGAGCGGGACGTAAAGCTTGGCGTCCCCCGCATAACGCAACAGCATGAATTCGCCGCTCGCGCCTTCGACGGCGATCTGGCGCAAGCCTTCGAACTGTCCGATGCCATGGTCGACGTGGACAACGTAATCAGACGGCTTCAGATCCGAAAAATCGCTGAAAAAGCTTGCCGTCTTCGGGCGCGACCGCGCCGACTGCGGCGGAGCCGGAAGTGATTCGAAAAGATCGGCGTTGCCGTAAATCGCGAGGCCCGCCTCGGATAGAACAACGCCTTCGGTGAGCGGCGCCTTGATGAGCACCATCGCTGGCATGCTGCCGCCGGTGCCCTCTTCCGCCAGACGCGTAACGGTCACGTTTTCCTCTAGCTCGCCAACGCGATACGCCATTTCGTACTCGTGACAGATGTCCGCGAAGCGCTCGAGTTCGCCCGTACTCGATGCGGAAACCATTACCTGCGTCCCGGCCGCCAGTCTCCCTCGAACTTCCGCCATGAATGCGGCTACGTTGCCGTGATACCGCGTGGTCGGTTGCGTTTGCAATATCCGATGTTGTGCGCTCTCCGGCAACAATCCCAGTTGTTCGATTCCAAACCGGGGAACGAGTTCGCGCGCGAGCGACCATTCTTCTCCGTTGAAAATGAACCGGTCCGGCGGTTCCGCGAGGGGATCCTCGGCTTCGTCAAACGCGCTCGCCAGGTGTTCGCGATATTTCCGCACGGCGTCTGCCAAAGCAGAAGGCTCGTCCTCGATGACCAGCGGATCCCCCGCGAGATCGAACAGGACTGATCTGCGCTCTTCCCGAAGAAACTCCCGAAATTCCCAACCGGGATAAAGCCCCTCCGGCGCCTCCGCATCTTCGCGCCCCGGCGGAGAGGCAACGCTCACGCGCGCAAGAAGTTCCACGCCACGCGGAAATTCGGCCAGAGGAAGCAACGTAGCGCGTTCGACCGGGCTTGTAGACCGCTGCGTATTGGGATCGAAAGCGCGAATGGATTCCACAGTATCGCCGAGCAACTCGATCCGGATAGGTTGCGGCGCTTCCGGGGAGAAAATATCGATGATCCCGCCGCGCACCGCGTATTGCCCCGGCATTTCGCACGTCACTTGCTTGTCGTATCCGGCGCTCGCCAGAAATCCGAGCAGTTCCTCGTGAGGAATCGATTGATCGCGCTCGATGGTGCATGCGAGGCGGCGGTAAAATTCCGGCTCGCGGACGCGCCAGAGAGCCGATTGTACGGGAGCGACTAGAAGATCGGCTTCGCCCATCGCGAAACGCCATAGCGCCACCGCGCGTTCCTCGGAAATGTCCGCATGGGGAGATCGCTTGTCATAAGGTAGTACGTCGAAAGCCGGGAGATAGGCAACGCGGCGGCCCGGTTTTCCGGTGACAGCGCGGTAGAAATACCGCACCGGTTCGAGAAGAGCTTCCGCCCGCTGATTCGAGTCCACCAGAAGAATCGCGGGACGCGCCAGTTCGGCAAGCGCGAGCGGAACAACCAAGGCCTTTGCAGAGTCGGTCAGGCCTGCGAGGCAAACGTCGCGGCCGCCCCGGCGAAGCGCATCGAACGATTGCTCGATCGCGGGACGATGAGCGACACCTGCGAGCAGCTCGCTTACCAGAGAAAGGATCATGCGGGAAGCTGGCGAATCCGTTGAATCAGCCCGTCGGTCGAATAGCCTGGTTCTATTGGGATGCGCACCACCTGACTGCCGGCTGCGGTCAAGGCTTCGTCCTCGTAAAAGGCGCGCTCGATTGAACCCGGCCCGCCGGCCTTTACGATTATGTCGGGAGCGAGTCCGGCGATCACCTCACTTGCCGTCCCATTCAAAACGACGACGTAATCCACGGCTGCGAATGTCGACAAAATCTCGGCGCGCTCGACGGCCGTAGTGATCGGACGGATCTTTCCGTGCTCGGCACGAACCCTTGCGTCGCTTTTGACGGCAACAACAAGAATGTCGCCGAGCGAACGCGCCTGCTCAAGCAGGCGGATGTTGCCTGGATGCAGCAGGTCAAAGCTTCCGCTCGCGAAGATAACGCGCAAGCCGTTGCGTTTCCAGTCGCAACGTTGGAGAATCAAATCACTTTGCGACACCACTTTTCCCAATTGCCCGCACCTCGAATGGCGATGGCGACAAACTCGAAACAATCGATTCTATCATGCAGCCCGGCCTTGCCGGAGCGGATGCGATGAGACGCTGGCGCGCGATCCTCGCAATCATTGGCGCGGTCCTGCTTGCGGCCAGCGCATGGGAATTAAATCGCACCGCTGTTCCGCATCGAACGATCGTGCTCAGCGCCGGCGGATGCCATACGCCTATCACCGTGATCGATCCTACTGAGGGCAGCGCGCTCGGCAGCATCATTGTCTTCCATGGATTCTCGGCAAACCGCCGCGTGATGCAATCCCTCGGGGACGACCTCGCTGCCGATGGCAGCCTGCGCGCATACCTGGTCGATCTCCCCGGCCACGGCGATAATACGGACCGCTTCTCCTTCGCTCGGACGCAACAGTGCGCCACGGCACTCGTGGAATCTCTAATTCGTAGCCGAACGATCGATCCGAAAACTACGGCGCTTCTCGGCCACTCGATGGGCGGCGCGATTGCGATTCGGATGGCCGATCTCGAACCTGTCGCCGCAACTGTGGCGATTTCGCCGGCTCCCATGATCCCGCCTCTGCGAATGCCGGCCAATCTCCTTGTTCTGAGCGCACAGTACGATCTGGGGCCTCTCAAGCGCGAAGCGCGCCGTCTGCGGGAAGCCGCTGGAGGCGATCGCACAACCGCTGACGATTTCTTGCAGCAACGCGCCTTCGATCTCGAACTTGTACCGCGCGCGACACACACCAGCCTGATTTTCAATTCACAGGTCGAGCGAGACTCGCTCGATTGGATCGAAAACTCTCTCGAAGCTGCTGCGCATGATTCCACGGGCTTATTTGACTGGAATAATCGGCAGCAATGGGAAGCCGCCGAAGAAGACGAATCGAGTCCGCGCGTTAAAGTAGCAGGCATCTTGGATGCCTTCGCGCAAATTGCACCGGTACTGGGGCTGATTGGCATCCTGCTGATCTTTCCCTTCACGATCGCTATCGCTGCCAGGTTAGCCGGTTCGCCCCGGGCGGAACTGCCGGGGACCCGGCCCACTCGCACGCTCGCGATTGTTGAAGGTGCCATTTGTGCGCTGGCCGCGGTACTCATCCTGACGCTTGTCGTGCCCCTGAAGTTTGTTCATTTGTACACCGGCGAATACCTGGCCTCGCTGCTGCTCATCGTCGGAATACTGCTGCTCGCCTTGAACCATCACGACGCCACGGAATGCACGTCGTTCCGCCCGATGCGATTCATTGTTGCAGCAGCACTCGGATTTGTAGCGATGCTGGCACTCGGAGCGTGGATGAATTGGCAACTCGCCGACATGTGGCTGAACGCGCCGCGGTGGATCCGCTTTGCGGCGCTGCTGCCGGTCGCCTGGATTTTCTGCTTTGCCGAAGAGGTGCTCCTGGGACCGGTCGACGAAGGCCGGCGTCGCGCGGCGAGATTTGGAGTTTTTTTGCTGTTGCGGCTTGAGCTGTGGCTGGCTTGCGGGTTCGCTGTTCTCAAGCTTGCAAGCGGGCAGGTTCTGATCCCGCTTCTCGTGACTCCGCTCGCGGTATTTTCAATTTTGCAGGGCCTCGGGACAGATTCGCTGCGCCGCCGAACTGGATCGGCCACGGCTGCCGCGTTCTTTGGTGCTATACTGGTCGCCTGGTTTATTGCAGCGATTTTCCCTTTGTCCTGAACTGCATATGAAAGACATCGCCATCGTGGGAGGCGGGCCGGCTGGTTCGCTGTGCGGAGAACGCCTGGCTAACGCGGGCTATCGCGTCACGATTTTTGACGAGCGCCTGGCATGGGAGAAACCGTGCGGCGGCGGCCTGACGC
>JANWJR010000033.1 GCA_025451835.1 Candidatus Acidiferrales bacterium | reverse complement strand
GCCACGAATTGCAGTCTCTCATCCATTACCGAACACTCCTTCCAAGGCATCACTCCCCTCCTCAAAAGGAGGAAAAGTGTAACCTATGTGTCCGGTACGATCTGTTACCTATGTCTCAGGCCGCTCACGAAAATGTCATTTTTCGTTGATGTTCTGCTCAGTCGATCAAACGGCCGTTTTCTTCGTCAGGACGCATCGGCCTTAGTACTTTGGAAGCATCCCCTTCTCCCAATTTTCTGTTATCCTTGGCACAGATTCGCCCCAGGCGGTGTCTAAGGTTTATAGAGCACAGCCCGGAGGAGACGCGGTACGACCCGTATGTCCGACCTGGCACAAAGTCTGCGATGGACGCCGGACGAAGCCCAACTTCTGGATCAGCTCCAGGCCGGCTCGGACACCGCCTTCGACTGGCTCGTCACCTACTATCACGCCAGTGTGTACAACCTGGTATACGGTATTCTTTCCGACCCGGCTGACTCCGCGGACGTCACGCAAGAGGTTTTCCTACATGCATTCCGCGGAATCCGAAGTTTTCGCCGGGGCAGTTCGCTGAAAACCTGGCTCTATCGGATCTCGGTTCGTCAGGCGCTCAATCACCGTCGCTGGTGCTGGCGGCATCATCGCTGGCAGATTTCTATCGATGCGGAAGACGACGGTGAGAAGCCGGCGGTGGAACTGAGAGATAGGGATGCGTCGCCATTCGAACAGCTCGAAACCCGGGAGATGCAAGCGGCCGTGCGACGAGCGCTCATGCAGGTGCCCACCGCTTTTCGAAGCGCCGTACTCTTAAGAGATCTGGAAGGCCTTTCGTACGACGAGGTGGCGGAAGTGCTCGACGTATCGGTGGGAACGGTCAAATCGCGAATCCTGCGCGGGCGCAGGATATTGAAAGACATTCTCGATCCGATCCTTCGCACCGCTCAATCCTCAGGTCGAAGGGCTGCTGCTGCCGCATCTGGCGCCGTGGCGGAAACTTCCGATGTACGCTCGGAGCGAACGCCACCCAAGGCAGAATCGCAATTCGCTCCGCCGAAAGGCTCCATGGCGCCCTTTGCAGCTCCCGGCGGACTCCCGGGAGGCGCGCGATGACTTGCCGAGAATCCCTCCGATCTCTGCCCGGATATCTTGACGGTGCCACGCGCGCTGGCTCGCACTCTCGTCTCCGAGAGCACCTGGATTCTTGTTTTGATTGCCGCGAACAATTGGAGCGTTATCGCAGGCTGGCAGCGTGTCTGGCGCAAGTCGAGCCCATCCAGCCACCGAGCGATTTGGCAACCCGCATCCGCGTCGAGGCCGCACGATCGCGTTCTCCGTGGATGTTTGCGCGAAACTTCTGGGATCGAGCCGTCCTCGTGTTCCAGAATATCCTCGAACCGCTCGCAGTTCCGGCCACCGGAGGCATCCTCACGGCGGCTGTCATCTTCGTTCTCATCGCGCAGAATATTTTGGTAGGCATGCCCCTCGGGGCAGTGCCGAACGATCTTCCCCTGAATCTCGTGCAACCCGCTCGGCTCGAAAGTCTCGCGCCATTCTCCGTTCCGGGAGTCATGGCAACCGGGGGGCATGCGACTTCCGGCGCTCTGCTGCTCGAGGTGACCGTGAACGCCCAGGGCGAGGTCTCCGGGTACAAAATTCTTTCCGGGCCCAATGATGTGACGGTGCAGCATCAGCTCGATCAGGTTTTATTGTTTTCGCGATTCCGTCCGGAATTGAATTTCGGACGGCCCACGTCTGGCGGCCACGTATTCTTGAGTTTCAGCGAGGTCCGCGTTCGCGGCTAGCACCCGCCTTTGAAGCCTCCCCGGCTTCATTCATTCCGTTTCTTGACTCTCCGCTCTACCCCCGCTAGAGTTTGTTTGCGAGTCATCGAAAGGAACGAACTGCGAGCGAGGCTCGCGAAACCTAGCCTGCCGAAACTGTCAGCTCCGAAAGGCGGAAGAGATTTGAGTAGCTTGCTCGTTCAGCTATCGCGTATGCATTCTTGGCCGGTCCGCGCAGGAGCCGCGGCCCTGCTGGCGGTTGCGATTGCCGTCTGTACTTTAGGCCAGTCCGCCCAACAGCGGTCGGCGGCGCCAAAGAACAATTCTTACACCGGTATCAGCGTGGCAGCGAGCCCTCAGCTGTTTGCCACCATGTGCGCTCTGGATGCCGCGGGTTTTGAAGCCCACGAGAGCACCCTCGCCGAAATGCCTGCTCGACTGGCTCTGCGCGATAGTTTGCTGAAGATGCAGGGGCCCGCCACCGACGCGCTTCGCCAGTTTTATCGCGACCACCAGCTGGCCGATCCCGCTGACACGCTCTCCCGCTACATTACCTTCGCGCTCGTTGCCGGCCCGCCCCCGGATTTTCAGTTTCACGTCGATCAGAGTTTGCTGCCGCCCGACGTGCTGGCCATTGACGGATTTCAAAAGGTTCTCGCCGATTTCTATCACGAAGCGCATCTCGATTTGCGCTGGGAGGCGGTCGAACCCGAATACAACCGCGCCATCGCGCGCTATCAGCCCCCGGTGCGGCGCATCGTGACCGTCGTAAATGCGTATCTGCGAGAGATTTTCAAGCCCTCCAATGGGCGCACGTTCACGGTTTTCGTCGAGCCGCTCGTCGGCAATCGCGCCAATTTCCGCAATGCTGGCGACAACTATGCAATCGTCGTCGGAACCGGCCCGGACATTCCGGAAGACGATATCCGCCACGCCTATCTTCACTTCATGCTCGATCCGCTTCCGCTTCGCTATCGCAAGCTGGTCGATTCGAAGAGCGTGCTTCTCAATGCGGCGGCGCGCGCCCCGCAGTTGCCCGCCGAATATCACGACGATTTTCTCTCTTTCGCGGACGAATGCTTGATCAAGGCGGTGGAGCTTCGCATCCGCCACCTCGCCCCGCAGCAACTCGAAGCCGCTATGACCGATGCCGACCGATCCGGATTCGTCCTGGTGCGGCCTTTCGTGGCTCAACTGATGAAATTTGAGAAAGCCGAGCCGGCTATGTCGTATTATTTCCCGGACTTGATTAATGGCATTGATGTCGCAGCCGAGCAGAAGCGCTTGCACAACTTCGCGTTTGCTCCGGCACAAACGCCGGCGGCCGGGAAACAGGCAAATGCGCCCACGGGCGAATCTCCGTCCGACCTGGATGCTTTGCTGGCCCAGGGAGACAAGGAAATTGCCCTGCAGAATGCGCCGGCCGCTGCATCGACTTTTCAGAATATTCTTTCCAAATATCCGGGCGAGCCCAGGGCCGTCTACGGTCTGGCGATTGCCTCGGTGCTATCCGGAGAAGCAGGCCAGGCCAAGCTCCTATTTCAGCAAATCGTTACTCCGCGCACTTCCTCCGCGAATGACGGGGGAAACTCCGCGGCTACTTTGGACCCGTCGATTCTTTCGTGGTCGCATGTGTATCTCGGCCGCATCGACGATTTGGAAGGGCAACGCGATCAAGCCACCAGCGAATATCGCGCCGCTCTCGCTGTCGCTGGCGCTCCCGAAGCGGCCCGCGTCGCGGCCCAGCGGGGTGTGGATTCGGCGTACCAGCCTCCTTCGGGCGGCAAGCAGAAGGCACCCCGGTAACCCCGAGCGTGCCGCTTTGTTTTGTGCAAGACCATCTTAGACAACCCACAAAGGAAGAGGTTGAAAATGAAGCTCCAAACAATCGGAAGTGGAATCGGAATGGCGGCGATTCTTCTGGCCGCCGGAATGGCTCTCGCTCCGGCCTCGCACGCGCAATACGGGTCGCAACAACAGCAACAGCAACCGCCGCCTACGTTGCAGCCACCGCCGCAGCAGCAGAAACCCGGGAAAGCCGCGCCGCAGCAAGAAAAACCTGCGGCCCCCAAGATTGATCCGCAAGAAGAGGCGGCTTACAAGGCCTTCACGGATACGAACCCGTCCGATGCGGATAAAGAAATCCAGCTCGGCGAGGATTTTCTGCAAAAGTATCCGACGAGCAAGTACGACGAGGCGGTCAACTCGCG
Source organism: Candidatus Acidiferrales bacterium (assembly GCA_025451835.1). Taxonomy (GTDB): domain Bacteria; phylum Acidobacteriota; class Terriglobia; order Acidiferrales; family UBA7541; genus Palsa-295. Next base: position 14,818 of record JANWJR010000033.1, on the reverse strand, counting down.
ATTGACGCAAGCCTATTTCAACAAACAACAGTTCGACAAAATGTACGCGAGTTCAGATAAAGCGCTGGCCCTCAATCCGGACGACGTCACCGTGCTGGTTCTTGTCGGCTGGGTGATCCCGCACAATTACGATCCGAACGACATCAATTCAGAGCATCGGCTCGCCCAGGCGGAGCAGTACGAGGAACACGCCATCTCCGTACTCGGCACGATGATCAAGCCTACTAGCATGACCGACGACCAGTTTTCCAAGGCAAAAAACGCGGCGCTTTCGCAGGCCCACAGCGGGTTGGGCCTCGTTGATTTTCGTAAGCAGGATTTTGCCAATTCGATCAACGAGCTTCGGCAAAGCGAGCAGTTGGCTGAGACTCCGGATCCCACTGACTTCTACGTTATGGGAATCGAGCTGAACCAGTTGAAGAAGTATTCCGAAGCGGTTGACGCCTTCAACAAGTGCGCGCAAATCCCGGGTGCACTGGCGGACCGTTGCAAACAGAGCGCGGCACAGGCGAAGAAACTGGCGGCGACCGAACCCACGCCGCCCAAACCGTAACCAGGCTAGTGATGACCGACGAGGAACGCAGCGAACTGGAAGCCACTCTCGGTCATCGCTTTCATCGTTCGGAAGATCTCGAGCATGCGCTGACGCACCGGTCTCTCAGCAACAATGGTGCCGGAATAGATAACGAGCGGCTCGAATTCCTCGGCGACCGCGTTCTGGGCTTGGTGGCCAGCGAGCACCTCTGCCGGCTTTTTCCGGACTGGGAGGCGGGAGATTTGTCGCGTGGGCTCGCCCGCCTGGTAAGCGCTACCGCGATTCATTCCGCGGCGTCGCGCCTAAGTCTCGGCAGGTATTTGCGTCTTGGCCCCGGCGAGGAAAAGACGGGCGGCCGCGAGAAAAAGCGCCTGCTCGCCGACGCGTACGAAGCGATCGTTGGGGCCATCTATCTCGACGCGGGACTTGAGGCAGCAGTTCGATTCTTGCGGCGCACTTTGATCGACCCTGCGTTATCCAATCAAGTAGGGAAACTGGCGCTCGCGAGCACGGACTATAAGTCCGCGCTGCAGGAATGGGTGCAGCGACGCTCGCTTTCTCCCGTGGAATACCGCGTGGGCAGTGAATCGGGGCCCGATCACCAGAAAACCTTCGAAGTGGAAGTCTGGCACGAAAACGAGAGACTCTCGGTCTCTAGCGGCCGCAGCAAGAAGGAAGCCGAACAAGCCGCGGCACAGCTTGCCCTCAAGACGCTTGAATTTCGCGCGAAGTCGATTGGAGGAATGAGTTGAAGGGAACTAAAAATTAATGGACGTTGAGAATTCCTCCGTGGATTTGTCCCGCTCCCTGCCAGCCGACCGTTTCGAGCCCCGAGTCCCCGCTATTGCCGAATATGCGGAATCCCTGCTGATCACAATACTACTCGCCCTCTTTGGCACTACGTTCATCGTCCAGGCGTTCAAGATTCCGTCTCAATCCATGGAACCCACGCTACTGGTGGGAGATCATTTGCTCGTTAACAAATTCGTATTCGAAGGACGCGGTGCGTGGTACGAAAAGCTGCTTCCGTATCGTTCGATTCGCCGGGGCGATATCATCGTTTTCAAATTTCCGTATGACGATCATCCGCATTATGTCAAACGCGTGATCGCTTTGCCCGGCGACCGTCTTCGCATCGCCGCCCGGCAGGTTTACGTCAACGGAGTTCGGCTTGCCGAGCCGTACGTAGTTCACGATTCCGTAGCCGGAGATCCGTTCGGCGACAATTTCCCTCCTACCGACTGGTACTTCCTGGGAATCGGCCTTCGCCCCGAATGGGCTCGGCATCTTCTCGACTACGTCAAGGACGCCCAATTGATCGTGCCTCCGCACAAGTATTTCGTGATGGGCGATAATCGCGACGAGAGCTGGGACAGCCGGTACTGGGGTTTTGTCGATCGTGACGCGATCGTGGGCCGGCCGATGGTGATTTACTGGTCCGTGCGCGCCACAAGTTCGGATTATGCCGATCGCGGACTTTTTGGAACGCTTCGCGGCATTGAGGATGCGCTCGTTCATCTTCGCAGCCGCACGCGCTGGCATCGAATGTTGCGCGAGGTTCATTAGCAGTTTAGCGGGAAGCCCGTGTCATTCTGCCGCCCCCGAGAGCCCTTGGCGAAGGGAGGGTCGTTTTTGAGCCCGAAGCGCGCCTTTCGCTTCCCCCGATTTTTGCGGGGAATCCCTCTTTTTTCTGTCTCACCAAGGCGAGACTCTTCGCCTTGTCCGGGTTATATGGAATTTGGTTCTTGCGGAATTTGACGCTCATGAATAGGCTCCTATATCCATATAGCAGCGGGCTTTCGCTGGCCTGACATTGCCGTGCCGAACCCACTTTCAAACGTCATCACAGAATCCCCAGCGCCCGTCGAGCACGTCGCTCCGGTCCCGGGGCCCAAGCGCAACTGGCGGCGCTGGCCTGCATGGATACTGGTTACGTTAGTCCTCATCTGGCTGGCGGATGCTGGCATTTCCCTATTGATCCAGCACAGCCGGTTGAAAACGTTTTTTACGGAACATCTTTCGATGGCCTTCGGTCGCCCGGTCGAAGTCGGCAATTACGATTTCAGCCTGTGGAGCGGCCCGACGCTCGAAGCCGAGTCCGTGACGGTTGCCGAAGATCCTCGCTTTGGCCATGAGTATTTCCTTCGCGCCCAATCGTTGGGTGTGCGGCTGCGCTGGCTGAGTCTTCTGCGAGGCCATCTGGAGCTCGGCACCCTCTCGCTTTCTCGGCCCAGTTTGAATCTGGTTCGCAATGTGAGCGGCGACTGGAATCTTGCGGAGTGGCTGCCGCGTCCGCCGGGCTCGCTCGCCTCGCGCTCACCGTACGGTCCGGCTCGTACTCCCGAGCACGTCCTGCGCTTCCGCCGCATCGACATCGAAGACGGACGAATCAACTTCAAGCACGGCGATGAAAAGCTCCCCTTTGCCTTCACGAACGTTGCGGGCTATGTTGATGCTGAAAGTCCCGGACGCTGGCACATGAGTTTGGAAGCGGTTCCGTCCCGCGCCGCCGTCGCGGTGCAACATGCAGGAATGTTTCACCTGGCGGCTACGGTGGGTGGCACGTCATCGCGCCTGCGCCCTGCGGTGCTCGACTTCTCGTGGACTGGCGCATCGATATCCGATGTTCTTCGTTTGGTTCGCAACTACGACTACGGTGTGCGCGGGACCTTCGATCTTTCAATCGACGCGCAAACGGCCGGCGACATTTGGAATCTCCAGGGAAGTGCGGAATTGGCCCAGCTTCATCGTTGGAATCTCGCGGCACGCTCTGACAATCCTTCCCTGGACCTAACCGCGCAGGCAAAGTTGAATCTGCAGGATTCCGTTCTGGAGTTGACCCGCGCCGCCCTGGATGCCCCGCATTCGAACGTGCATGCGGTTGGCTTGATCGACTGGAAACAGCCCGCGAAGTCGTCCGTTGAAATCTCTTCCGCCAGCGCCAGTAATCCGGATTCATCCGGAATCGACTTGGCGGACGTGCTACCGTGGCTGCACGCATTTCGACCCGGCGTTGCCGATGATCTGGCGTTGCGCGGCGCCGCCAATCTCCAGATGGCCATGGATAGTTGGCCGGCCAAATTGCGCGAAGCCACGCTGTCTGTCGGGCGTGCCACCCTTGCCGGCCCGCGTCTGCGCGTCCCCGCGCGGCTGGGCCCGCTGACCGCGAAATACGATTCAGGGAATCTTCGAATCGCGCCCGTCACGCTCTCGTTCGGTTCGAAGGACGGCTCGCTGCGACTGGAAGCGTCGGCGATATCCGCTGCAATCGCGGGCGGATATTCGACCGTTCACGTTTCAGGAAACGTGGCCCACGTCCGCGATTTGATAACTACTGCGGCTGCGTTCGGGTGGAATTTGTCGCGCGGATGGGATCTCGAAGGCCCCATGCAGTGTGACTTGCAATGGCAGGGCACGCCGTATCCTTGGCAAGCCCAGCCTATTGGATCGGTGGAATGGGGAAGCAGCGATGGCAATGCGTCGCTCCGCACGCCATTCCTCAATCGGCCGGTCGAGCAAATTCGTGGCCGCGCCGAGTGGAAACCCGGATCCCACGTCATCACGCTCGCTTCCGCGCAAGCGTTTGGCGCCAACTGGTCTGGCACGTTTGAACGCCGCGACTCCTCTGACGAATGGCAATTCGCTCTTGCCGCCGACAGCATCGATGCCGCGGATCTCGATCGCTGGCTGAATCCGCGGTGGCGCGAGAGCTTTTTCGACCGCATGCTGCCATTTCTGAATCCCCAGTCGCCGGCCATCGCGTTACCCGAAGATCTTCGCGGGACCGGCAAAATCTCATTCGATCGATTCTCGCTTGCACCATTGGAGCTTCGCAGGCTGCAAGGCAATTTGAAGGTGGAAGGCAGAATGGTCGAGTTATCCGCAGCGCGTGCGCAATTTTACGGCGGCAACATCACCGGTTCGTTTGAAGCGGAGCTAAAGGCTGCTCCGGCATACCGCGCGAGCCTCGATTTCGCGTATGTCGACCTCGCTGCCCTTGGCTCTGCCGTGCCATCTCTTGCCAACTTGTTTTCCGGCTCTGCTGCGGGCGATATTTCGCTGCAATCGACGGGATCGAATCGCGCGGAGCTGGCCGCGTCACTTGCGTGCGATGGCTCCGCGCGCGTGGATAATGCCGAGCTGCGCGGCATCAACCTCGCGGACTCGGTGCAGGCCGGCGCGCGCCGCCGTGGCGTAAGCCTGTTTCGCGAGGCCTCTGGCGCTTTCACATGCGGCGGAGGCAAGATTGCGCTTCATCGCCTGAGGCTGCTGACGCCAAGCTCGGAGATCGATGCGGCTGGCGTTGCCGACTTCCGTCGCAATCTCGATCTGCGCTTGCGAGTGCTTACGGCGGGAACGTCGCGTCCCGATTCTTCCGCCGCTGATAATCAAGGCGAAGAATATCAACTCACCGGCCCTCTCGCGGCTCCGCAAATAACAACTCTATCCCCGCCGCCCCGTTGATGACGCTTCGACGCCCGATTCCGCTCCGCGAGTTTGCCCCGTCCCTGCGCGTGTGCTAGCGTTTTTGAAATGTGCATGCGCAAACATTCTCTGGCTGGCTTTGGCCGCCCGGCGTATGCCGTTGCCGCTCTGTTTTCCACCCTGTGGCTAACTCTGGCCGCGGCGTCGCCCCGCATCCATCTTTCTCCAAGGCTTGTCGAAGGGGAAACACTTCGCTATCGCATCGAAACGGAGACAACCACAAAGGGCCAGACCTCCACGCCGATCGTGAATCCCGAAGCAGCCACGCGCGTGAAACAGACGGCAAATCTGATCTTGCGTCTGAATATTCTCGACGTGGCCGCGGCAGTCCAGGGCGCAATGCCTCGGACTCGCGTACGAATCACTTATGAGAAATCCAACGCCACGTCGGAAAGCGACGCGTACGATCCGCGCGCTGCCGCCCTGGACGATCAATTCGACAACCTGCAAGGCCGCGCCATGGAATTCACGATTCAGCCCGACGGGACGCTTTCGAGTATCACCGGCCTCGAAGACCTCTTCTCGACTCCATCCGCCCGGCAAGCCGCAAGCTCCTGGATGGCGGGGATCACCTTCGGAGCGAGATTTCCGCGCGATGGCATTACTCCCGGACAAAAGTGGAACTCCGAGGAACTGCTCGCCGGCTCTCCGCTCCGAGGTCTCGCTTGGCGAATGCAATCCCAATATTTGCGCGATGAGCCATGCGCCTCCTCGAATCCTCCCAGCGCCTCGCAAGCCTCAAGCGCCACACAAACCGGCAAGGAATCCAGCGCGCCGGATGCTTGCGCCGTAATTCTCACCCGTTTCGAAATCGTCCGGCATGGTTCGAGCCACGGCGACGCAACTCCTGATGATTATTTGCGCAGCGGTTTGCGCACCTCGGGCACGTGGACGGGCCATGGAGAGAGCCTCAATTCCATTTCCATCCTGAGTGGCTTGCTCATGGTCTCCACCGAAAGCGTCTCGCAAGACATGGATTATGAAATCAAGAGTGCGGCGTCGGGGTCGACTCTGCATTACAAAGGCCACACCGATAGTCAATCCCAGATCACGTTGTTGCCGGAATCTGAGGCATCATCGCGCCTGCCTTGAAACCTTCAGTTCGATGTATAATTGAAGTTTTCCGCACAGTGCAACATTCGCGCTGAGGGCGCCTGTACGATGGACTTTAAACTAGCCAGCGATTACGAACCTCGCGGCGACCAGCCGCAAGCCATCGCGCAGCTCGATCGCGGCATTAACGACGGCGAACGTCACCAGGTCCTGCTCGGCGTCACCGGCTCGGGCAAGACCTTCACGATGGCCAAGGTCATCGAGCATGCCAACCGCCCCGCCATCGTCATGGCTCACAATAAAACGCTGGCTGCGCAGCTCTTCCACGAATTCCGCTCGTTCTTCCCTCAGAACGCTGTCGAATATTTCGTGAGCTACTACGATTATTACCAGCCGGAAGCTTACGTCCCCGCCAGCGACACCTACATCGAAAAAGAATCCACAATCAACGACGAACTCGACAAGCTCCGCATGAGCGCCACCCGCTCTCTTTTCGAGCGCCGCGACGTCATCATCGTAGCCTCAGTTTCGTGCATTTACGGTCTCGGCTCTCCCGAGGCGTATTACGGCATGATGCTGATGGTCGAGAAGGGCCAGTCCATTGCGCGTGAAGCGATTCTGCGCAAACTTGTCGAGATTCAGTACGACCGCTCCGAAGATCTTCGACGCGGCACGTTCCGAGTTCGCGGCGACATCATCGAAATTTATCCGCCCTACGACGATCTCGCCGTCCGCATCGAGCTGTGGGGCAGCCAGGTGGAGGCGATTCGCAAGATCGATCCGCTCACCGGCGAAATCCGCTCGCGCGAAGGCGAAATCCAGCGCGTCCCGATTTATCCGAAGACACATTACGTCCTGCCCGCCGAACAGAAAGAGCGTGCCATCCAGAGCATTTACGAAGAGCTTGATTGGTGGAAAGGGGAACTCGAGAAGCAAGGCAAAATCGTCGAAGCCCAGCGCGTTGTTCAGCGCACTCTCTTCGACATCGAAATGATGCGCACCATCGGCTATTGCCACGGCATCGAGAATTATTCGCGGCATTTGTCCGGACGTTTGCCGGGCGAAGCCCCGCCCACCCTTCTCGATTACGTCCCGCAGGATTATTTGCTCTTCGTTGACGAATCGCATCAGACCATTCCGCAGGTTCGCGGCATGTATCATGGCGACCGCTCGCGCAAGCAAACGCTTGTGAATTATGGCTTCCGCATGCCCTCCGCGCTCGACAATCGCCCGCTGACGTTCGAGGAATTTGAGCACCGCACGAATCAGGTTGTGTACGTTTCTGCCACCCCGGGGCCGTACGAGCTGACCAAAACTGGCGGCGCAGTGGTCGAGCAAGTGATTCGCCCCACCGGCCTCGTCGATCCGGAGGTTGAGGTTCGCCCCGTGAAAGGCCAGGTGGACGATCTGCTCGAACAGATTCGCGTGCGCTCCGAAAAAAACCAGCGAGTGCTGGTAACCACTCTCACCAAACGCATGTCCGAGGATCTTGCCGAGTATTTCGCTGAGGTTGGCATTCGCTGCCGTTACTTGCATTCGGAAATCGAGACTCTCGAGCGCGTCCGAATTCTGCGCGACCTGCGTCGCGGCGAATTCGACGTGCTCATCGGCATCAACTTGCTCCGCGAAGGCCTCGATCTTCCGGAAGTTTCCCTGGTTGCGATTCTCGATGCCGACAAGGAAGGATATCTTCGCAGCGCCACTTCGCTCATTCAGACTATCGGCCGCTGCGCGCGCCATCTGGAAGCCCGCGCGATTCTCTATGCCGACCGCATGACGGACTCCATGCGCCAGGCCATCGGCGAAACCAGCCGCCGCCGCGCCAAGCAGGAAGCGTATAACCGCGAACACAACATCACGCCGCTTTCGATCGTGAAATCCCTGGATATGAGCCTCGCCAGGATCGTCGAAGCAGACTACGTAAACATCCCGGCGGACGACGGCCCGATTGGCGAGATCGCAAATGAAGACCAGTTGCAGCAGGCAATCGTGCAACTTGAAACGCAGATGCGCGAAGCAGCGAAAAAGTTTGAATTCGAGCGCGCCGCCGCGCTGCGCGACAAAATCCGCGCCCTCAAGCAGCGCGACCTCGCCGCGCTTTTCGCCGCGCCGGACGAACCCGCCGTCAGCACGGCCGCCGCGGCCAGTGCCGTGGCCGCGAATCGTGCTCCCTTGGCGGAACCCTCCGCACCCGGCGAGTCGCAGAAAACCAAGCCCAATCCGCCAGTCGCGTGATTCTTGGAAATGCCAAGAAAGATGAGATATCCTTTGCTTCGCTTGGACCAGTCCCACGAGGGAATCGCCGTTTCTCGGAACCCGCTACACCACGCCGCGCTTTAATTCTTCCAGCGGATAAAAAGTCCCGCGCCAGGTGATGCCGCCGCTCCAGAGTGTAACGATCGTCGAACGCGCCAGCATCCAGGCGAAAAGCAGCGCGCCAACCGGATGCGTAAGCCCATAGAGCGGCGAAACTCCGGTTTCAAGCGACACTGCTGCTTGGATTGCCACCGCCAGTCCGGCGGCGATCGAAGCAAATACGAGCGGCCAGCCGCGAACGAACGGCAGCGCCGCAAAAGGGAACACGCACATCAGCAGCAAACCAAGAATATGCACGCAAGTGAGCCACAGCCGGAATCCGGACGCCGCGAAGAAATTCTTCGTTGTTCCCAAAATCATGTTTCGCACTCCGGAATGCCATTCAACGCTGACTGCATTTCCCGCCAATGCCGCGCCCGACCGAAACCCGGCCTGCTTCATGAGTTTTCCGAGCTTCATGTCATCCACCACTTCCATCGCCAGGCGCCGGTGCGTACCCATCGTCCCGTAGGCGCTTCGGCGAACCACTTGAAACGCGCCCACGCCCAAATAGCCGGCCGATTTTGGATTGCTCGCCGTCCACGGCCTGGTGCCTATGAGGAAAGCAAATCCAAAGAACGTCAGCGCGATCTTTTCTCCCGGCGTGCACATTTTCACCCGGCCAAGCAGCGTCAGATGATCCCACCCATTGCTTTCGGTAAGCGCCAGGGCGCGGCGCAGTGCATCCGGCTCGAAATGCACGTCCGCGTCGGTGAACACCAGCCATTCTCCTGTCGAATGTTCGTAGGCTTGCTGCAACGCGTGCGGTTTGCCCAGCCAACTGTCGGGAAGCGAATCCACGCGTACTCGTCTGAGTCGCGGATCCCGCGCCGCAGCGCTGCCAAGAATCTGCTCGGTTGCGTCCTTCGAGCGATCGTCCACGGCAACAACTTCATAGCGGGGATAATCAAGGGAAAGCATGGTTTCCAGCGCCTCAGGCAGCTTTTCAGCTTCGTCGCGCGCCGCAAAGAGTATCGAAACTGGCGGACATGCTTCGTCCTTGAGTGGCGTCGCATCCGCCAGCCACGGAATCGACGGCACGCCGCGCCCGATATCGATTGCCTCGATCACCCAAAGAATCGCCACACCGCACAAAAGTGCTGTCAGGAAAAGATGCACTGTTCAATTTCCTCCACGCGTTCAAGGGGTATCGGTTATGCTAGTGTCGTATCCCGTAAATCCGTTTCTCTGTAGGGGGTCAGGGCTTCAGCCCTGACATAAATCCCGTCAAAGAATGGGACTTTAGCCCCCCGGGAACCGAACATTTCTATCGCTCATTCCCGAACAGTACACTAGCACGCTCGATGCCTCACACTGTTTCGATCGTCGGCGCAGGACGCGTGGGAAGAACGCTGGGAAAACGTCTGCGCGAATCGGGCTGGCGTTTGGGCGCGGTTGTTACCCGTTCCCTTTCCACCGCCCGCGCGGCCGTGAGAGCGATCGGCGCCGGCGAACCTCACTCGGCATTGAATTGCCAGTCCATGGAATCCGATCTGATTCTGTTGACTCTGACCGAGAACGCTCTTCCTGAAGTCGCCGAAAAGCTTGCAGCTCTCGGTCGTGACGAATGCCGTGGCAAAATCGTGTTGCATACCAGCGGCGTTCTCGATCGCACCGTTCTTGCGCCGCTTGCCAAGCAAGGTGCATCTACGGGTTCTCTGCATCCCATGCAGACATTTGGCGGTCGCGCCATGCCCAGTCTCGATGGCGTCGTTTTCGGCATCGAAGGTGATGCGAAGGCGCGGCGTATGGCGCATCGCCTCGCGCGGGAGTTGGGTGGCGTGTCCGTGCGCATCGACGGAACCAGGAAGCCCGCCTACCATGCCGCCGCCGCGCTCGTCTCGGGCCATGCTCTTGGGCTCGTCGAAGCAGCCGCGGCAATCTTGATGGATATTGGCTTCACGCGGCGCGGTGCCGTGCGTGCTCTGCTACATTTAATGCGCCAGATGCTCGATAATGAGGAAAGGCTCGGTCCGCAAGCGGCATGGACCGGCCCGATCGCCCGCGGTGATTATGAAGCGGTTGCAAAGCATATTGCTGCACTTCGCGATTATCCTCGCGAATTTTCGGAATCGTACGCCGCCCTTGCAGTGCTTTCAGGGCGCGTTCTTTCGAAGGAGCCGTCCGCGACGCTCAAGCAGCTTGAAAGCGTGCTAAACACATCCACCGGAGGCCAGAAGTGAAGAAGATTCATGTCCCCATCGAACACGCCACGCTGGCAAACGGGCTGAGGGTGGTTGCGTCGCCGGACCGCTCCGCCCCCGTAGTGACCGTTGGCGTTTACTACCAAATCGGTTTTCGGCTCGAGCCGCGGGGCCGCAGCGGGTTCGCGCATCTCTTCGAGCACATGATGTTTCAGGGTTCGGAAAATGCCGGGAAGATGGAGCATATCCGGCTCATAAATTCTTCCGGCGGAATGCTCAACGGCACCACGAATTACGACGTCACGAATTATTACGAAGCGGTTCCATCGAACGCACTCGAACGCGTGCTCTGGCTCGAAGCAGACCGCATGCGCGCACTCAAGGTGGACGACGAAAATCTCCGCAATCAACGCGACGTCGTCAAGGAAGAAGTCCGCGTGAACGTGATGAACCAGCCTTACGGTGGTTTTCCCTGGCTCGATCTTCCGCCGGTAGCCTTCCGCAATTGGCCGAACGCGCACAATTTTTACGGCGACTTCGTAGATCTCGATGCCGCTACGCTCGATGACGTGCAGCGCTTCTTCCGCACCTATTACGCTCCGAACAACGCAGTCCTCTTAATGATCGGCGATCTGGATTCGTCCCAGGCTCTCCTCCTTGCAAAGCGTTACTTCGAAGACATACCGTCCGGCCCGTTGCCTCCGCGCGCCGATGTCAGCGAGCCGCCGCAAGCCGAGGAGCGCCGCGGAGAGGTCGAGGAGAAATTCGGTCCGCTGCCGGCGATTGCCATCGGCTATACTCTGCCCTCTCGCAATACGCCGGACTGGTACGCGATGGCCATCGTCGAAAGAATTCTGCACGGCGGCCGCGTCGGGCGCATTTATCGCCAGCTCGTTCTCGAAAAGCAGATTGCGCTCGAAACCGATGGCACCGCGGATATTTTCGATGCCAATGGCCCCACGCAGATGGTTACTCGCATCTTTTACAAGCCCGAATTGACGCCCGAAGCCGCCGTTGAGGCTTTTGATGACGTAATCCGCGAGATACAGGAAAAGGGAATCACCAACGAAGAGCTGGACCCGGTAAAAGTAAAATTCCGCTCCGATTACTATTCCATGCTCGAAGGCGGCATGGGTTCTTACATGCCGCGATTCGGGCTGATGCATTACCTCGCCTGTTTCACGCTCTTCGACGGCGATCCCGATCGCATCAACACCATCCTCGACGGATTTCTTGAAGTCACGCCCGATCAAATTCAGGCCGTCGCGCGAAAATATCTGGTTCCGAAAAACCGCGCGGTTCTGGTGCGGCGTCCCGCGGCCGCCCAGGGAGCGGCACGATGAGCGTATCGGCGGCGTCGGACACGCAGCGAAACATCGCCCCGTCGCTCGGTCCCGAGCGCGCTGTCGAATGGCCGCGCCGTGCGGCCCGCACGCTTGCGAACGGCATGCAGGTGGTTCTCGCCGAATCGCGCACCTTCCCGAAGATTTCGGCGCAACTCTTCTTCCGTAGCGGCAACGCGGCCGTTGCGCATCGCGCGCCGGGCCTTGCGGACATGACTGCAACGGTCGTGCGCATGGGAACTACTGCCCGCACCAGCCGCCGCATCGAGGAAGATTTGCGGCGCATGGGCGCTGATCTCGGCACTCACGCCGGCGCGGATACCAGCGCGGTGTCCGCATCGGGGCTGGCGGAATTTTCAGATGGCTTGCTCGATTTGATGGCCGATCTCGCTCGCAACGCCTCATTTCCGCAGGAAGAGTTCGATCGCGAACGCCGCCAGCGGATTGAAGAATTGCGCGTCGAACGAACCACGCCCGGCTTCCTTGCGTCCGAATGCTTTCGCCGCACGCTTTTTGGCGAACACCCCTATGCCATCGTCGCTCCCACCGAAGCTCAAGTCGCCGCCTATCAGCGCGAGCACCTTGTTGGTTTTTATCAGCAGCATTACACGCCTGCCAACGCTCTGCTGATCGTCGTCGGTGATTTCACGAGCGATCGGATGCTGGCGCAAGTCGAAAAAATGTTTGGCGATTGGAAAGCGCCGCAGCCCGCGTCTGTCAAATCGCCGGCGCCGCCGCGTCACACCGGACGCCGCGTTCACCTCGTGCATCTGCCGGGCAGCGTGCAGACGCAGGTTCTCGCCGGCAATCTCGCTATCGCGCGGCACGATCCCGATTGGTTCCGCATCGTGCTCGCGAATTCAATTTATGGCGGCGCGTTCCATTCGCGCCTGGTGATAAATATTCGCGAGCAGAAAGGTTACACCTATAGCCCCCGCAGCGGCGTCAACCCGCTGCGCGAATACGGCTATTTCAGCGTGCATGCAGCGGTCCGAAATGAAGTTGTCGCCGCCACGCTCACGGAAATCTTTTACGAGATGGACCGGATGCGCTCCCTCCCGGTAACCCCCGAGGAGCTTGACAACGCGCGAAGCTATCTCAGCGGTGCCTTCTCCCTCGGCGTCGCCACCCAGGATGGCGTCCTCGGACAGCTTTCAACGGTTTACCTCGAGCGCTTGCCCGCGGATTATCTCGAAACCTACCGCGAGAAAATTCGCGCGCTTAGCGCGGAGGACGTGCTCCTGGCCGCGCGCCGCTATTTCGATTCGGCCAACGCGCAAATCGTGTTGGTGGGCGACCGCGAACAAATCGCGGAACAAGCGGCGCTCTTTGGCGAGGTTGAGACGCTCGATGTTCATGGAACAAAAATCTAACGGAGTTTCGCGCGGAGTGCGCGACGCTGCCCCGATTTCCGGCGCGGCCGGCGGGCGGGTCAATCCGCGGACCGTGCATGGTTTCCGGCGCTGGATGGTGGAAGAGCAGGGATTTCTGCGCACTCTTCTGCTGATCGCCACATATCTTTCGCTGGCCCTTTTCGTCCTCTCGCTGATCGTGTTCGGCGGGCCCACTCTGATGTCGCATGTTCTGTTCGCCGTATTCCTCGGCTCTCTTTTCGGCGTCTATTTTTTGTTCCAGTTTCGGTATCGCGTGAATGCCGGCGGGCAAGCCGCTTGGCATTGGTATCAGACGCCGGGCGATGGCCGATGGAAGAAAATCCTTGCCTCCGCGCTGTGGAGCGTCATTGCAATTGTCCTGATCGTCGCGGCTTTTTACGCTCGGGCGCATATCCACAAATGATTTTGATCCGCAGCCTTCGATGGCGCTCATTCATTTTGGCTGCGGTCATTCTTTCTCTGGCGAGCGCTCGCGCCGCGCAAAAAAAGACGCCGGCCAGGCCGGTCGATCTGAATTCCGCGACAATCGAACAGCTCCAACAATTGCCGGGGATCGGTCCCACGAGAGCCCAAGCCATCTTGGACTTCCGCGAAAAGAGCGGCCCCTTTGAGCGCGTCGAGGACTTGCTCGCGATCCACGGCATTTCGAAAGCGAGGCTTGAAAAGCTGCGCCCTTATGTCACGATCGCGCCGGCTTCGCCAAAATCCCTGCGGAAATCCGCGGCCAAATCCTCGTCGCGTTAGCATCTTATTGAGAAACTCATTTTGATCGTCGTTCTGCCCGCCTTGAATGTCCTTGGCGAAGGGTACCGAAGCACGCAGTTTGTGTTCCGAATAGTTGTACGAAGCAGGAATTCTCTTTGCCCTGTTCTTCAGAGAATTTTCAGGTTTCCCTGCGACGCTGCTTGCATTGTCCGTCGATTGACTGCCCGCCGTGGCGGGAATACGATGGCAGCCGAATTTGTTGCCGGCAAAATCGTCGGCTGAAGGAGAAGCGCATGGAAGGTAAGAGATTCGGATTACTCGGTTTTTCCGTAATCGTGATCGCCGCGCTGGGCATCGCAACCGGAGCAGCCATCGCAAAATCAGCGCCGCATCGCGGCACGCCTGTGATGTCCCCGCCTGCGGGTTCGTCTGGCTATCATCTGCTGAAGAAAATCACTCTTGGCGGCGAGGGATGGTGGGACTACCTGGAATTCGATCCGCCGACGCGCCGTCTCTTCATTTCGCGCGCCACAAAGGTAATCGTGCTTAACGTCGACTCCGGGAAAGTTGTCGGCGAGATTCCCAACACCGACGGTGTGCATGGCATAGCACTCGCACCCGACCTGAACCGTGGATTCACATCCAACGGCCGCGCCGGAACCATCTCGATTTTCGACCTCAAGACTTTGAAGGTCCTCGGCCAGGCGCAAGCCGGAACGAATCCCGATGCGATCCTTTACGACCCCGCCTCCAAGCGCGTGTTTGCGATGAACGGACGCAGCCACAATTCAACCGCAATCGACG
>JANWJR010000032.1 GCA_025451835.1 Candidatus Acidiferrales bacterium | reverse complement strand
GATTGGGCGCCTCCGGCGAGATTGCGAACACATCAACGCGCAACTGATTGTCTTTCATAAATTGCTCGACGGTATTCAGTTGGTTGGGGTCATCGTTCACAAATGGCAGCGCGGTATTCGCCGCAGGGAAGCGGTGAGAGTGAATGAATCCATCGATATTACCGAGGTCGGTGGAGCGCGTTGCGGGCATGTGGCAATCCGCGCACATCTGCGGGTTCGCCGGATAGTAGAAGGAGCGCGCGCCCTCTCCCGATACGCCGCTCGCCTGCCAGTTATCGTACTCGTTGAAGCCACGCGACCAGCGATAGTGGTTGACCGGCACATCGAGATGGACTTTATGGCACACCGAACAGAACTGGGCCGTTTGCGCGCGCATAAATGGCTTTAGAAAAACGCGCCGGTGCGGCTCGGGATTCAGCTCCGTCAAGTAATCATGGGTCCACCGGAGAAACGGATTGGCGCTGGCCGCGAGCTTATGAAGCGCGGGATATTCGAGATCGAAATCTCCATTGCCCATGGTGCTTTTCACGCGCGCGATGGAATGGCACATCATGCAGCCAAGGCCAGCCTGCCCGGCTGGCGTGTCTTCCACTTCGCGAATTGGCCGGTCGAACATTCCGCTGAAGAGCAGCGCCGGATCGTGGCAACCAGCGCACCATTTGGAGGAGTTAACTCCGACTGTGTCCTGCATGTACTCGATGCTTTTGCGGTACCAGGCATTGTTGAAGGAAGAAAAATGGTGCGCGGAGCCTTGCCACTCGTTGTAAATGTCCGCATGGCAGCGCTGGCAGGATTGCGATTCGAGAAAGTAGTTCGCGGGAATGTGCCTGCCGTCGACGGTCTGCGCGGAACTCGGGAAAAAGGGGCCGCTCGGCCCGTCTCCCTCGCCATCCATTGAGGATGGCGCCATCGCAGGATTTATGATGCGATGCGCTTGCTGCCAGGGCACTGTACGCAGCCACCACGCGCCAGCCGTGATCAGTCCGGCGGCTGCGAGGAAGAGCACGCTGCGCGCGAAGCGGGAGGCTGCTGAACCTGCCAGGAAATCGCGACGCGCCGCCCAGCCTGAAGCCAGAAACGCTCCTCCAGCCACGCACAGGCCGATGTGCGTGTAGAGCAGCGGCCACTCGCTTCGGCGGGTGCCGGTGTAGATCAAAATGACTCCGAGAACGCCGCCGACCGAGAGGAAAACCCAGGCGATTTGCGAGACGAGCGACACGCCGCGCAAAATTCGGCGGGCTCCGACGGCGAATAGGAACAGGAGCGCAACGCCGCTTACGACATGCAGAACCACTGCGCCGAAGTAGGGAACATTCGCGGAGGGCCAGGCGAAGACGTACGCGGCCGTGACGAAGAGAATGGCTAGAAGCGTGGAAGAAAACCGTCTCATTCAATGCACGCGACAAGAAAAACGGGGCTGCGCTAAACGCAACGTTAGGATCTATCGGACCGCGAATTTTGCCGCCCAGTGACGACGGTGTCAATCATATTCTCAGGTGGCGCCACAACCCGGGCGTTTCTGGCTGAAGCCACACCGAGTGATAGACTCTTGGACTCTCGCGCGCATGAGAGCGCGGCAATGGGGGGATTTACTTTGAGCGAGATGTTCCACAAGTCCCTGATTGATTTGGCACAAGCCGTGCGAGCCAGGAAAATTTCGCCGGTCGAACTGACGGAGTCGCACCTTGCACGCATCGGGCAGGTGAATCAAAAGCTAAATGCGTTTGTGACCGTGGATTCCGAACGCGCTCTTGCGGAGGCAAGAATTGCCGAAGCAGCTCTGGGCTTGCGCTCCGGACCGGATTCGCTCGGGCCGCTCCACGGTGTGCCGCTATCTATCAAGAGCTCGATAGACGTTGCGGGTTTGCCCAGCGAGTGCGGCAGCCGGTTGCGAAAAGGGAATACACCCGCGGCGGACGCTCCTCTTGTCGCGCGGTTACGCGCCGCCGGAGCAATCATTCTAGGGAATACAAATGTTCCCGAATTCCTGATGGCTTACGAGACGGACAACCTGCTGCACGGCCGCACGAATAATCCTTGGGATTTGGAGCGCACGCCCGGCGGATCGAGCGGCGGCGAAGCGGCGGCGATCGCGTCTGGATGCGTGGCGGGAGGAGTGGGAAGCGACGGCGGCGGCTCGATTCGAGTGCCCGCGCATTTCAGCGGAATCTGCGGATTGAAGCCAACACCCGGGCGAGTTCCATCGACAGGACACTACCCTGGGTCCGCAGGACCATTCGCCCAACTCGGCGTGGTTGGCCCGATGGCGCGAACCGTGCGCGACGTCGAGCGCCTCTTCGAAGTAATGGCCGGACCAGACTCAGGCGATCCGTGTGCGGCGCCGGTTCCGCTGCGGCGATGGAGCAGCGATGAAGTGAAGAAGCTGCGCATCGCTTATTTCGAGGATGACGGCGTCACGCGTGTGACGCCGGAAACTGCCGCTGCGGTGCGTTCGGCCGCCGAGGCGCTGCGCCAGCAAGGATTTGAGGTGGAGACGTGGCAGCCAGCCGGACTGGAGCGAGTCTGGAAGCTCTGGTGGAATTTATTTGGCCGGGCGGGACAGATGGCGTTCGAGCCGACAATCGCCGGCCACGAAGAGGATCTGAGCCCGGTTTTGCGCGATTTTCGTGCGAGAGTGTCGGCCGAGCCGCCGCTCGGCGCCCGGGAATTACTCGACACGCTGCTTGAGCGCGATATGATTCGCGGCGCGTTTCTCGCGAAGATGGAGTCGCATCCGATTGTGATCTGTCCGGTGAGCGCAGCGCCTGCGTTTCGTCACGGCGAGCGCGAATGGACGATAAACGGCAAGCGGGTTGAGTATCTGAAGGCGATGAGCTATTCGCAGTGGTTCAATGTGCTGGGGAATCCGGCGGCGGTCGTTCCGGTGAGGCAATCACTCGGTGGGCTGCCGATCGGGGTGCAGGTGGTTGGCCGTCCGTGGGAAGACGAAGCAGTGCTCGGAGTCGCCGCAAAAATCGAGGAAGCTTGCGGAGGCTTCCGGCGTCCGCCAGGGTAGAGCCGGCATTCTCGCGCGGCGGTGATGAAAGCGCTGGGCGGCAGCGACAAGTTATGAGGCGGTGTTGGCTTGGGCGACGAGCAAGATCGCCACCAGGTAAAAGACGAACATGAGGGCGAGATACGATTTGGCTTTGGCGTTCGCTCCGGCAAACTCTTTCCACGCGAAAATGCCCCAGAGCGCGGCTACCATCGGCGCGGATTGGCCGATCGCGTAGGAAATCGCAACGCCGGTGAAGTTTGCCGCGACAAGATTAAATACGGTTCCCGCGGCCCAGATGGCGCCGCCGAACAAGCCGAGCAGGTGGCCGGCGGAGGAGCCGCGGAAGTATCCGCTGAAGTTGACGGGCTCGCCGACGAGCGGCCGCCTCATGAAATAAATGTTCCAGACGAAGCAGGAGAGCAGGGCGCCGAGCGTGAGGAAAACCGCGATGCTATATGGCCCGAGAGTGTGTCCTCGCGTGAGTGCGCGCGCGGAGAATGGCGCCCAGAGTCCCATTAGCACTCCGGAGACGACGCAAGTGATGATGCTTTTTCGCGACGGCACTTTCCCGGTACCGAGCTGGCCATAAGCCTTGCCATCGAGAATTACGGCGATCAGCGCGCAAACGACGCCGCCCGACAGCATCGCGAGATTTCCTTTGGGCTGCTGGATATAGCTGAGAATCACGCCGACAACGAGAGCGATACCGATCGAAACGGGGAATGCCGTGGCCAGGCCGGCCATGTCGATTGCCGCAACGAGGAGAAGGTTTGCGAGATTGAAAATTACTCCGGCGAGCAACGCCCAGCCGATATTCGAGGCGTCCGCCGAGCGGACGTTGGCGAGGAAACTGGAAGCGTCGTGGCCGGAGGAGCCCATGGTCAGGGCGAAGACCAGCGAGGCCACGAAAATGCCGATGGCATAATCCCAATAGAAAAGCTCGAAGCGGTAATTCTTCACGCCTTTGAAGGTGTTGGCCCAGGATCCCCAACAGATAGCGCTCGTCACCATCATCACGAGAGCGATGCCCAAGGTTTGCGGAGTGAACATTTGCCACCCTTTCGTCCGTCGCAGAGGCGGCTGCCGGCCGACTCGTTTTTGAAACCGGCCTTATTGGCCGCGGCTCTGGCTCTTCAAGAAGCGGAGGCTTTCGTTGGATTCTTTGCCATGAAGGCCGCCACCTCGTCGTATTTTGACATTGCTCGCGCGCCGACCTTCGTGCAGCAAAGCCCCGCGCAAGCGTTGGCAAACAATCCCACGCGCTCGAGATCCCATCCCTGCAGGAGGCCAAAGGACAAGCCTCCCATGAAAGCATCTCCCGCACCCGTTGTGTCCACCACATCGACTTTGAACGCGGGAACATGAACGCGTTTTTCGCGCGTGGCGATCAGGCAGCCTTCCGCGCCCATCGTAACGGCAACGAGTTTTGGACCGAGCTTGAGGAGCTGTTCCGCAATTTTGTCGTAGTCCGATTCACCCGTCATTTCACGCGCGGCAGCCTTGCAGGGTTTCAGAACATCGACCAAGGTCAAGGCGTCGCATAGGTCCTCTTGCGTGCCCAGATTGGCGGCGGCGAAGAAATTCGGCGAGACATCGAGGTCGAAAATGATCCGCACTCCCGCATCTTTCGCCACGTGCATGGCTTCCTTCACAGGGGCGATGGCAAGCTGAGACGCCTCTGTATGGAAATGTTTCGCTTTTTGGATGTGCGCTGCAAACCGGTTTCGCACTTGAAAGATGGAAATCTTTCCGGTGACGTTGGGGAACATGTAGATGCAACGCTCGCCGGCCGCGTCCACGGGAATCCAGGTGAGCGACGAGCGCTCGCCCTTCACCACTTCGACTCCCGAAAGGTCCATTCCATCGTCCGCGAAGGCTTTCTGAATGATGCGGCCGTTTTCGTCGTCGCCAATCAATCCCAGCCAGCCAGTGCTCGCGCCGAGCCGTGCCACTTGCGTCAGGTTATTGGCCGTCACGCCGCCCGCATGAACTTCCATTCGCTCAGCATTAATTTTCTCTTCAGGGCCGAGCAATCGCGGAACGATTGCAAAATAATCCACCGTGCAGCTTCCAATTCCAACGACGTCCACGTTTGGGTTGACTGGCATCGATTCCCTCAGTTGGCTTGGACCGGCGAGCGCGCCCCTGCCGTAGGGCGGCTCATCAGGCCGATGAACATCTTATAGAACTTTTGAGTGTTTAGCTCCTCGGGCAAGTGAACGAGTTGCTCGCCAAGTCCCGGTTGCTCACCGGGATTCCACACCAGCACGTTGCCATAATTCGCGCCGTGTGAAATGTCGATGTCCATGTAGAGCTGGGTTTCCCGGGTGATGATGCTGGGGTCAAGCCAGCCCGCGGCGGCAAGCTCGTCCCACATATATTCTTCGTCGGCGTATTTCGCAATGTACCGAGAGGCGGGGCTGGGCGATTTGGCAATCTCCGCGATCATGGCTTTGGTCATGCGCGTCTTGATGGAGATATCCACGGTGGTGATCGTAATCTTATGCCACGGTGAGGTCAGCACGATGTGCACGGCTTCCGGGTCCCACCAGAAATTGAATTCGCGGCGCGGCGTGGTTGTTTCTTGGGAATCGCGGACCGGAGCGATCGAGCCGCCCATGATGACGAGTTCCTGAGCCAGGTCGGGGACTTGCGGATCGATGCTGACCGCCTGCGCGATGTTCGTCAGCGGACCAGCCGCATAGACGGTCACCTCGTGGGGATATTTGTGGACCATGCGGATGATGAAATGTGCCGCGTCTTCTTCCGAAGGCTTGGTCGTCGGATTTCCTTCGACGAGCGGCGGCACTACGTAAGGGGCATGGTACGTTCCGCGCACGCCTTCGCCCAGATTCATTCCCGGTCTGTGGCCGTTCCACGCGCCTTCATATCTCACCAGGCCGTAAAGCTTCTCCCAGCGATCGATCAGCTCCATGCGATTGATCAGGGGGAAGACGGCGCCCGGGAGCACCGGGACGTCTGTTCGGCCAATGATTTCGAGCATACGAAGGGTATGCGCCACTTCTTCATCGCGCCATTGGTCTCCGCTGACCACGGTGATGCCCAGAGGCTCGACGTCCGGCGACTGCAGAAATACGAGCATCGATTGCTGATCGGTTGTCGCCGGACCGCGAGCGTCCTGATCGATAATGACTTTTCGTTTCGACTGTGCCCTGGACGGTATCGCCAGAAACAAAATGCACGCGGCGAACGCAAGGGCTTTGGGGCTGATGGCGCGACAGACTCCTGGAACGGCGTTCATGGTTTCTCCCGGACAGTTTTCGCTGTCAAGCGATGCGGCAGTTTGTTGGCGACAAGCGATGTATTTCGGAGGCAAGGATTCATTTCGGGCTGCGTGCTTATAATTCGCGACGCGGTGCAAGTCAAGTGGAAACCCGCTTCAGCGTCATTCGTGCGAACTCCTTGGCCGGCGGCCTTGCCGCAATCGTGTGCGCTGCGGCTCGTACGAGTCATATCGGCGGCAACGATAGTTGGGATAAATCGCCTGCATTACGTTGGTTTGGGTAAGACATCAGCCCAAAACAGCATGGCGCGGCGTCCGAAAAGCCCGGCTTCCGAGCTGTCGGCCAGTGGACCAAAATGCGTCTTGCCATTGCTTCTTGATTACTATAATTAGAGGCCATGCAATCGAACAGATACATTCTCGTTCTATTCACGATTTCTGTGATCTCGGTTTCACTGCTTCTGCCTCCAAGTGGCCTTTCGCGAGAATCGAAGGAGTCACTCCCATTGCAGGCCTACTCAGACGATGCTGACGGCCTGCGCCTGCTCCTCCGGGGTATGTTGGAAGCTGCAAAGACCGATGACACTGTGCAACTTAAGGCTTTGATTAAAGAGACCGAGATACCAAATTCGGAGGTTTGGTTCACGGCAACTTTTGGAAAAGAGAAAGGCGAGAGTTGGGCGGACCCCTACGGGAAAATGCTCGAAGAAAACGAATCGCATTTCCAGGAATATCTGATCCAGCTGGCACATCTACCTGGTCAAGTGTCGGTCCAAAAAGTGGACTCAGCGAAGATGTTCGGTACCCTCGCCGCCCCGCTCGATGTGTTTCTCGCCGACTGGAATCCGTCAGGGACCAACAAGAACCAGAAACCGGATCATATTGGCTACTTCTTTTTTATTGATGGAAAGTTTCGGTGGGACAGCACGATCACTTTCATAAGAGACATGCACAGTTTTGCCGAACCTGAACCTCCAGAAGTTACATCTAAAGATGGCGCCGGAACTTCTCGTAATGATGCCGGCAGCGAACTTCCTGCAGCGAAGCCTGGTGTGGACGGAGTGGGATACCCAAGCTGTGTTTACTGTCCACCGCCCGAATTTCCAAGAGAAGGGCGCGGGTCAAAGGATAAAGTGACTGTGCTGATGAAGGGAGTTATTCGGGCAGACGGCCATGCGGCGAATATTGAGATTGTGAAAAGCGGCGGCGCAATTTTTGATGAAAAAGCTATGGAAGCAGTGCGGCGTTGGCGCTTCAAGCCAGCAATGGGCCCAAACGGCATTCCTGTTCCCGTCACTATGCCCATCGAAGTGACGTTTTATTTGGTGAACTGAAGGCATCTCATGAACGGCTGAATTAGCGCCTTCTTTCGGGTGTGAATGCGCAGACGGGACATTTGGGTTTCAAGATTGCGGTAAGCAGGTCCCTAGTCGCCATCTCATAAATAGTTTCAGATCATTCGGGGTACAGGATTTAGCGCCGTCGGCCAGAGAAAACCCCATATTCTTGAGGGTATTTGCCTCTGGTCGTATTCGGCTGCCCCGAGCGCATATAAGATTTTCATGTTTATGAGATAGGCTATCGTCTCACCGACGTGTTTCAGTTCCAGATAAACCAGCAAATCAGATACGTGCCCACAGTTGCAGCCACCGACTTATGATCGGTTGAGCCTGGGATGGCAACGGAGCTTTGCGACCGTTGTGGTAGCCTCTTTGAATTGCGAACGGGTGCGCTGGTGTTACCCATGACTGAGCGATTCGGGGGAATGCGCAGATGAGCTACGTCGAATCAAACCTGGTTCCGGGCGAGACAGTAATTTACGAGACTCGGCTCCATTGGATCGTGATGCTTGGGCACATAATCGTGGGATGCTTGCTGCTCGTTCTGCCCGGCGTACTTCTCCTCATTTACGCGTTCAGGCAGACCGACATTGAAACCAGAAACCTTCACCTCATGGAAGGCGGCGGCGTTGCGCTGCTGGTCTGCGGCATCGTGACAATTCTAATGGGCATGGTGCGCCGGAACGCAACGGAAATGGCGGTGACGAATCGGCGCGTGGTGATCAAGACGGGACTGGCCAGCCGCAAGACGATCGAAATGCTGCTGAACAAAGTAGAGAGCATTGAAGTAAGCGAGACGGCGTTCGGCAGGATGCTGGGTTATGGAACCATCGTGGTGATCGGAACGGGCGGTACTCCCGAGCCATTTCACAAAGTCGCGCACCCGCTGGAATTTCGGAGCCAGGTGCAGCAACAGATTGAGAAACTGCACTAAAAAGCGCCGCGCTGCACCATTCCAATGCCAACCCGCTCGCCCCGGCGTCGCCGTTCCTGCCCGTGAGAAGCGAGCATCGCTTCGAGTGGCGCCAACACGGGATGTTATAATCGGCGAATGTTCGTGCACTGCGGGTCAGGTTGGACCTCGCTGCGGTCCCGACCGGGGCCGCGGGCTACGCTTTCCCGAGTCATGCTGTTGGTGGTGGTTATTGTAGCCGGCGCGCTCCTGGCCCATTCGTCCGCGCAGGAATCGGAAAATCTAAAACGAGAGGCGCAGTCGCAAGCGGCCGGTGGCCATTGGAACGAAGCTGCCGCAACGCTCGAGCGAGCCGCCGCACTCTCACCGCACGATTCCGACCTGCAAGAAAGTCTGGCGTTTGCAGAGGTGGAGACGGGCCAACTGGCGGCCGCAATCTCGAGCTACCAGGCGGCATTGAAATTATCGCCGCGAAACGTTTCGGCGGAGGTCGGACTGGCGCAGGCGTACCGCCGCGCACACAACTACGATCAGGCGCGCAGTATCCTCAATCGCGCCATCCGCGAACATCCGAAAGACCCAAGGCCGCTCGCCGTGTTCGGCGATTTCGACATCGAGATGCAAACCTACGATGCAGCGATCGGCCACCTGCGAGCCGCCCTTGCTCTGGCGCCTTCCAATGTGGAGACTCGCAATCGCCTGGCGGTGGCATACAGCTCGAAGGGCGATATCGCAAACGCGCTCGTCGAGATCCGCAAAGTTCTTGCACGCGACCCGGCAAATGCGCTGGCCTATTACACGCGCGCACAAATTTATTCCGACAGTAATCAGGATGAGCCGGCAAGGCGCGACGCCGAAAAGGTGGTCGAGTTACAGCCGCAGAATCCCCGCGGCCGCGCGCTGCTGGGAGAAATTCTTTTGCGCATGCCGCCCGGCGCTTCAGCCAGCGACGTGACGCGCCAATGCACGCGCGCCGTCGGGGTGCTCGAACCGCTTTTCTCCGTGCAATCGAACGATTCCAAGACGCTGTACTTGCTCGCACGAGCTTACCGCTGCGCCGGCCAAACCGACCAAGCACAAAAGACGTTGCAGGAATTCGAAGCCGCTTCCCAGAACGACCGCGCGACGAAGGAGAATCAAACGCAGGCGAAGCACCTGGTGGAACAGTCAGACGCGCTGGCGATAAAAAACGATTTTCAAGGCGCGCTCGATTTGCTGCAGCAGGCTCTGGCCAAGGACCCCACGTACGGGGTTGCCTATTCACAGCTTGCCAAGCTCTACTACTCGGCAGGCGATATCGAAAAGGCAAGCGGTGCGATTGAACAGGCGCTCTCGCGCAACCCTTACCAGCCGGAATTTCTGTACGTGCAGGGAAAGATATTGGAGAAGCAGGGGAAACCGGATGATGCGCTTGCGGCTTTCCAGCGCGCCACGCTCATCGATCCCAAGGAATCGGATGCGTACTTCGAGATGGGAACGATTTACCAGCAGCGAAATGAACGCGCGCGCGCGCTGGCCGCTTACAAAAAGGCACTCGATCTATCGCCTAACGATCCCGATTACCAGCGCGCGCTCGACGCGTTTTCGAGAAATGCGCCGCCCGAGCGGTAACTCCCAGCGCCTCCCGGTTGCTCGCCCGAAAATCACTGCCGGCGGGACTCGGGTGCCACGATGCGCTCGCAACACGAAACGTGCTAGTGGGCGGGCCGCGCGGTTGGAGTTGGCGCCGTCAGCAGGCCAACGAATTCATCGTAAAACTTCGTTTTATTGAGATCGTCCTGCACCTCCACGACGCGTTCACCCATGTGCGGCCGGGTGGCCTCGGTCCAGACGAGCGTATCACCGTACGAGTCGCCGTGGTCCACGGATACGTCCATGTACAGCTTTCGCGATTTCGTGATGATGCCCGGATCCAGCCACGCGACAGCCGCGAGTTCGTCCCACAAATAGTTGTGCCGCGCATATTTCGCGACGTACCGCGCCGCCGGGTATTTTCCCGCGCCGATTCGCGCAATCAGGTCCGCGTCCATTCGCGTCTTCACCGAAATGTCCACCGTGGTTACCACGATCCGCGCCCAGGGCGCATGCAGCACGCGACGCGAGGCTTCCGGGTCCATCCAGAAATTGAATTCCCGGCCGGGCGTCATGCTGAATTCCGGGTCGTCGGTCTGCGGATTGATGCTTCCGCCCATGACGATCAGTTCCTTCGCGAGCGACGCGAATTCCGGATCGAGCGCCAGCGCGAGCGCAAGGTTGGTGAGCGGCCCGCCCTCATAAATGGTCACCTGATGCGGATATTTGCGGACCATGCGCACTAGAAAATGAGCGGCGTCTTCGTTTGCAGCTTTTATGGCGGGCTTGCCTTCCGGCATGGGAGGAATCTCGTACGGACCGTGCACGGGCTTGCCGAAATTCCATGCGCCCTGGTAGACCACTTTTCCGTGGAGCGTTTCCCATCGCGCGATGTATTCCTTGCTATTCACAAGAGGGAAGGCGGCGCCGGGAACCACGGGAATATCGGTGCGGCCGATGATTTCCATCAGCCGAAGCGTATGCTGCACTTCTTCGTCGCGCCAGGCATCGCCGGTGACCACGGTAATTCCAAGCACCCGCGTTTCCGGCGATTGCACGATCGCCAGAATTGCCTGCATGTCCGTTCCGCCCGGCCCGGCGCAATCCTGGTCGATCACGACCCTGCGGTTTTCCTGCGCGCCGAGAGGCGCCGACAGCGTTGCGAGAATTAGAACGAAAATTGGGGCCCACAGATAATGTCTCTTCATGGTTTCGAACTCCTGTTTGATCCGGCACCGCGGAATCCGGGATTCGGCCACTCCTCGTAATTATCAATCCCGACTGTAGCGTCCCAGCCTGGCCGCTTGTAAAAAAAGCCGCGCGTCATTCTGAGGGCCGTTGGTGGCCCGAAGAATCTCTCTTTTCCTTGGCGTTGTCACCAAGAGAGATTCTTCGCTTCGCTCAGAATGACGATCAAAATGAGTTTTTTCAGCAAGCTGCTGGGCGGCAGCCGTACACCGGGTTCAGTACATGATGGTGCGCGTCAGATGATGCGGCCAGAAGGTCTTGTGATAGGGAACCCAGAGCCGTGCGTCAATCTGCGGGATGATCACCTGCATGTCGGACGGGCGAATCTTGTTGATCTCCTCGCGGAGCAGCGCGGTGGCGTAGAGACAATGGGCGCGTATCTCGATTTCCTGCGTCGAATCCCTCGGAATCAACTGATAGGTGTCGATGGCGTGCTCGAGCGCCGGAGAATAGCTGGTGATGCGCAGCAGCCGGAGGGCGACCGGTACGATGTAATCGGCGAAAGCCGTCATCTTTTCCGGATCGTCGAGCCGGAATTTTCCGGACTTGTGAAGATTGGCGTAGAGCATCCAAACGCCGAGCTGCGCGAGCTTGTAGAATTTGATCTCGTGGCCCTCGAACTGGCTCACATCGTTGAACCGCGGAAATTCCGTGACCAGGCGGTCGATCAATCCGTTGCCGTTGTCGTAAAGCTTCGGCGAGCAGGAGCGCACGAAATTCGAGAAGCGCCCGTTGTATTTTTGCGCGAGCACCGCGCCCACCTGGTGCAGCACTTCGAGCTTTTCATCGAGCATGGGCATTTCGATGTTGCCCGCGAAAATCGAGTTCAACTGCGCGCGCGTGACCTTGGCGAGGAATTTCCCGTCGAGGATCGGCGTGCCGCTATCCATGGCGCGCTTGAGGCAAGCGAATTCCGCCTCCGAGTCCGACCAATGCTGCCCGGCAAAATCCGTTTGGAATTTGACGTGCGTTGCAAAATCCGTGAAGGCAGTGTCGATCGAATCGGCGACCATGATGAAATCAACGGCTTCATTCGAATCATTCGCGCCAATGCCGAAGGGGAGCGCGTACTCGGGAACCGGAAGGTCTTCGTAAGCCATCCAGCTTGCGACGTCCGCGATCTTATCCACGTGCGTGTGGACGTCGCGGGAATGCTCGATCACCGGACGAAGACTTTCGAGGACAGGACTGCCAATGGGTTTAGGCCAGCGCAAAGTCGTGTCACCCTTCGAGGCGGAATGAACTGTGGATGCAGCAGCCGGGCCGGCGGCTGTAGCGCCGCGGTTCAGCCCGGAATCTCCCAGCGCATCGGAGCATGCTCCGATGAACAGGGGTGATACAGCGCCCGCCAGCATCGAACCTGTCGCGCCTTTCAGAAAGCGCCTTCGCCCTCCGTCTGGCGGTTGCATTAGAACTGGAATCGAATCCCGAACTGCGCCGCAAACGGCGTAGCGCCAGTCGGGAGTTCGTCCAGAGTTCGGAAGGTGTTGCCGAGCCCAGTCGGATCGCCAGGTTGTGGCACGTGAGTCAAAGGCGCACAAGTGGCGAGGTTTGTTGTAGCGCTGCCCGGGAAGAGAGCGCAGCCTGCTCCGAATGGAACGAACGCGCTGTTGTCCGGATTGGATTGAAGATTCCCGCGGTTCGTCACATTGAAGAAATCCGCGCTCAGGCGAACCTGAAAGCGCTCCTTAAAGCTGATGTCCTTCGCGATTCGCATGTCCCATGCGAAGTAGTTGGGCTGGCGGCTAGGATAATCCGTCAACAGAGCCAGCTTGCCATTCGCGCCGGCAATTGTTGGACGGTCATTCGAACCGACCCCCTGGTTGCTGATTCCATCGCCGTTCAGATCGGACGTGATATACACGGGATAGGCGATGCCGCTGTGGTAGAGGAAATTGTTGCTCCAGGTAAAGCCCCACGGCAGGTTCGTGACGATGCCCGAATTGAACTGGTGAGTTAGGTCCAATTGGGAACGGCCGTAATCCAGGTTGAGGTTGATCGGGTCCTCCGGCCCAAAGAACGAATCGGTGTCGCGTTCACTGGAGCCGTTTGAGTCGTTCTTTGAAAATGTGTAGTTTGCAAATAGCTGGAAGCGGCGCGCGAAGGGCTTATTCACGCTGGCGACGAGGGAGTTATAGTTTGCGTGACCGAAGCTTCCGAGCTCATTGGTACCGCCGGTCGAGAGAGTGGGATCGAGGGGAACTGTAGCGAAGGGCGCTCCTGCGATGATCGAGCGGCCAAACTGATCGGTTCCAAGGATATTGAAATTGCGAGCCCAGACCGTTGTGCTGAAGCCGCCCGTTCGCAGATTCCACGAATGGGAGGATAGGCCGGTTACTGAAACGTTCCAGTTTCCCGAGAATGTGTGCTCCAAGCTGACGGTGAGGTTCGAGACCTTCGGGTTCCGAAAGTTTGGATCCACATAGGTTGGACCGGGGCATCCTTCAGGGGAACTGCACAGCCCATCCACGCCGAATGGCAGCGAATTAGGGAAGAGATAAGGAATGCTATAGGCAGTGCTCGCCGTCGGTTGGCAGCCCGGTCCGGTGAAACAGAACAGGTTTGCACTTTTTTCGCTGCCTCCTGCAGGGAAGAAGATGGTCGGCGTTTGCGCATAGTATAGGCCCCACGCGGCACGCACCACTGTGGGTGCTTCGGTTGAGCCAACGTTCCACGCCACGCCGAT
This sequence comes from Candidatus Acidiferrales bacterium, assembly GCA_025451835.1. Lineage (GTDB taxonomy): Bacteria > Acidobacteriota > Terriglobia > Acidiferrales > UBA7541 > Palsa-295. The sequence goes on along the minus strand of JANWJR010000032.1, from coordinate 36,667 downwards.
GCGCGGCCCCCATTGCTTGAAGTCTCGGGGAGTGCGCTGAGGCGTAGGAACGGCATGGCTGCCCGCTCCCTCGCCTACCAAGACTTCATTCCCGGCAACCGGCGTTTGCGGTTGCGGATTCAAAGTCCCGTCCCACCGCAAGCCGTAGGTGACCGTGATGCGAGGAGTGATCTGCCATTTGTCCTGCCAATAGAGACCGATTCCTGTTTGATATGCCGGGAAGAGTTCAGAAGCTTGGAAGAACGGTTTGCCCTTCAGACCAAAGCCTTGCTCGAAACCGCCTACCTGGGGGGCGGTCGGCGGACTGGGAACACCGGCGCAGGTGATTGGATTCGGGTTGAAATCGCATAGACCGAAGAACACGAATTCTCCGGCGCTCCATCCGGCAAAGATATCCTTGCGGTCAACGAACGAATTCACGCCGCCGCCGAATTTCACGTCGTGCTTGCCGAAAGAATACGAAAAGTTGTCCGAGACATCGAGCTTGCCGTTGTCGTTGTTACCCGGCAGATAGAACCGCTGTCCGACGTTGCCGACGCCGGTAATTGAAAGCTCGGGCTGGCCGGCGCCGATTGGATGGCGCCTGCGCGTTTCGCCCTGGATGGTTACGCGAATTTCGTTCACCTTCTTGCCGAGGACGGTATCCAATCCAAAGACGCCACTGATGCCCTGATTGATGAAATTCTCGGCGTTTCCGATCGAGATCGAGGTTTCGGTCTGCCCAAAGCCGCCCGTAAACCCATTCGTGTGATTACGCGTACCCAAGCCTCGGATGCTGAAGTGGTTCGCCGGGCTGAACTGGTAGTCGTAGTGGCCAAGAATCGTGAAGAAATTCTGATACTGGTTATGTGAGCCTTCAAATCCCGCCAGAGTGTTCACGCCATAGCAAGTCGGCAAAAGCAGCGAAACGCCGGGAACCACATTCGTGCAACTGACCGGCAGAACGGAATTCCCGGTAGGCGATCCGATCACCGGGCCCCCTCCCGCTGCCGCGAGGGCCGCTTCGCACGCAGCGTGATTGGCGCCTGCAGGACAGAAAACCGTGTCTAGCGGCCCGCTTTCGCGTTGAATGTCCGTCGATAAGAAGAGGAATTGACGATCCTTGTGAATCGGGAAACCAGCCGAACCGCCGAACTGGTTTTGATTATTAATGTTCGACGGGTTGTGGAGCGCGTCGGTAGCGGTGAGGCGGCCGCCTCGATAGTATTCGTGGGCCTCACCGTGAAGTTCATTCGTGCCGGATTTCGTAACCACGTTGAGCAGCCCGCCGGTCGCTCGGCCGAATTCAGGAGCGAAACCATTGGTGACGACCTGGAATTCCTGAATGGCTTCGAGCGGAATCGTGAGGTTCTTGGTTTCCAGCGAACCGAAGTTCTCGCCGAAGAAGTTGTTCGTGAGATCGCCGCCGTCCACGACCAGCCCGCTGTAATCGCTTTGCTGGCCGCCCATGCGGATGCCGCCGCGAAGTCCCGGAACAACCGTGACCGAGGGAGAAAGAGTGGCAAGGTCGCGATAATCGCGCCCGGGGAAGGGAAGGTTTTCGACGCTGGTAGAGTTCAGCAGTTGCGTGATGCCGGCGGTCGATGTGTCAAAGACCGCGCCAGTATTCGCCGTGACTTCAACGGTCGCTGACTGGCTTTTCAGCGGCATGGTGACGTCCACGTTGATCGACGCACCCACGCTGATATTGATATTTTTCACCGTGGTGATCGCGAAACCGTCGGCGTTTGCCGTGAGCGTGTACTCTCCGGGCGGCACGTTATCGAAGGAATAGAACCCGTCGGCGCTCACCTGCTGCTCGCGGCTGATGCCGGTGGCAGGATTGGTCAATGTCAGCTTCGCCGTGGCGATCGCGGCGTGCGAGTTATCGAGCACGGTGCCACGCAACGCGCCATTCTGCAGGCTCTGCGCGCGGACGCCACCGCCCAATGCCAGCAAACTCAGGATTGCCAGGACCAGGAACAAGCCCTTGCAATTTCTCATTGTGAATCCCCCTTTATCTTTCTTCGCTCGGTACCGCTGTCGATTCCATACTTGCGGCATTCACTTTCCTTGGACCCGTGAAATAAAAAGCTTGATGAAACGCCGAGAATCAACGCCCGTGCAAACCTCGGCGTTCGGTGTCACGTGCAGGATGCTATCGATCGTGTAATGGTCTTCGTGCAAAACGTTGTTTTCGACGGTGTTGTGACGATTTGCCACCGTTTCGCCGCGCGTAAATTCGCCGCGCGTTTCCACGTCCACGTGCATCGCCTCGGTTTTTACGATTGTGGGTTCGATAGCGACGCCTGCCGCGAGCGGATCGTACATCGCCGCACCGGGATAGCCATATTTCTCGGAGAGATCGACCATAAACTTTGTCACGCGCAGCAAGAAATCATTTTCAGGTCCGCGGGTCTTGGCGAGCTCGTCAACATCGGCATGCGTGAAAATGGTCATGTTGCCCACATCGAGCCCCACCATCGTCAGCGGCCAGCCCGCCTGGAAAACGATTTGCGCGGCTTCCGGGTCGCCATAAATGTTCGCCTCGGCGGAGGCGTTCACATTTCCGCCGGAAATCGAGCCGCCCATCAGAACCACGCCTTTAACCAGCGGAACGATGGAAGGATCCTTTTCAACAGCAAGCGCGATATTCGTGAGCGGGCCGATCGGCACAAGCGTGATTTGGTGCGGTTCCGCGTGGATCATCTGGATAATGAGATCGGGCGCCCATCGCGAGTCGGGTTTGCATTTGCTCGCGGGCAATTCCACGTTTCCCAGGCCATTTTTGCCGTGCCAGAATTCCGCGGTAACCAGCTTCTGGAAAAGCGGATGTTGCGCTCCACCGGCTACGGGAATGTCGCAGCGGTTCGCCAGAGACACAAGCTTCAGTGCGTTTTCGAGCCCCTGTTTTGCGGTCACATTCCCGGGAACCACCGTGATAGCCTGCACGTTCAGCTCCGGAGAATTGAGCGCGAGCATGATGGCGAGGGCGTCGTCGGTGCCAGGATCGGTATCGATGATTACCTGTTTGCGTTGCTGGGAAGCCTGAACGGGAGAAACAGCGGATGTGGGAACGGCAGCGAGAATGAGAAGAGCTGAAAGAGAAAGAATTCCGGCAACGCCGGAGCATGGGCCGCGACGACATCGTGTTGAACGCGCAAAAATCACTTATTGTCCTGCATCGTCGGTCGAACTGCCTGCTTACGGCACAAACATAAAGCCAAAAGTCTGTAGCGGGCTGTCAATTCAAATTTACGCGTCACCTCTGGTGTAGAGGTCGCGCGTAGCCTAGCTCCCGCCCTTTGTACAGTCAAGAAAAAACTGCACTTGTGGGCAATCATTTTTCACAGCGCGTGATTCAATATTCACGACGGAAGGGGCGGCTGATTTCGAGAAATGCTCGAAGGCAGTGCGAAATGGTTCTTCCGGCGCAGCTGCTATAGTCCCAGGCTGGATCGTTCGGGATGCCGCCAGGCCCATCGCGGAACGCCGGGTTGATGCGCACTCCGCGGGAGCGAACGCGGTATCTCTGAATCCTGCTAATATCTTCCCCGAAATGAACTCGCGCAAACGGTTTCTCAGAGGCTCCATTCTCGCAGGGGCGGTAGTGATTCTTCTTGCGACCTCCGATTTATTTGCGGGCAGGATTCGCCACTTCGTTCCGCAGCAGCCTCAGGTTCATTTGCAGCACCGCCCGAAGGATGCGAACCCGTACCACGTGCAGTTTCGAGATGTGGCGCACGAAGCTGGAATCCATTTCCGTCACGAGCGCGCCGCATCGCCCGAAAAGCTGTATCTCGAAACGATGGGTGCCGGCGTCGCGTGGATCGACTACAACCAGGACGGTTACCTCGACGCATTTTTCGTCAATAGCGGCGACACGCCGTACTTCCATCCCGCGCAACCGCCGCAACCGGCACTCTATCGCAACAATCGCGACGGCACGTTTACCGACGTGACCGCAGGCAGCAAGATTCACGCCGACGGAACTTTTTACTTCGGCGTCGCGGTAGGCGACTACGATAACGATGGTTACCCGGACATATATATGACCGGCTATCGGCATTCCGTGCTTCTTCATAACAATGGCGACGGCACGTTCACCGACGTGACGGCGAAGGCCGGCGTCGGCAACGATGGCAATTGGGGAACGGCGGCGGGCTGGTTCGATTATGACCGCGATGGAAAGCTAGACTTGCTGGTCACCAATTACGTGCAGTACGACGAAGATCATCCGGTATCGTGCGGCGAGGACAAACCCGGCTATCGCGCGTATTGTCACCCCGACAGCTTTCACGGTACATCAATGCGTCTGTATCACAACAATGGCGACGGAACATTTACCGATGTGACGCAAAAGGCGGGGCTGGTCAACAACGACGGAAAAAGTCTGGCGCTGGTCCTGGCCGATCTGAACAACGACGGTTGGCCGGACATTTTCATCGCAAACGACACCCAGCGAAATTTCCTTTACTACAACAACGGCAACGGGACGTTTCGCGACGCAACCTACTCATCCGGCGCGGGCTTCAGTGAGGACGGCCGCCCGGAAGCCGGAATGAGCGCGGACGCCGCGGACGTGATGAACAACGGCCTCCTCTATCTTTTCGTCAGCCACCTCGATTTCGAACTCAACAGGCTGTATCGCAATAACGGCGACGGCACGTTCACCGACGATACGATCGCGTCGGGCCTGGGCCAGACGAACATTCTGAACAGCTCATTCGGAGCGCGATTTTTCGATTTCGACAATGATGGCTGGCGCGATCTGCTCGTGATCAACGGACACATCCTCGACAATATTCCGCTATATCACCCGGAGGTCACCTATGCGGAAGAGAAAAAACTTTATCGCAACGTTGGAGATGGCACATTCGTGGATGCGACGCGCACCCAGGGAGCGGACTTTCGTGCGCCGCGCGTAGGCCGCGGGCTCGCGGTTGGAGATTACGACAACGATGGCTGGCTCGATTTTCTCGTCAATAATAACGGGCAGGATGCGCAGCTTTTTCGCAACGACGGCAGGAATGAACCGGCGGCGCGGGGAAATCACTGGCTGGGCGTTCGCTTGATTGGAACAAAAAGCAATCGCGACGGTAATGGCGCGCATTTGAAACTCGTGGCTGGTGACCTGACCAGCTACGACCAAGTCAAAGGAGGGATGAGCTACATGTCCGCGCAGGACCCGCGCGTCTACTTCGGCCTAGGCGGGCACGAGCGCGTAGATTCTCTCCAGGTGTGGTGGCCCAGCGGCCTCAAAGAAACCCTTTCGAATCTCCCCGTGGATTCGATACTTACTATCGTCGAAGGCACAGGCGTTGCTCAGGCGAGACGTTATGCCGGTATCCCTGGTCCGAAATGACGCCTGCCATCAGCCCCGCCGACTGACTCCTATCGACTCATTGCTTCAGTTGCTTGGGCCGAATTGACGAACCGGCAGACGTCTTTCACCGAGTTGGAAAGCAGTACCGTTGAGGTGCTGAACACTGCTCGGCCTCCCTTCTGGAACACGGTGAACTTGTAGTTGCCGGACCAGCCGCCCGCCTCCAGCATGAAGTCGGACTGTTTCGAATTCAGCGTTATCGAAACGTTGGGACACTTGGAAATAAGATTTTTCACGATGTCCGCGCTGGGAACCGTCGACGCGGGGGACAATACGAGTCGCAGTGGCTTTTTCTGGGCGTGCAGAATTCCCGGTCCCGCCAAGAACAATACAGCCATGATCAGCAAGATTCTCTTCGTCATCCGATCATCCTCCCGCCAAGGGAAAACCTGGCACTAATAAAGACGTATTTTTCCGTCGCCGAGTTGCATTCCCCTCGCTGAAACCGGCCTCTTGCGTATGCAAAGGCCAAGCACAAGAGCGACAAATCGTCATTTTGGAGGCGAAGAAGGTTACTGCAGGCATCTCGGCGGAGATTTTGGAGAGCAGCACTATGCGGTAGCGTGCTTGGCGGCTTTAACGGCGGGAATCAAGTCATGCGCCATTCGCGATTTCAAAACGAATCCCCCGGCTCCGGCCAGCGCCACCATTTGTATCATCACGCTGGCGTCATGTTCGGCCACCAGCAAAATCTCGCACTGAGGCAGCTTTTCGCGAATGCTCTTTGCAGCTTCCACGCCACTGGAACCCGGCATTGAGACATCCACCAGAACCAGCTCGGGCCGTAACTCGATGGCTTTTTCAATCGCATCGCGGCCGTCCGCTGCTTCGCCGCAAACCGTCCAGCCAGATTGGGTTTCCAACAGCGCACGCATGGCGCAGCGGACAACCTCGTTATCATCGGCGATCAGAATTCGCATGCGCCGCGATTGTACCCCATCCTTGATATAGCACTGGAGTTAATTAACGGCTGCCGCAAGGCCTTCATCGCAATCACACGGACGGCTCGCAGGCGGCACGGAGGGCCTCACTCGTATCGAAGGGCCTCGATCGGGTCAAGCTGGGAGGCTTTTTGCGCAGGATAGTAGCCGAAGAATATTCCGATAGCGACCGAGACAATTGCGGCAGCCACAATCGCAATCGGCGACACGATGGCCGGCCAATCCAGCACGTGCGATACTCCGGCAGAAGCGATCACGCCGAAAAATACGCCCAGAGCTCCGCCCAGAAGGCTAAGCACCAGCGCTTCGATCAGAAATTGCGTCTGGACATCTTCTTCGGTTGCGCCGACGGCCATGCGCACGCCAATCTCGCGGGTCCGTTCGGTCACGGAAACCAGCATTATGTTCATGATTCCGATCCCTCCGACGAGCAGCGAGACCGAAGCGATGCTCGCCAGCATCAGCGTGAAGGTTTTGCTGGCCTGCTCCTGCGCCTGGAGCGCTTCCTCCGGATGGCGGATGTTAAAATCGTCAGGCTCGCTGGGGCGGAGCTTGTGCCGCTGGCGCAAGAGAAGTGTGACCTGCTGCTCAGCGGGAGCGATGGCGTCGGGCGAAACTGCAGAGGTGAAGATGTCGTCGAGCCAGTTTGTGCCTTTGATTTTCTTCATTGCCGTCGTGTAGGGGAGCATGACGAAATCATCCTGATCCCACCCGCTGGTGGAAAGCCCCTTCGGCTGCGCCGTACCGATTACCAAGCACGGCACATTCGAAACGCGTATGGTCTTGCCGACGGGGTCTTCGCCTGGAAAGAGATTTGTGACGATGGTATGGCCCAGGATGCAGACGTCCGCCATGCGATCCACATCCCGCGATGTGAAGACCGAGCCTTCAGCGAGATACCACCGGCGGATCGTGAAATATTCCGGGGCGACGCCGCGAAATCGCGTGTACCAATTCTGATTGCCGTAGGCGACTTGCACGGAGCCGTCCACATTCGCAGAAACCATCGAGATCAATGGAACTTCGCGCTGGATGGCTTTCGCGTCGCCTACCGTCAACGTCTTGGTGGCTTGGTTGCCGGTGCGTACGCCATTCACATTTCGTCCGCCAGATTCAATCCATACGAGATTTGTCCCCAGCGACACCAGTTGTTCGCGGACCATGTTTTGGCCGCCCTGGCCGATTGCCACCGTACAGATAACGGCCCCGATGCCGATGGTGATGCCAAGCATCGTCAGCGCCGTGCGCATCTTGTTGCGCGCGAGCGCTCGGAGCGCCATCGCAAATGCAGCGGAGAAGAGCATCAAATTTCGGTTGCCGTTCCGTATACTTTCGAAGCAACAACTTCTTCAGAGTAATCAAGCGGAGCACTGAAGGCAATAATGTCTTCGGGAGGCGCCGATTTTCAACGAGTGAAAATTCTCGCAGCTGTACCGGGGCGCGCGCGCAATCCTCTCTAATTAGTGATGGCTTCGAACACCAGCATGCGCGCGACCGGCACTCCATCTTCTTCCTGCTCCGGTGCGTAAACACGATGCGTTCGCTTATCAACGGCGAGGCTGTGAACGGCGTGCGCGACGGGAACATCGCCGAGCTTGCGATAATGTTCAGGATCCTTTTGCTCGAAGACGGAAATCGCTCCGCTATAGCACGCGACGTATATGCGGCCAAGGCCAGGATCGAATTTGATGACGTCGGGGTCGGAGGCCATGGGGAGAAAAGCGATCGGCTGATGCTTATCAAGGTCGAAGACGGTCATCAGGTTGTTGTCTTCGCACGATAAAAATGCCCGGTGATGCGGGGGATCGAGCGCCATGCCGTGATTGCCGCGGCAGCGTCCAACGGGATAGCGTCCGGCGATGGTGTCAGTTGCGGGGTTGATGATTGCGAAAACGTTCTGATCCTGCAGGTTCACGTAAACCTTTTTTGCAACGGGATCGTACTGCGGCATTCCGGTTTCGCTCTGGAAGCGCAGCATTTTCACCGTCGCATCACTGGTAACGTCGATTACAGCCACGGCGCGGGCGCGCTCGTCGGACACATACACCTTGTGGAACGGCGCGGCATACGCGCTGCCGTCTGGTTTCGATTCCGTCGGAATTTTCTTGATGACTTGCATGGTCCGCATGTCGATCACGCCGATTTTGTCTTCGCCCCAATCCGAGGTGTAAACCTTTTTCAATTCGGGGACATATTCGACGCCTTCAATGCCGGGAACATTGGGAATCGCTTTTACGACTTTGTTCGTCGCAAGGTCGATCACGTAGAGGATTCCCGCGCCCAGATGGGCCGAGAGGAGATAGTTATCGTCGTAGTCGATCGTGAGGTAGTCGAAGCGCTTTCCTGGCGGGCCGGGCAATTCAATCGAAGCGATTTGCTTGAGCGCTTTTGCGGCGAGCGGCGCGGCGAGGACGAACAGGCACAAAGCGGCGATGGTGGCGAAGTCGATCCCGAAAGTCTTGCGCGATGAGCGTTTCATTTTTAGTCCGGGTCAAACTCCTGAACAGTTGTCAAGCAGGCCTAACGACGCCGGTCGCCACAATATCGCGGCCTCGGACTTCGAGCAATATCCGGGGCAGCGGACGCGGCGGCGGCCCCTGAAGCACGGAACCGTCCGTGATGGAGTACAAGCCGCCATGGCACGGGCACTCGAGCGCGTCCTGGGAAGAGTCATAAAACACCGGGCAGCCCTTGTGCGTGCAAATTCGGCTGTAGGCGACGTAGGCATTTTCGCCGGTGCGAACCAGGATGCAGGAATCGTTTGGCGTGGGGTACTGAAAAATCAAACTTCCGCCGACCGCGACATCTTCCGTCTGCGCGATTACGCGCGCCGCCGAGGATCCTCCGCGATGGAAGTGGCGGCGAAGGGCCCAGAGTCCGCCGATCAGCGCGGCGATGCCGCCGAACGTTAGGTATTTCGTAAAAGCGCGCCGGGAAATCTCGGGGACATCCGGTGCCGGGCTGGATAAATTCTCGGTCATCGTCAAGAGCCAGGGCCGGGCAGCGGCCTCAGCAAATATCTATTCTATACTGGGCAGACAGTTGGACGCCAAATGAGCTCCGAACGTTTTCCTTCAGTGCATAGGCACAGGGTGGTGACGCACGCTGCAGCGCGAGGAATTCGCGAACGAGCAATACCGGAGCCCTGAATGGGGTCGCACTCAGCGCCGGGGCGGGCCTTACTGTCCCGACAGATGATGGAGCTGCAAGCGCGTTTGGAGAACGCGAAGAATCGTGTCGCGCGCGATGATTCCGACGATGTTGCCGTCGGAAATGACCGGCATTTGGTTGACGTCTTCGCTTTGCATGCGCTGAAGGACGCCAAGCGCGGGCTCCTCCGGCGACGCCCAGTGAATGCGGCTCACCGGCATCATCGCGGCTTGTATCGAGGTGGAATTCCATTCCTCGCGCGGGATCGACCGCGTCGATTGCAATGTGATCAGACCCACGGGAGTGCCCGCTCCGGTCACAATGTGGCATCGCCGCCCTGTGCGCAGCACTTCCTGAAAATATTCCTCGATCGATATGTCGCGTGCGACCGTCGGGATATCCTTGGACATAATGTCCACCGCCTTCACGCCTACGAGCCCGTCGCGAAAAGCAACCTGCATAAAACTTTCCTGCGCTGCCGACAGCAAGAACCAGCCGATAAAGGCCGTCCACAGACCCTCGATCCATCTTCCGGTCAGCGCTTGCCACGCTCCGAAAATGATCATGAAGAAAGCAAAAACCTGTCCGGCACGGGCGGCAATCGATGTCGAACGGGCAAAATTCTTCGTGATTCCCCAGACAATTCCGCGGAGGATCCGGCCGCCGTCGAGCGGAAAGCCCGGAACAAGATTGAAAAGGGCTAGCAGAAGATTGATCAACGCCAGCCATTTCGCGGCCGCGATGACCATTTCGCCGCCATGGGCGTACTGCTCGATCAGCCAGAAGCACCCTGCCAGGAACAGGCTCGAAATCGGCCCGGCAATCGCGATGTTGATTTCCTGTTTCGCATTGTCAGGATCCCGGCTGATCTGCGCGAGCCCGCCGAAGACGAACAGGGTGATCGATTTCACGGGAATGTGATAGTGCTTGGCGATAACGCTGTGACTCAATTCATGAAACAGCACGGAACCGAAAAAAAACAGGCTGGTGATGATGCCCAGCCACCAGTGCTGTGCGTTGGTCCATTGAGGGTGCTGCGAGCGGAATTGCTGGCTGAGCGAGAGTGTAATCAGCGCGAAAATGATGAACCAACTCGTGTGCAGATAGATCGGAATTCCGAAGACACGGCCAATGTGAATACCGGAACCGGATTTCTGCGGACTTGGCGGCATGAACGTCCTGTCCTCGAAGCGATTCTAGCAGAGGGCTTGCGAATCTCGCATCGAAGGAACGCGGGCGCTTAGAGGCTGGATTTCCCGCGCCCGAAGTGGTTGTGTGCCCACGTCGTGTCCCCTGAGCCACGCACACGCGACAACAACGAGTCGGTAACTGCTTTCGTTCCCACCGCCGTCGGATGGTCCCACCCGTGCATTCCTCCGTTTCCAGGAGGCAAAACGCCATGCAAACGATTATCGGCGCAGCGGGAATAGCAAGCGCAATAGCCGGATCGGTGGGACTGGCGCTGTGGATTGAGTGGCTAAGTTTGCGGGGGTTGATGCATTTGATGCCGGCTCCGGCGTCACAAAGGTTATCGGTTTCGAAAACGGGACAAAAGTTCTAGCAGCTTGTTGAAACTCGTCCCGTTGCCATTCTGAGGAGCCGGTGGCGACGAGGAACCTGCTGTTTTCTTGGAGTTTGGCGAAAGCAGATTCCTCGCTGCGCTCGGAATGAAAATATTTTTTCGGCAAACTGGTAGCCGGTTAATTGTCGGGAGGATGCCATGCTTTTTTTGAAGTCCCTGCTGTTGCTCGTCGGAGTCGGATTTGTAGTAGCCGCCGTAGCTCTCGTGGCATACGACCTCTCTGTCGCCTTCGAGATCGAGCGGCTCTTTCGGCGCTGGAATTGGCGGGCCAAGACATCGGGCGCGGAACCAACTTCCGGCGGCGACGCCGATCCAGGCGCCAGGTCCAACGAGCCGGTTGAACAACCAGCGATACGCCCGAGAGCGACGCTTTCCCACGAAATTCGCTGGTGGACGGCCGTGAAGCTCACGGCGATTGCGGCACTGGCGGCGCTGGGCGGCCAGAGCATCGTCGTGGTTCCCGACGGAAATGCCGGAGTTTGCATCAGCCAGATCTCAGGCGTTCTCCCCGGAACTCTCTACGCAGGCACGCATTTCATCGTGCCACTGATCGATCGCATCGACCTCTACGACATCCGTGACGAAGTATTTTCGACGGTCGCCTCTGCTGGAATTCACGAAACACATGAGGTGCTCACGGTCGAGGCGCGTGAAGGATTGTCGATCGGACTTGCCGTCACGGTACGATACCGGATCGATCCGCGGCGTCTCGATTACATTCAGGCGAACCTGCCTCAGCCGCTCGAAGATCAGATCGTGGCGCCCGTCGTAACCAGCGCCTTTCGCGAACTCGCACCGAATTACGTTGTGCGCGACATCTTTTCCGTGAAGCGCGAAGAATTCCGCCAGCGCGCCTCGCAGGTCATCACGCAGCGCCTGAGCGGCGATGCCATCGTCGTGAAGGAGGTGCTGCTCAGGAAAATAGACCTTCCCGAAGAATACGCGCAAGGCCTGGAAGGCCTTCTTCTGAAGGAGCAGCAGGACGAGCAGACGTCGGTCGACGCTGATATCGAAGTAAAGCGGATAAAAATCGCGGCCTCCCAGGCCGAAGCCGCGAAGATTCGTGAAGTGAAGCGCACCGAAGCCCTCGCACAGTCGCGCGTGATCATGGCGAAAGCAGAATCCGATTCGATGCAGTATACGCTCCCGCTAAAACAGAAACAGATCGAGCAGTCGCGGCTCGAAGCTCAGGCGGGCAAGGAAACGACGATCGAAAACGCCCAGGCTGCTGCGGAGGCAAAAGTGATCGACAGCAAGGCGGAGCAGGAGCGGCAGAACCTACTCGCGGTGGCCGAGGCAAATCGCATCCGCGTCACGTCGCAAGCGGAGGCCGAGCGGCTGCAGCTGGAAGCCGCGGCGCTGAAAGCGAATCCGCTGCTCGTTCAGCTCACCGTTGCTCAGAAGCTTTCGGACAAGGTGCAGATCATGATGGTGCCGAACGACGGCAAATACTTCTTTGCGAACGATGTGCTGCGCTCCGCGGCAGCGTCGGAAGCAGGGTCTGCAAGTGATCCGCCCTCGGCTGCGAGCAGATCGGGGAAGCCCTAGAAATTCTCCGAGCCGGAATTTCCCGCGGCCTGTACCGCGTGGAATGACAGACCGGTTCAGGGAGTAACGCTGGCAAAACCCTTGCAGGGTGGTGGCGTTTGCATCGCGCCGCCACCCAGCCGGCGCACCAACCCAGTCTGTGTGCTAATATCCCCGGCGAACTGCCGGTTGCATCCGGCACAAACCGATGCGGCCTTCACTTCGAGACTCTCTCCCGTGGCGCGCAATCGTTCTGATTTTGGTTGGCGCAATCGTTCCGCGCCCGGCGTTTCCGCAATCAAAGAATTCCCAGCCCCGCCAGCAGGTGCAATCGCCATTGATTCAGGCTCAAGCAAACGCACCGTTAATCGCGAAGCCGGATCAGCCATCGCCCGGCCAGCCGCAGTCGCAAACGCCGCCCTCGCTTTCAGGGCAATGGAATGACGCGGTGCATGCGCTAGCCGATAAAATTGCGGTTGCGGCGCACCCATTTCGCACACTGACGGTCGAAATGAAGAACATCTCGACGCTCAACGCCGCCGATATTGCTTTGATTCGAGCAGCACTCGTTGAGGAATTGGAGCGAGAGAACCTGCACGTTATCGCCGCTGAGCCTACTGCTGTTTTAAACGACACTTCGCGAGTACATCTCACATTTTCCGAAAATGTGAACGGTTATCTCTGGGTTGCGGAGATCCAGCATGGTGACGATCGAGCGGTGGATATGGTGCCGTTCAGAAAGCCTGATATTTTGTCGTCGATGATGGCATTTGCTCCCCTCCTGCAAAGGAAGGTCGTGTGGATTCAAGCCGCACCGATCCTCGATTTCGCCCAAAGGACCGGGAGTGATGGCTCGAAGCGTATGGTGTTCCTTGAACCGGCACGGATAAGGCTGGAGCGGATGAACGTCCATTCATGGCAACAGGAATCCGCGCAGCCCATATCGCCAATGTATGTTTCGCGCGACCTCCGAGGCCGGTTGGTCGCCGGAGCCGCGAATGAATTCAAAGCTTACGTCGCAGGGACTGTCTGCACGGGTTCGTGGGATCCCGGCTTGATCGCGGAGTGCAAGGAGAATGCAAAACAAGAATGGCCTAATGTAGACGGAATGATGTGGCCTTACTTGCCGTCACGGAATATGTTTCTTGGGGCGACAACATATTCCGGGAGTATCGCATTCAAGACACCGTCTTTCTTTTCCGCGGCCTTCTTCGAAGATGGGAACAATTCCCGGCGACTTTTTGCGGAGCCGAACGGGACAGCCGAATTATTTAACGACGTGGCGACGCCGCCTGCAGCATTTGCCGATTGGGGTAGCGATATTGCGTCGATCGAAATTAGCTGCGATTCGAACTGGCACGTTCTGGTGACCGGCACGGGCGATTGGAGGCAGCCGGACCAAGTACAAATTTACGAGATTGTGGATAATCAGGCGACTGCCGTCGGCCAGCCACTTCTATTTCCTGGTCCGATTCTGGCACTGTGGCCGGCGGATGACGGCAAGTCCGCGCGCGTTGTATCCCGAAATCTGAAAACAGGAATGTATGAAGCTTCGATTGTGGCTGCTACTTGCGGCAATTAGCATCGTCCTTGCGCGTGCCTCGACGGTGGATTCGGCGCGTCGGCCCCGGTATGGCGGCACCCTGCGAATGGAAATCGACGCGATGATAAGTTCACTCGACCCCGCTGTCGCCGCGGCGAATCCGATTGAGTCTGCAGCGAGGGCGGAAATCGATTCGCTGATCTTCGACAACTTCTCACCCGCACGACTGCAAACTTCCGGGGCCACCAATCCTCCCGGTGCATTTCAGGTTTCCTCGTGGCAGCCCGGGAAAAGCTTGAAGCTTGCCGCGAACGAGAACTTTCCCGGCGGGAGACCATTCGTTGACGCGATTCAAATTCAGATGGGCGGGACAGCTCGGGAGCGGCTCCTCGATCTCGAAATCGGAAAGACCGACTTTGCCGAAATCTCGCCGGAGCAAGCTCGCCAAGCAGCGGAACGCGGCGTTCGCGTAACGTTTTCGCAGCCGGATGAATTGCTCGCGCTTGTGTTTCTGCCGGGCCGCGCGGGCACGGATGACGCGCGGGTGCGCGAAGCGCTGGCGCTCTCGACCGATCGGCAATCGATTGTGGATTTTATCTTGCAGAAGGCCGGCCAGCCAGCGTGGGGATTGCTGCCGCAGTGGTCGAGCGGATCGGAATTTTTGTTTTCAGGCGCGGCGGACCCAGCTCATGCGAAGGAAATATGGTCTCAAATGGCGCACGCCCCTCGGCTGGTGTTGGGATATGATTCCGGCGACACGCTTGAACAATCGATTGCGGAGCGAATTGTGGTGAATGCGCGCGAGGCGGGAATTTCTCTGGCAACGCAGGCCATTGCGTCTGGCCCGTCTTCCAGGATCGATGCGCGCCTGGTTCGTTTGCGCATGAAATCGCCGGACCCTCGAATCGCGCTTTCGGATTTTGTGAATGTGCTCGGTCCGATTGCATTGGTTGACGCGACGCCTCTTCCGGAGTCGTCAACGCCCGAGGATATCTACCATCGCGAACAAACGATCGTGAGCACCGATCGCGTAATTCCGCTGGTATGGCTGCCACAGGTCTACGCCGTGAGCGCGCGCGTGCGCGACTGGACCCCTCCCGGCGCAGGTGCCGGATGGCCACTCGCCGACGTCTGGCTTGATGGAGAGCCTCAGTGACGTTCCGCTCAAAGCTTTTCTTCGTTTTTACCATCGCGGTGCTGCTGTCGGTAGGCCTGGTGGCCGCGGGCGTGACCGTGGCCACCAAGCAGGCCTTCGACAACTTGAATCAGCAGCACACCAAGGCGCTCGTCGCTCAATTCCAGCGGGAATTTCAGAGGCGCGGACAAGATGTTGTCCAGCGCATCGGTGGAGTCGCCCAGGAAGAAGGAACCACCAAGATGGCGGTGGAATTGAGCCTTCCGAACGGTGACGCGTCCGTGTACGTCAACGATGCGCGCGGCGTCTCCCAATCTCACCAGCTCGATTTTCTTGATTTCGTGAATAACGACGGCACGATTATTTCCTCGGCGGAATGGTCTGCACGGTTCGGGGAAAAAATGACCTGGGTGACGCAACCGCAGGACTGGGCCGCGCTCGGACCTTTCTTGATGAAGATGGACACGGAAAATGGGCCAGCGCTGGGGTTGATGGCTGTGGCGCGGGTGCCAGTGGCCGATAAGTCCATCTACGTGGTCGGCGGCGAGAGGCTAGGGAAGGAGTTTCTTGCGTCGATGGTGCTGCCGGAGGGAATGCGCGCGCTGCTTTATCTGAATCTCGATCCGAGCTTTCAGGCGGTCAACCTTATCTCCTCGTCGGGCCCGGAGATCGATCCTGACCGCTTCGCGCCAATAATCAACAAAGAGCGTCAGGTGCCGGGGGAACAAAGATCTCGCATCACCTGGACCTATGACCCTGCGAGTGCCGAAGAATTTCACATCCTGCCCCTGCTCGGTCGGCAGCAGGAATTGCTCGGCGTGCTGCTGGTCGGGAATTCGCAGCGCGGTGTCGTGATGTTGGGAAGACGAATCCGGTGGCTTGCGTTGATTGTGGCTGCGATTGGAATTCTTATCGGGGCCCTTCTCAGTTGGTGGGCTGCGGCGCGCGTTACCAGGCCGGTGCGAAAACTCGTTGACGGTGCGGGCGAAGTGGCCGCGGGCAACTGGAACACTCGAGTGGATGTTCGCGGCGGAGGCGAAATCGGCCAGCTCGCACGCGCATTCAATCAAATGACGCAGGAATTGGTGGAGCAGCGCGAGCGCCTGATCCAGGCGGAGCGCGTCGCAGCCTGGCGCGAGGTGGCGCGGCGGCTGGCACACGAGCTGAAAAATCCGCTGTTCCCACTGCAAACCACCGTCGAAAATCTCCAGCGCGCCAAGGAGCAAGGTTCCGAACAGTTCGAGGAAGTGTTCCGCGAATCCACAGGCATTCTTCTCGTTGAAATCGAAAACCTGAAAACGATCGTGTCGCGATTCAGCGACTTTGCGAAAATGCCGCAGCCGGAAATCGCGGCGGTCAATCTGAACGATACGGTGCGAAACGTTTTGAAATTGTTCGAGGCCCAATTCAGCGCGGTGGGACGCCCGCCAATCACACCCGAACTTCATCTCGATGAAAGCCTTCCCGTGATTCAGGCTGATGCAACGCTGCTGCATCGCGCCATCGAAAATCTGGTGCTGAATGCGATGGACGCCATGCCTGCCGGCGGCGTTCTCATGCTGCGAACGTCGCACAAGAACGGCATTGTGGACCTCGAAATCTCCGACACCGGCACCGGCCTGACGCCCGAAGAATCCGAGCGCATTTTCACTCCGTATTACACGACGAAGCAGCACGGCACGGGACTCGGGCTGGCAATCGTGCAATCCGTGGTGACCGATCACAACGGGCGGCTTTCCGTTGAAAGCGAGATGGGCATCGGCACTTCATTCCGCATCGAACTTCCGATCCAGCCGCCGAAACGTCCGCAGGTATTCCCGATCCTGCTGGAGAAAAAAGAAGAGGCGTAGCCGCGTGGCCGCGAAAGCCCACATCCTCATCATTGACGACGACGCAAACACGCTCGCCTCGCTTGCGCGGGCCTTCCGCCTCGCGGACCACGAAGCGACCGTTTGCGACAATGCTTCCCGCGCGCTCGAACTCGCGAAGGCCTCACGCTTCGATCTGATTTTGTCCGACGTCGTGATGCCGGGACGCGACGGCATCGCGCTCCTCGAGGATTTTAAGAACGCGGGCGTGACTGCGCCCGTTGTGATGATCTCCGGGCAAGCCACGATTGAAATGGCGGTGCGCGCAACGCGCCTCGGCGCAATGGATTTTCTCGAGAAGCCGGTTTCGACCGAGAAACTGCTCCTGACCGTTGAAAACGCGCTCCGATTGAGGCATCTGGAAGCGGAAAATCGCGAGCTCAAGCGCCGGCTCGGCAAGCATCATCTGGTTTGGGCCAGCGCCGCGATGCGCGAAGTGATGGCGCAAGTGGAGCACGTTGCGGCAGGCGAAACGCGCGTGTGCATTCGCGGCGAGACGGGAACCGGCAAGGAACTAATTGCCCGGACGCTGCATGAGAAAAGCTCCCGTCATGCGGCTCCGTTTATTTCGTTGAATTGCGCGGCAATTCCTGCCGAGCTGATGGAATCCGAACTTTTCGGGCACGAAAAAGGCTCGTTTACCGGCGCGGCCACGCGCCACACCGGAAAATTTGAGCAGGCGCATCGCGGAACGCTTTTCCTGGACGAAATTGGCGACATGCCGGTGGCCATGCAGGCGAAGTTGCTGCGCGTGCTCGAAGAAGGCGAAATCGAGCGCGTTGGCGGCGACCGTCCCATGCACGTGGATGTGCGCGTCGTGGTAGCCACGCATCGCAATCTCGAAGAGCAGGTGCGGCAGAGAACGTTTCGCGAGGACCTCTATCACCGCGTCGTCGTTTTTCCAATTATTCTTCCACCGCTTCGCGACCGCATCGAAGACGTCCCCGCGCTCGTCGAGCATTTTGCAAAGCAATTGGCGGAGCAGAACAATTGGAAGCCACAGAAGTTCTCGGCTGGAGCGATCGAAGCGCTTGCGCGATACGCGTGGCCCGGCAACGTCCGCGAGCTGCGAAACGTGGTCGAGCGTGCCTTGTTGCTGGCGCGCGGCGATTCGGTGGATGCGGCAATTGTCGAACGAGCGCTGCCGCAACGCGATGCGGTGGCCGGCGAAGGCGATTCCCGGATGTCAGCGACCTCTGCGGGCGGCACGCTCGCCGGGCGGGTTGAAGCGTTCGAGCGTGAAACGCTGCTCGCCGAACTCAAGCGCCACGGTCGCCACATGACCAATACGGCTAAAGCGCTCGGCCTCGAGCGCAGCCACCTCTATAAGAAGTGCCAGCAGCTTGGGATTGATCTCCGCGCCGTCCGACAATCGGAATGAATTTCATGTCCACGCTCACGCACGAGATCTTTTCCGCAGCCGCTCCGTGATTCGCTGGAAAAGCCAGACTGAAAGAGTTGCACCTGCCAGGCTCCACGCGACGTCATCGTTCGGCGTGACCGCGAACGCAATCATCATGATGAAAAATCCCCACATCGGCGCTTCGCCGCGAAATGCCTGCGTCCATTGCGGCGCAAGACCGGAACCCGGAACACGCGCCCGCAGGGAAGGCAGCAAGCGCGGCACGCGACGGCAAAATTCCGTGTAAACGGCACCCTGTTGTTTTTCAAGATCAGCTTCTTCGCGCCCAATCAGCCGCAGGATGCGCAGCGCCGCTCCTCCTACCAGGATTACAGCCCCGATGCGGCTCGCGAGAAACGCCAATCCGACCGACAACAGAAGAGTTCCGAGATAGAGCGGATTGCGAAGGTGCCGGTAAGGACCATCGGCAACAACTATATCCGTGTGCAAGTCCGCATCGTGAACGACGTCAGAGCGCAGATAGGCCGCAGCCCAGGTCCGAATCGATGCGGCAAGTGCGATAAGAATCGCAGCGAACCCGAAGATCATATGCGCGAGAAAATATCCGCGAGGCGTATTCCAGGGGACGAATGCCCAGACGGCATTCACGCGGTCGAAGGAATAGGCTTGAAACGAAATCCAGACGTGGATCAAATTAACCAGCGATCGGTGACGGAATTCGAATTCGGTTGCCTTCATATTGTTCCGTTTTCACCCTGCGGCCTAAAAAGTCGTGCGAGCAGCAGGTGCGTCGGAAAATAAAATACGACGACGAGGAAAAGAAATATCATCGCGATTTGAACGGGAGCGGACCCCCAGGTGCGATGGAACGGATCCGCGAACGCGAAATTTATGTTCGGTTGCGCGCCCGCGAAGCGGGCGGCAATCAGCGCGATGAAAGCAATCCCCGATTGCAGTCGTAAGGCGCGGCGGTCGTATCCCGTGTGAGTGAGCGCCCAGAGGAGCAGGAACGGCAGCGCCACATGAAAGAGAGTAAGAAGGCGAATCCAGAGAGGGAAGCGCGCGTCGAACAGATACTCCGTTCCACCAATCAATTGGCGCCCTGAAACAGCTCGCCACGCGACGTCGAGAGTCCAAATCAGATCGATCAGAAGCGAAGCAAGCGCCTGGCTCGAAATCAGCAGCGGGCTCTGAATCGCGACACCCGCGCACGCGAGCAAAACCGCGATATCGCAAAGGTGAAGAAAATTTGTAACTCCCCACGTATGCCAGTACGCAGGGATCCAGATCGCGAGCCAGAGCACCGCGGCACAGCGCATCCAGGGTGGAAATACACGCCGAGAGGAAACGACGCTCATTTTCGCTCGAAGACCACTTCTACGTTGCTTCGTTCGCGCGTCATGCTAGCAGACGGCACGCTGGAACCCCAGTGTGCCATCGGAGTGGGCGCGCCGTGCAATGCCGACCGAGGCGTGCGAGAATTCGGAAGACATGCAGGTTCCCACAGGATGGCTGGCAGCGGGCGCGGCATGCGCGGCGGGCGGAACGTTCGCGTGGTCGGCGATGGTCCCGTCGGCGCAACTTTTTGGCCCGACGATTCGCCACGCGCGCGACGCGAAGACAATCGCGCTGACGTTCGACGATGGCCCGAACCCCAGCGTCACTCCGAAATTGCTGCGATTGCTGGAAAAGCACGACGCGAGGGTGACATTTTTTGTAGTCGGCAAACACGTGCGTGCCGCGGCGGCGCTTGCAACGGAAATCGCAGCGCGGGGACACGCGATTGGGAATCACACGGACACGCATCCTTCGCTGATCTTTCGTTCGAGGCAAGAGATCGCGGATCAGATGGACCGCTGCGATGAAGCGATTGTTTCCGCCATCGGCCGAAAGCCGCGCTGGATGCGGCCGCCCTACGGTTTTCGCAGCCCGTGGCTCGATCGAATCGTGCGAAAACGTGGCGGTGCGGGAATTGTGATGTGGTCCGCGATGGCGCGTGACTGGAAACCTCAGCCGGCCGAACCCGTGATTCGGCGCTTGCGCCGGGTGAGAGGAGGCGATATCGTTCTCTTGCATGATGGAGACCACCGCCTGCTGGATGGCGATCGCATGCATGTAGTTGCGGCGCTCGAATACTGGCTGCCGCGTTGGCAGGGCGCAGGATTCAAGTTGCTGAGCCTGGACCAAGGATCTCCTGAACGCTGAACGGCGGAGCGCATGGACGACAAGAGATTTTACGATGAGAAGCAAGAGACAAAGCAGATTCCGCTGGTCTGCCCGCACTGCCGCCAGGAAGGCACTTATCCAATTCGCTGGATCGTTCGTACCAAGAAAAATCAGCTTCCGGCCGGTGCGAATGACGACGATCGCGCCCGGTTCGGAAAGGCGCGCTCCTACATGGTCCGCGTGGACGAAATGGCGGGCTGCCGCAATATCCGCTGCCGCAAGCGTTTCGAGCTCACCGGACAGACGGTCGTCTTGTTTTAGTTCCCTGCCGGAGTCTTAGACTAAAACTCCTTGAGCCGGGCTTCCCGGCGTGCCACTTCGGAAAATTGCCGACCTGCAGCGGCGCGGAGGGTTCTTTTCGCGGCGGGTTCGATTACGAAATGTATTCGGCGTGCGACGGAACGCTCTCAGCGGTCGATTGGTCGTCCAATACTTCGCGGATCTTCTGAGCAAGAGTCTTCAGATTAAACGGCTTTTGCAGGAAGGCCATTCCACCTTCCAGCACGCCGTGGCGGAACACGGAATCGTCTGTATAACCTGAAATGTACAGGACTCTCAGATTGGTCCTGGTGGCGGAAATGCGTGCGGCCACTTCGCGGCCACTCAATCGCGGCATCACGACATCAGTCACCAGCATGTGGATCGTGCCTTTGTGCCCGGCGGCAATTTCGAGCGCTTGAACGCCGTCAGACGCCTCAAGCACGTGATAACCCGCGGCGACAAGGTAGTCCTTCACCAGGTCGCGAACGCTTTCTTCGTCCTCGACAATCAGAATTGTCTCGGAGCCCTTCTGCGCGCGGGGCGCCACTTTTTCCACGACCGACCGATCAACTTCTTCAGCGACCTCCGGCAAGTAGATCTTAAACGTCGTGCCGTGGCCCGGTTCGCTGTAGACCCAGATAAAGCCGCCGGATTGTTTCACGACGCCATACACCGTCGCAAGCCCGAGCCCGGTGCCCTTCCCTTGGGTCTTGGTCGTAAAAAACGGCTCGAAGATACGGGCCTGCGTTTTCGCGTCCATTCCACATCCGGTGTCGCTGACGACCAGCATGACGAAGTGGCCAGGGATCATGCCGGTATGTTTCGCAGCATGGCTTCGATCGAGCTCGACCGTTGAAGTTTCGATGGTCAATCGTCCGCCGCCGGCCATGGCGTCTCGGGCGTTGACCACGAGGTTCAGAAGCACTTGCTCTATCTGGCTCGGATCCGCCTTCACGTGTCCGAGTCTCGATCCCGGCAAAAACGCCAGTTCGATATTGGCTCCGATGACGCGCGAGAACATCTGGATCATTCCCCCCACCACTTCGTTCAAGTCGATCACTCGCGGTTGCAGCACCTGCAAACGGCTGAAGGCCAGCAACTGGCGCGTGAGAGAAGCGGCACGCTCGGCCGCTTTTTGCACTTGAACGACGTTCTGCCGCAGGGGTGAAGACTCGGCGAGCTGATCGAGCAGCATTTCCGCATGGCCCTTTACAACCATCAGCAGGTTATTGAAATCGTGAGCGACGCCTCCGGCGAGTTCTCCGACCGCCTGCATTTTTTGCGACTGGCGCAATTGGTCGGTGAGACGCTTGCGATCGGTGATATCGAGAGCGACGCCAATGACGCCAAGTAAATCCCCTTCGCTGCTTCGCAGCGGCTGCACATGAGACTCGAAAACTCGACCCGCCCAATCGATCTCGTACGTAAAGGACTGGCCGCCAAGCGCCTTGTTGTGCGCCACGATCGCGGGAAATTCTGGATCGTTGGTCTGGAAATACTCGGAGAGCGACCGGCCCACCATTTCCGTCGGGCGCACGCCGAGTGTTTCAAGCCCAGCGCCCATGCCGGAAGTGAACCGCAACCCGGTGTCGGTGGTCCACAAGACCGCCGGCATTTTCTCGATCATGACCGCCAGGCGCGTCTTGCCTTCGTGCCGCTCCACCTGCGCGCGCTCCAGATCTTCAAGCATTCCGTTGATAGCGACTCCCAGGAACGCGAGTTCGTCCTCGCCCTTTACGGACAGGCGAGCCGACAGATCGCCGCTCGCTCCCACCTGCGTGACTTCTTCGCTCAAGTTGGCGACGCGCGACAGCACCATTCGTTCGAGCAGGTACATCGTCATCGAGCCGAAAACGAGAACCGCGGCCAACAGCAACAATAGAAACTGAAGAAGAGTCGTATGAGCCTGTTCATAGATACTGCGCGGGAGCACGACCCGAAGAAGCATCGCAGGCTGCCCGTAAATATCTGTCAACTCCTGGTAGCCGGCGATGGAATCTTCGCCAGCGGGCCGGATCGCCATGGGAGTGTCTCTTGACAGTATGCGGGAGACCCAGCCGAGGTTGTCTTGACTGGATTCTTCGTCAAGTCGCTGCAACTCGATCTGCAGATGGGTTGTCTGCGAAAGACTTTGTACCGCTGCCGAATCCAGCATTCGCCCAAACATCAGCGTCCCTGCAATCGGGCCTTTACTGTCGCTGGTTAATACAGGCCGCGCGTCTATAAGGACGGGGCCGGCTCGCAGCATGAGAATACCGGAGACGCCACTTGTGGTATTGCGATGACTGAAGAGAAGCGAGTCAAGTTTCAGATGTCCATCGAGATCGGCCGGGACCGGAACAATAATTCCGGTCCGCGGATCGACTCCCTTCACGAAAACCTTCTTGCCGGAATTGTCGAACAGGATGACAAAGTTTAGGTTCAGCTGTTGAAACGTCGATGTGGCATATTCCGACTTGAGGTAACCGGGATTCGCGTTGTGAAAGTATGCGTAGGTTTGGTCCCAGGTGGCGTATTCGTTAGTTGTGCGGTCGAGTGAAGTTAGCTCATTTGAAAGCGCACTCGATGCTCGATCAAGATTCTGCCGGGTGAAATCGTTCTCGAGGTGAGAAAATCCCCGGAGCAGGACAAGGCGAGACAGCGCGTATAGCCCGCCTGCCAGACACACCATGGTTACAAAAATGATGAATCGCGTCTTTCCGCGGAGGGAAGACGGCATCCGGAGCGCTTTGGGGTGAGCTTGATCCAAAGGGTCGCCTCGCTTTGCCCAGTATATCTGGGTGGTAGAGTCGGGCCGGGTCGACGTGCCTTAGTCGTACACCCGGTGTTTCGGCCTGGGCCCATGGAGATGCGCACCCCGAGAGCGTATTCTCGATGCATCCTGGGCGGCCAGAATGTGCATCCTTTAGCCCTATAGGGTAGGGGGCACCTGGTGAGGAGAGGCGCGATGTATTACGGCCTGGCAGGTTTGCTCTTTTGTGCGGTGAGTTTGGCCGTTCCCGCCTTGGGGCAGCAACAAGCCGGCCCGATGACGCCTGCGGCAGGGAGCCCACAGCAGCAGAGCGCGCCGCAATCCACACCGGCTGAGAAGCCGCCAGCGCCGCCCGCAATACCGCAACTCACGAAGCGCCCGCAAGCGCCAGCGACCGGCTCGGGCGAGCAGCATCCAGGCCCGAGAGTGACAGTTCCGACCGGCACGCATATCCCATTAGTTCTACACAACGCTGTCTCGACGCGCAGCGCGCGCCCCGGCGATCCCGTTTATTTCGAGACTCTTTTCCCGGTAATGGTTGACGGCAAAGTTGCCATTCCAGCCGGATCGTACGTCAGCGGCGAAGTGACTGATGCGAAGCGTCCCGGACGCGTGAAGGGCCGTGCTGAACTGATGATCAAATTGAACACGTTGATCCTTCCGAATGCCTACATGATCAATTTGAATGCCGCGCCCAGCAACGCGGGCACGGGTGGCGGCGAAACCGTGAACAACGAGGGAAAAGTGATCGGCGATTCGGACAAAGCGTCGGACGCGGGGACCGTGGTGAAGGATACTGCCGCTGGAGCGGGCATCGGCGCGATTGCTGGCAGAGGCGCGCAGGGAGCGGGGATCGGCGCGGGAATTGGCGCGGTCGCAGGGTTGGCCACCGTGCTGCTGTCGCGCGGCCCCGAGGCGGAATTACCTCGCGGCACCACCGTCGAAGTCGTATTGAACCGGCCGATTCTTCTCGATGCCGACAAAGACCAGTTCACCGGCCCCGGTCAGGCTTCCACGCTCCCAGGACCTCCGAATCGCGAGCCCGAACGCAGCAAATATCCGTTTTGATGCCGGTACACAATCAAGTCTAGTGGAGCAATTCTTTAGTCGCGCGCCGACGTCGCGTGACGATTGCCTTGCTGAAATCGAAGCGGAGAAAATATCGCCGCGTTTGCAGGTGTTTCTCCGGCCAGTACGCAATCGTGGAGAATTTTCGCGGTCACCGGAGCCAGCAGAATTCCATTGCGATAATGACCCGTCGCGATCAGAAGCCCATCTATGTTCGACGGCCCCAAAATCGGGAGTTGATCGGGAGTCCCGGGACGCAGACCCGACCACGTTTCGACGACTGCGGCTTCCGCAAGCGCCGGAATCAGCTCCAAGGCGGCCTCAAGAATCTTGTGCATTCCTGCAGCCGTCACGCGCTTTTCGAATCCCGCATCTTCGAGTGTGGTGCCGGCGATGATTCGCCCATCCCTGCGCGGCACCAGGTAACCACGTTCGGAGCGTACGACATGGCGCATGGCGAAGCCCGAAGGACGCAGCGCGATCATCTGTCCTCGGATGGGAATCGTTGGCGCGAACCGCGCCACGGTTTCCGAGCCGAGCCCGATTCCGCCTGAAAAGCAGCCAGCCGCAACGATGATGTGCCGTGCGGCGATTTTTTCATTATTAGCCATCACTCCCGTGCAGCGATCGCCTTCACGCAGCAGAGATGTGACTTCAACTCCGGATCGCATCTCGACCCCGCGCCGCTGCGCAGCGGAGATCACGGCATCGGTGAGAAGTCGCGGATCGACCCGAGCTTCGTCGGAAAACCACGCCGCAGCGCTGGCATTGGGACTGATTGATTTTTCGATATTGCGGGCGGCTTCGACCGTGATGGGTTCGATGGCGGTTCCGAGTTGCCGGTGGTCTGCGATTGCGGCGTCTCGTTCGGCCTCGCCGCGGGCGGAATAGAAAATCTCCAGCCCCGCGGCACCGACAAAGTCCGTCGATTGCCCGGATTCTTCTTCGACGCGCGCAACAAATGATGGATAGAGCGCCAGACTTTCGAGCGCCAGAGGAACGAGTTGAACGGTCGGCGGTCCATCGGGAGCGGGCGAAAGCATTCCTGCCGCGGCCCAAGAAGCTTCCCGACCCGGAGCCTGCCGGTCGAGGACGATCACGTGAAGCTTTGCGGCAGCGAGTTCGAAGGCAATCGAGCTGCCGATCAGCCCGCCGCCGACGATTGCCACGTCGTACGCACCTGTGTTTTTCATATTGGACGCAAAATTTGGCCGCAGAGATGGCGAACCTCGTGCATCACCGACCCTCCGCATATCTGCGAACGCCACCAGGAATCAGTTTCGATCTACTCTTCGCGGGGGAGTCAACGTCTTGTGGCTCCTTTCCGTTCACCGCTCGAGTTTCATGCATCGCGCTCACGCGTCTATCTTAGCGAGCTGTGGGCGCTTTGCAAGCGACGGGAGCTGTGGAGTTCTGGAGGCTAAAAGTTGGAAGCTGGAGGTTGGAAAGATGTGGAATAGCGAGTGCGAGAGACGAGTGAGAAGAGGCTACCGGGAGGCATGAATAAGGTAGTCCAGTGCCTCAAGGGACTAAAGGGAATTGACGAGTTCGACGGAGAGGAGGCGGGCCTTTTGGGCAAGGTTTTGAGCGCGAGCCCAATCGCCGCCCTGGCTGGCCCCGAGAGATTGTGCGAGAAAGCTTCGAATCTTGTCGGCCAGATCCTGCTGCGCTGCGCTTAATTGTTTCCCCTGCGTCTGTTTAAGATTGTTTTCGGCAGCGGAAACATCCTCTGTAGTCTTGTGCGCGTAAGTCGCCTGATCGCCCGGGGAGAGTTCCGGTGAAATCTGAGGCGCGGATGGATGAGTCGGCTTGTCCGAGGGTGAAGATGAATCTGATTCCGCAGGCTGGTCCTTGTGAACCCTGGGCGGCGGCTGTGGAGGGGTCGTGTCGTTCTTATCGGTCGGCATTGCGGCAGGCGTTGGCTCAGCGTCAATTTTTGGTGGCGGAGTTGGTGCGGGAGTCGCAGGCTTCGTTTCGGTGGGAGCGGGAGACGGGACAGTCGCCACCGGGGGCGCTGCATGCACCTTGTCCTTCACGCATCCCGCAGTGGTCACAGAAACTCCACAAGCGAGCAACACGAACAATATGCGAACGTCTGAGTAGCGGCTGGGCATTACCGTTTCTCTTCAGCGAAGGGCCGGCTATAGTCGCGAACTTTCCGCGCTGACGGCGCTTCTCCCGAGCGGGACAACGGCAGTTCCATGCGGAACGTCGTGCCGCGCCCGGCCTCCGATTCGAATTCTATCCGACCATTGTGCAACTGTACAAACCTAAACGTGTTGGCGAGTCCAATGCCGGTACCTCCAGGGCGTGTGGTGAAAAAGAGCTGAAATACCTTTTTCTGATTTTCCGCGGTGATGCCCTCTCCCGTGTCGGCGACCGATATAACGGCGAAATCCTCGCTTCGCCTGAGGCCCACGGAAATCCGTCCGCCGGCATTGGTGAACTCGCAGGCGTTGAGCAGCAGATTCAGCAGCGCCTGGTGCATCAACTGACGATCCATCCGAATGGGCGGAAACTCCGACGGCATATCGACGCGGAGTTCGACGCGCGCCTTCGTGATGGACGGGCGAGCCGCATCGAGCACATCATCGAGAAACGCGCGGACATCGGTATCCTCGAGCCGCAATTCGACCGGCCTGGTGAAATTAAGGAAAGTCTTCACCGCACGGTCCAGGCGGTCGATTTCGCTGTCGAGCATTTTCACGGCTTGCTGCGCCTCCGGCTCAACAGGCATATTCGCCTTTAGAACCTCGAGCCACAAACGCATCGAATTGAGGGGGTTCTTCACTTCATGAGCGACTCCGGCGGTGACGCGGCCGAGCGCGGCGAGGCGTTCGGATACCATGAGTTGCGAGCCGATACGCTCGAGCGATTCGACGTCGCGGACGGTCACGAGAGTGCCCATGCGAGCGCCGTGTTCGCGGATGGCAAGCGCGTTGAGACCGAGGCGCTGCGGCCCGGCGGGCGTGTCCAGCGTAATTTCGACTCCGTCGACCGGCTCGATGTTGTCAGCGTCGATCTGCAGAGCGGCATGCGCCGGATGCCCGGGCGGAAAAACCTGGCTGACGCGCTTGCCGCGAAGCACGTCGGGACTTTCGCCGAGGAATTTCTCGATGGAAGGGCTGACGAGGACCGCGCGGCCTTCCGCGTTAAACAGCAGAAGGCCGTCCGCAAGGCCGGTCATAACCTGGTCGAGGTTCTCGCGAAGATTGCTGAAAATTTCGCGGACGTCGCGCAATTGCTTGCCGATGCCAATGATCTTGGTGCTGACGGCGCCCAATTCATCGCCGCGGCGGACCGGCTCGAGATCGAATTCGCCGGCCGAAATGCGATCGAGCTGGGCGGATATTCTGTCAATGGGAGCGAGCGAAAAGCGGGTGCCGAAGAAGGCCAGCAGCGTCGAAAGGAGCACGGAGCCGAGCGCCCAGTAAGCCGCGCTGATGAGCCCGGGGGATATTTCGTCGCGGATCAGCGCGGACGACAAGCCGATCCGTATTTGACCGAAAGGGCTGGCGCCGAGATTAAAGGGAAGCGAAAACTCGTAGGTTTGCTGCGGCCCGTATAGAGTGCGCAGTTCCTGGAAGAATCCCGCTCGCACCAGGGAGGTGACGGTCGGCCGCGTGGCAATTTTTTGTCCGCGAAGGTCTGGATCGCTTGAAACCAGGACGAAGTTGTCCTTATCGCTGATGGTAATTTCATAAATCGTGGGCGAGTAACCGACGGCGGATTCCATCACGGAATTCAGCGTATTGCTGTCATCCAAAGCCTGGTGCACGTACTTCCGAAGATCCGCGGGACTATTTGAGGCTGGTGCGTCGCCGCGCTCGGCCGCATCGCGCAGGGCGCTCTGGCAGGCAAGGAAGACCTGGTCGGCCACGAAATGCGCGCGATCATCTGCCTGGCGAAGAACCTGGCGGGTGAGACGTCCGATGTAGAGCCCCGACACAAGGGTCACGACTGCCAGGACCAGCAGCGAGGTCCCCAGGGTGAACTTAGTTTTCAGGCTGAGACGCATCTGTCCGCCCCGCCTCGTACTCCTTCAGTTTGTTGTGCAGCGTCTTGAGGCTGATGCCCAGCAACTCCGCGGCGCGGGTTTTATTCTGGCTGGTGGCCGCGAGCGTTTGCAGGATGAGCTCGCGTTCCATGGCGTCCACGGTGGTTCCCACGGGAAAGCGGACTGCGGTCAGCGCATTGGTTGCCATTGTTGGTACGCGTCCGAAATCCGACGGAAGGTGCTGGCGCGCAATGATTCCCCGATCGCATGCGATGGCCGCTCGTTCGAGAACGTTGCGCAGCTCGCGCACATTGCCGGGCCACGGGTAGGACTTAAACATCTCCATAACTTCCGCGCCCACGCCCGACACTTTCTTGTTGTGCTTTGTGGAGATGTCGGCAAGCAGATGTTCGACGAGAAACGGCAAATCGTCCTTGTGCTCGCGGAGCGGAGGCAGGTGGATGTGAAACACGTTCAGCCGGAAATAAAGGTCCTGGCGCAAGAGACGATCGGCTACGGCTTGGTCGGGGTTTTTATTCGTCGCGGCGAGCACGCGCACGTCCACGGGCGTTTCGACCTTGCTTCCCAGCCGGCGAACCTTGCGATCTTCGAGGACGCGCAGCAACTTAGTCTGCGTCGCGGCGGGCATCTCGCCGATTTCGTCCAGCAGGAGCGTGCCGCCATCGGCCAGTTCGAAACATCCGATTCGCCGCTCGGCCGCGCCCGTAAAAGCGCCCCTCTCGTGGCCAAAGATTTCGCTCTCCATGAGCGACTCTGGAATGGCGGAGCAATTGATGGCGACAAAAGGCCGACCGGCGCGCGGCGATAGCATATGAATCGACCGCGCCACCATTTCCTTTCCGGAACCGGTCTCGCCGGTCACCAGCACCGAAGCCGTGGACGGCGCGGCCATTTCCACTTGACGCATCACGTCCTGCATCGGCGGCGAGCTACCCACCAGCGTTCCGAGTTTTCCGGCGTCGCGAAGCTCGCGCGTGAGCGCCTGAACTGCTTTGTGGTCTCGAACCCGGCCGAGCGCGCGATCCAGCAGGGCACGCAAGACCGGCGGCTTCAGCGGCTTTTCGATGTACCAGAACGCTCCGGCTTCGATGGCCTGCACGGAGCGTTCGTCGCTGCCCCGGCCGGTGATGATGATCACTGGGATACGCTGCGTTTCCTCCCCGAGATGTCGCAGCAATTCGAGGCCGTTCATTCCTGGCAGTTCGACGTCGGCGAGGATCACGCCCGGGTCGAACTCTTGAAATTTCGCGAGTGCATCCTCGCCGCTTGCGACTCCCAATACCTCACAATTCCACTTACGAAGTAGAGCCTCGTAGCCCTTCCGCGCATTTTCCTCGTCCTCGACGATGAGTATACGATGCAGGGATGAGTTGTCAGGGGCCATCAGGAGTGAATCTACCAGCAGTCGTCGAGAATGCCAAGGGAACACGGGCTGGAAAGAACCCAAACTGGATCGTAAGGGAGAGGTGCGACTTGCGCGTGAGACGCGATGGCTTTCCGAATTGCTTCGTGAATTCGGGAGATAGATTCCCATTTTGAACTGGTCCTAATTCCCGAAGCTGCACGCCAGCGGAGGTAAGAGGCTTATCGAGATGAGTATTATTACGGTCTTGCTATTATTCCCAATTTGGAAATAGAGTTTCATTGAGAACACACCGGTCGATTGCAAAAAAGGCCGCGTTCGAGGCAATCGTGGGCTTTACGTGTTTGGCTATTAATTTGCAGGAGAGTTCAAAAAAGGGAAACCGAGGAGCGAAATGTCATCCGCAGCCGGCACAGAGACTGCACGGGCGATCGAACAACCGATGGTTGTCCTCATTGTGGATGATGAGGACGCCAGCCGGAATCTCTGCCTCGAGGTGGTCACGGAATCCGGGCTGCGCGCGAGCATTGCCTCGACCACCGAACAGGCTCTCGAAATCCTAGACCGTTTTCCGGTGGACATTGTCATCACCGATTTGCGAGTTCCGCAGATGGGCGGGATCGAGCTACTGAAAAAGGTCCGGGAGGGTTACCCGCAGACGGCGGTCGTGGTGCTGACGCAGTACGGCACGATTGAGAGCGCCGTCGAAGCAACCCGCATGGGCGCCGCCGATTACGTCACGAAGCCTTTCCACATTTCCGAGCTCCGCAGCAAATTGAAGCGGGTGGTGCGTTCTCTGGAAATCGACCAGGAAAACCGCGTTCTTCGCGAGCAGCTTCGCAGCCGTCCCGGATTCGGCGGGCTGACTGGCACTTCGCAGCGAATGCAGCGCGTGTACCGGCTGATCGAGAAAGTGAGCCAGCACAACTATCCGGTGCTGATTCTGGGCGAGAGCGGCACCGGGAAAGAGCTGGTGGCGCGTTCGATTCACTTTATGGGTTCGCGGAAGCACAAACCCTTCGTCCCGGTGGACTGCTCGGCGCTGGTTCCGACGCTGATCGAATCGGAACTCTTTGGCTATGTGAAAGGGGCTTTTACCGGCGCAACGAGCAACAAGCAGGGATTGATGGAATCTGCTGACGGTGGAACGCTCTTCCTCGACGAAATCGGCGACTTGCCCGTCGATCTGCAAGCCAAGCTTCTGCGCGCGCTGCAGGAAAAAGAGATCAAGCCGGTGGGCTCGACTGACCGAGTTACCGTGACAATGCGCGTAATCGCGGCAACCAACCGCGATCTGGAAACCGCGGTCCGGCAAGGCGGCTTCCGCCAGGATCTTTATTTCCGGTTGAACGTGGTGCAGATCAAGGTGCCGCCGCTTCGCGAGCGCAAGTCCGATATTCCCGTGCTGGTAAATTCGTTTCTTGAGAAATTCAGCTCCGAAAGCCACTCCCCTCGAATCGTTTCCGCCGAAGCCATGGCGAGATTCATGACCTACGACTGGCCAGGCAACGTGCGAGAGCTCGAGAATGCCATCGAGCGTGCCGTCGCTCTCGGCTCGGGGCCGATCCTGCACGTGGGCGACTTGCCGTCGAACTTGCAACTCGCTGCCGGAGAACGAATTTCCCAGGACGACGAAATTCTCCCGCTCGACGAACTCGAACGGCGCGCGATTCGGCGCGCGTTGCAAGAGGCTGGCGGAGACAAGCTGGCGGCCGCGCGCTTGCTCGGCATCGGCAAAACCACTCTGTATCGAAAGCTAAAAGAATACGAATCTCGTCCGCAGTCGAATTGAACCGCCTCGTCCCGACATCGCATCTTTTTATTAGCCGTCACGGATTCGCTCGTCATTTTTTCCATCATGGCGCTTTCCAGTCAGGGAATCACCAGTTCTGAAGTGGGAATCCGCGATTTACCAGATTGGTTCCTCTCCGACTCAAACCGTTGCACGGACGCACCTTACGTGATTGCGCGGCTTGGCCTCGCGTATGCAAGAGACCGGGCGTGCCCGTCCAGTACATTGATTTCTTCCGATACCGGCGTTTGTTCGCGGTTGCGCGCAGCATAACCACGTACGCAATCGCGATCTTTCTCGCCCTCCTGTGCAGCTATTGGATCGTCATGGGCTCGGGCAGATGAACTGATGAAAGAATGGGAGCGCGCCCGTTTGTCGAACAAAGAAGAACCGCCGCGCGGCTCCCGTGACGGCACGATCGAGCTTGGAAGGCTCGTTCCGTCCCAGTTTGACTACGATCCGTCGTTCCGCGCACTGTTTGACGCAAGCGCCGAGGCACTGGTGATAATAGATTCTCAGGGCGTCATACGTCGCGCGAACCGCCGAGCTTCGGAAATGCTGAGATTCAAGGACGCCAGCCCGCAACAAATGGAGTTCGATCATTTTTTCTCGCAGCCGCTTGGAAGTGGGATTGGGGCAATGTTCGCGCAAGGCTCCACCCGGGCCAGCCACACACGCGTCGACGGATTGCTTGCGACGGGGTTTCCGGTACGGATCACGCTGCGGACGGTGTTGCCCGTTCGCCACGATTTGGTCCTGTGCCTTGAGGAGGGCTCCGCGGCTTACCGCTCCGAGGGAAAGTGCCAGCAGTTCGAGGCGGAACTCCGCAGCGTGCTCGACTCCGTGCCGACCGGCGTGATCATACTCGATCCACTGGGCCGTTTGCGGTTTGCGAACGCGCGATTTGAAGAACTTTTCGGCCTCGGTCGGCGAAACGCATCCAAAGTTGATGATTTTGACGAACTCGAGCAGTTAATGGCAGGAAAATTCCGCGATCCGAAAGCTTTTTCCGCGCCGTGGAGAGCCTTTGCGCGGGGAGAACGCGATCCAGCGCACGATGAACTGGAAATCACGCGGCCAGCGCGACGCGTCCTGGAGCGTTTTTCCCGGCCGGCGCTCGACGCGGAAGGCCGTGTGGCCGGCTGGATCGAGGTCTACAAGGATGTTACCGGCGAGCGGCAGGCGCAGAGGCAAATCCAGACCAAGATGCTGCAGACCGAGAGATTAGCCGCGCTCGGACAATTCGTGTCCGGCATCGCGCACGAGTTGAACAACCCGCTCACCGCCATCATGGGGTACGCCCAGCTTCTGTTGAGCCACAGCCAGATGCAGCCGCAACTTTCGGAGGCGAACAAAGTGTTTCAGGAAGCCGAGCGGGCCCGGCACATTGTAAAAAACCTGCTGTACTTTGCGCGGGAAAACAAACCCGAACGGACGCGAGTGCATCTGAACGAAATCGTGGAACGCACTCTCGCGCTGAGGAGTTACGAATTAAAGGTCGAGAACATTCGGGTTGAATGCGAGCTGGGTGCGGACCTCCCGGCAACCATGGCCGATGCTCATCAGCTTCAACAGGTTGTCGTGAATCTTCTTGCGAACTCCGAGCAGGCGTTGCTGGAAGGCCGCGGGCAAGGGCGCATATGGGTGCGCACGCGGCTGGCGGCCGGGCGGAGGATTTGCCTGGAAATTTCCGACGACGGCCCCGGGATTCCGCCGGAAATCGCGTCGCGCATATTCGATCCCTTTTTCACGACAAAGCCGCCTGGCGTGGGGACCGGGCTCGGACTTTCGATTGTTTATGGGATCGTGCAGCAGCACGATGGTGAAGTGCTGTTCGAAAGCCAGCGCGGCGCGGGCGCGAAATTCACGGTCGAACTTCCGGTTGTCGCGGCGGCGCAAGATGACAGCGGCTCGCGGCCATCTTCGGCGCCGGACCGCGAGCCCGTATCCGTTCACTGGGGCCGCGTGCTGGTGGTGGAAGATGAGCCGGCGATCGCCCAATTGATCGCCGACGTGCTCCGCGAGGAGGGCCACAACGTCGACGCCGTTCTCGACAGCCAGGAGGGGTTGACGCGCCTGTCGCGCGGACGTTACGACATCGTGATCTGCGATCTGCGCATGCCGCGCCTGGATGGCCCCGCGTTTTACGACGCGCTGGTGCGGACAGCCAGTCCCTTGCAGGACCACATCCTTTTTATCACCGGCGATACGCTGTCCCCGCGCACGCAGAAATTTCTCGAGTCGCACCGGGCGCCATATCTTGCAAAGCCGTTTCTTGTCGAGGAATTAAAGCTGGCCGTGCATCGCCTACTGGTTTCCGGTTCCTCGCATGCGGCAGCGATCGCAGCGAGCCCGCTGCCCGAACAAACTGCGGATTCACGGAATTGAGAATGACAAGCATGGCCGCCGTGGGAACCGAAAGCTTGGCGGACTGGCCGGCGCTAGCCGGAATCGCCGGCGTCGAACCCGCGGCCCGCCTTGCGCGCGAGATGGAGCGCTTTGGCGGGTTCCGGCGAGTGGCGATCGTTGAGACGTTCGCGGATCTCCGCGAACTGGCGAGCCGCACATTTCCCCGCGTGATTTTGTTCGATGCTTCATTGGTCGACGGCGTCTCGCTCGCCGTGCCGCTTCGGCAACTGACGGAAACCGCGCCCGTCGTCGTTCTTGGCCCCGCCGAGCGCCAGGTGGAAGTCGCCCGGCTGGTGGCGGAAGGCGACGTCGACTTCGTGGCTCGCGCTGGAGATTACATTCCGCTGGCGGCGGCGTTGATCGAACGCCGGTTGCGATGGGCGGAGCGGTCGGAGGGAGCCGTTGGGCCGCCATGGAAGGAGCTTCCAGGCGACGTCGCCGAAATCTTTCGCCACGAAATCAATAACCCACTCACCGGAGTTCTGGGCAATGCCGAACTCGTTCTCGCGCACCGGGAACGGCTGCATTCGGTGGACGCCCAGCGCCTTCAAACCGTCGTGGACCTCGCCGTGCGCCTGCGCGAGACGGTTCGCCGCCTCGGCAACTCGTGGGAAGCACATTGCGTGAAATCCGCGTAAGCGAAAACTACCGATGGAGAGAGACGGCTAGCCTCCCGCAGTCTACTTTCGGCGGGACATTGAATGATTCGGACCCTGGGTATTTACTTCCCTCGCCCGTTTACCTACCATGAGCATCGCTCGCGGAGAATAGTTACTCGAACCGCGGCGACCTTCACCGATCATGGCACGGCCTCCCAGACTTGTCGTTATCGAACCAAGCGGCGTCCGCCGCGAGACGCTGATCTCCGAGTCGCCATTTCGAATCGGGCGGCAAGCTGGCAGCGAATTGATGCTGCGAGACAGCCGCATCAGCCGCCAGCAAGCACAGATACTGTCCGAAGACGATCATTGGGTCCTGGAAGACTTGGGCAGCCGGCACGGAACGTTCATCAACGGGGAAAAGGTTCTCCGGCGCGAGCTCCAGCCGAAAGACAGCATCGATTTCGGCATGGCGGATTCTTACAAGCTTTTGTACCTCGGGGAAGGCGCGACGATTGAGGAGTTGGTCGAGCGGGTGGAGGCGCCAGCGCCCACGCAGCCGGGATCGCGCGAGCTATATCACCTGGGAGTTCTGCTCGAAGTGGCGCGAACGATGGGCACGGCATTGTCGCTCGAAGATGTGCTGACGGCCGTGGTCGATGCGGCCATCCAACTGACGCGCACCGAGCGTGGCGTGCTGCTGCTCGCGAACCCCTCCGGCGAAATGCAAACTGCCGTCGCGCGGGATGCGCAACGAGGCACGCTGCAGCCCGAGCAATTGCAGGTGTCGCAGAGCGTGGTAAAGCGAGTGGGGGACACGCGCCGTGAGTTGATCGTCAGCGACATGGGCGAGGAATCCAGCGCGGGGCAGAACGAAAGCATTGCGCGTCTGGCGTTGCGAACGGTGGTGGCGATTCCCGTGGCCAAGCTTCCGGTGATCGACACCCTGGATGCGACGATTTCGACGCGCCAGGGAGAATTGCTCGGCGTACTCTATCTCGATAGCCATATTCCATCCAGCGCGTTCTCCGATCTCGATCGCGAAGTGCTGCGCAGCCTGGCGAGGGAAGCGGCCACGGTGGTTGAAAACGCGCGACTGTTTGCGGCCTCGCGCGCCAAAGCCCGGCTCGATCACGAAATCGAAATTGCCAGCCAGATTCAGCGGCAGCTTCTGCCGAAATCATTGCCGAACCTTCCGAACGTCGCCGTGGCAGGCGCGACTCTCGCGTGCCATTCCGTGGGAGGCGACTGCTTCGACGTAATCGAGCTTGGCGGCGGGCGTCACGGATTTTTCGTGGGCGATGTTTCAGGAAAGGGGATCTCGGCGGCGCTGCTTGCAACTTTACTGCAAGGCGTTTTCTTCACCACAGCCGCTATGGACATTGCGCTGACCGCGATTTTTTCGCGCGTGAATCAGTATCTCTGCGAGCGCAGCGGCGACGATCGCTACGCCACCGTCTTCTATGGGATTCTCGACAAGTCGGGCCGCTTCGAGTATGTGAACGCGGGCCACGTTCCGCCGCTGCTGCGGCGCCGTTCAGGAGCGCTCGAAAGCCTGGCCTCGGCTAATTTTCCGGTGGGCATGTTTCCGGAGGCGGACTACGAGAGCGCGCGCGTACAGCTCGAGCCAGGAGATTATCTGGTGATTTATTCAGACGGCGTTTCCGAGGCTTCCAACGCGCGCAACGAAATGTTCGAAGAATCG
>JANWJR010000031.1 GCA_025451835.1 Candidatus Acidiferrales bacterium | reverse complement strand
CCCGCGCGGAATGCCGAGAGAATCGAGTTCGGCTAGCGGAAGAGCGAGGCGCAGCGGACGCCATTTCTGAAGATAACTTCGGATTTTCGACAGAGCCTTGGGAGCGGGAAGCTCGGTTTCGATCAAGGCCAGGGTCTCGCCGGGAATCGAGGCGAGGTAAGAATAAGCGTCTTTTGGAGCATTGGTCTTGGCGCTCTTCAGTATCTTCACCACTTTCTGAGCTTCGGGCACGAGTTTGGCGATGGCTTCGATCTCGGCAGCACGAAATTCCATATTGCGCATTGCCGCCACGGCTTCGCGATCCTTCAGGCGACCGAGTGTGTAGTACGTGACGGCAAGCTGCAAGCGGAGACGAAGTCCGGCGTCAAGAAGATTTGCGCGGACTTTGGCAAGCTTGCCGAGGCTGTCGTAATCGGGCTTGCGGCGCTGCAGTTGCGGATGGATCGCGGCGAGAAGGCGGTGCGATTCCCATTGCTTAAGAGTGGCGACGGGAAGTTCTTCCTTAGCAAGCGAGCGGACTTCATGGCCTACATCCACGCCTTCCAGACGCTCGTGCAAGCCTCGCTCCATGGCCAGATCAAACCACTCCTGGGTCCGGGACTCCATTTTGAATCCCATGCGCGCGCAGTAGCGGAGAATGCGCATGAGGCGGATCGGTTGATTCGTGAAGGCATGAATCGAGAGGGCGCGAACCTCTTGTTTTTCGAGGTCCGCAAGGCCATTGGTGGGGTCGAGGAGCAAACCGCGGGACTGGGTGTTCAGCGAGACGGCCACGGCGTTAATCGAGAAATCACGGCGCCGCAAATCCTCCATGATGCTTGAGAAGCGGTACTCGGGCTTGACGCCTGGACGCTCATAATAATCTTCGCGCGCCGCGGAAACCGATCCGTCCACGTCGCCGGCAAAGATCATGTCGTGATGGCGCAGGCGTTCGCTCTCCGATACGGCTTTGGCGCCGCCCTTTTCGAGTTCGCGAACCATGCGCACGGGATTGCCCTCAACGGTAAAATCGAGATCGCGAATGGGCTGGCCGGAAATCAAATCGCGCACCGCCCCGCCCGTGAGGTACACGTTGACGTCCTGCACCCGCGAAAGCTCCTGCACGCGTTCGAGGACGGCGCGCTGCTCGGGTGAGAGCCTGCTTTCGAGCAAGAACATGTAATCGGGCATGAGGTTCGATGCCTCCGTGAAATGCCGCGCGAATCAGGCGCGCGGGTGATGCGCCTTGTAAACCTGCTTCAAGCGCTCCTCGACCACGTGCGTATAGATCTGCGTAGTCGAAATATCCGAGTGGCCCAGCATCATCTGCACGGCGCGAAGATCGGCGCCACGGTCCAGAAGATGCGTTGCGAAACTATGCCGGAGCATGTGCGGGGCGAGCGATTTTCGCAGGCCGGCCTTGCGTCCATACTTGGCCAGGCGGCTCCAGAAAACGATCCGATGAATCACGCGGCCCTTGCGATTGATGAAAAGATATGGCGAGCTGCGGTCGCCAAGAAGAACCGGGCGCGAAGTCTCCATGTATTTGGCGATGACATCGAGCGCGCTGCGGCCCACGGGAACGAGCCGTTCTTTATTACCCTTGCCGATGCAGCGAAGGCAGCCGGTGCGCATGTCAATGTCAGAGACTTCGAGGTTGCACAGCTCGGAAACCCGCAAGCCGGTCGAGTACAGCAATTCGATCATGGCCTTGTCGCGAAGACCCGCGGTGGTGGAGGCGTCGGGTTGCACAAGAAGACGGTCGACTTCTTCGATGCTGAGAAAGTCCGGCAGACTATTGCGGAATTTCGGAGATTCCACGGTTGCGGCGGGATCTTCCTGCACCCAGCCCTCGGTTAACGCGAAACGAAAAAAATGACGGAGCGTAACCAGATGGCGCGCGACGGAGCGGCTGTCCAAACCGCTGCGATACAGGCCCGCGAGAAAATCCACGATGTCGGCGCGTTCGACCTGCGCCGTGCCGATGCCGCGCTTGGCCGCAAACTCGACGAATTTACGAAGATCGCGCGCGTAGGCCTCATGCGTATTTTTGGCGAGGCCCTTTTCGATCCGAATGTAAGTCAAAAATGTACGAGCGTGCGATTCCAATTCAAGTCTCCAAGGAACGAGCTCAAGGCGTCAAACCTGAGACGCTATCAATGCGTCCAAATCGCCGCAGCGCACCCGCATCCCCACGAAGAGAGATACTTCGCTACCCTCAGAATGACGGCGTATAAGCCGGAAAAGCCACCATCAGTCAGTTAAATCCCGATTCGGAGGCGGCCGTGACCGCCGGTTCGTGACGGCGCAAGAGCAGAAAAAGCTCAGGCAGTTCCTCGCATCGCAAAATCCAAGCCAGTCCGAAATAAATTGCCACGGATACAGCTATCATCGCCGCGAGCCAGCCCAGCCTTGAAACGAAATGCGCAAGCGTAAAGAAATTTGAAAACCTGAATACCACAATGCAGCCGGCGGCCATTGCCACGGCGCAAACCGCCATCTTGCCGATCGATGCAAGCAACTGGCGCGCGCCGAGACGCCCGTATCGCCGCCGAAAGATCAAGAACAGCGCCGCAAAATTGAAATAGGCCGCTGCCGTGCTCGCGAGCGCGGGGCTGCCATTTGACAGCACGCGGACCAACGTGACCAGAAAGATGGCGTTGAGCGCGATATTGACACCCAGCGCCCAAGCGCCGATTTTTGCCGGAGTCCAGGTGTCCTGCGCGGAGAAGTACATCGGCGTGATCAATTTGATGGCGGCAAACGCGGGCAGACCGAGCGAATAGTACAAAAGTGCACGCGCCGTCAGCGTGGTGGATTCGGCCACGAAATGCCCGTGCTGAAACAATACCTGAATGATGGGATGGCGAAGCAATATCAGGCCCACGGCGGCGGGGATGGTGATGAACGAAACGATGCGAAGCGAAAAGGCAAAGGTGCGCTTCATGTCGCCGATTTTCCCGGCGGCCACTTGCCGCGACATCAAGGGCAAGAGCGCGGTGGACATCGCGATGGCGTAACTTCCGAGGACGAGCTCCATTACGCGATCGGCTACGTAGAGCGAAGTGATGCTGCCCGAAGGCATGCGCGAGGATGTGGCGAAAATCGTGTCCACAAAGAAATTGATCTGATAAACACCCATGCCGAAGAAGCTGGGCCCCATCAGCTTCCCTATTGTGCGGACGCCGGGATCGGCGAACGAAATTGCCGGCGCGAACCGCATGCCGCGGCGCACGAGGGCGGGAATCTGGATCCCGAGCTGCAAGACGCTGCCAAGAAGGATCCCGATAGCGATCGCCACTGCGGGGCTGCGAAAGGCTTGCGGGGTCCAGCGCATGATGGGCCTGTACAAGAATGCGAACGAAAAGAGGATTACCGCAAGATTGAAAACGACGCCCGTAGAGGCAGGCAGCGCGAATACATGGAAGCTGTTCAGGATTGCCATGGCCAGCGCCGCGAGGCCGATGAATATGACCGAGGGAAAGATGATACGATTCAGGAATATGGCCAGATCCCATTGCATGCGATGCGCGCCGAACACCGTAAAAACGTAAATCACTTGCTTTGAGAAGATGATTGCCAGCATTGAAACCGCGGCCAATCCGGCAGCTAGAATCCAAAACATGCGCTGGGCCAGCGCCCAAGCCTGCTCGATCGGTTTGTCGCGAAGTGTTCGGGTAAATACCGGGATAAACGAGGCCCCGAGGGAGCCCTCGCCGACCATTCGGCGTATGAGATTTGGTATACGGAAGGCAAGCACGAAGGCGTCGGCCGCCGTGGAGGTTCCGAGGAGGAGGACTACTCGTTGATCGCGTAAGTATCCGCAAATCCGGCTGATAAGGGTGACCAGGGTTATGGCGGAGGCAGACTTTAGAATCCGTCCTTTTTCGGTCAATCGGCGGTCACTCCGATGCTAACCCTTTAAGCACCAATGAGTTGACAATGATCGGCGACAGGATAACATAATCCCGCCACGGATAGCAACAGACAGGCAGAAATGGCGTCAAAAAACCGATCCCAAGCGTCGTCGACGCACAAGAAAGTCGTGATTCTCCTGCTCAACGGGACGAATGCCCGGGGCTACCTTGACGCGAGCCGGCTCGGTAGGTCTGAGGCCGTTGACTTACTGACGGCCGACGGAGAGCATCGCGCCATCCCCTTGAGCGATGTGAAGTCGGTCTACTTTGTCCGCGAGTTCATGGAGCCATTCGAGCCCGAAAGGAAGACTTTTCTGAGCCGGCCGAAGCTCGATGGCCTTTGGGTGAGGCTGCGGTTCCGCGACGACGACGTGATGGAAGGAACCGTGCCGAATGACTTGCTGGACATGCTCGATACGGGCGTGCAATTAACCCCTCCGGACCTGCACGGGAACAGCTTGCGGATGTTCATCCCGAGGTCGGCGCTGGCGGAAATGAAGGTACTGGGCGTCGTTGGGCTGGCGCGACAGGCGGCGAAGGAAGCGAAGGCGACCGCTGTGGCAGCCGCACAGGAAAAATTGTTCGGGGAGTAAGACCTCGCCTGGTATCAGGACGAAGATAGATTCTTCGCTCCGGTCAGAATGAGGGCCGAAAGTATTTTCCCTAAAGTGTGGCAGCCAGTGACGCTGTAATGCTGGATCGCGCCAAGGCTGGATCGCGTCAATGCGTCTGGTAAAATGACGGTTTGCCGTTCATCGCGGCGGGACCAATGGAAACTCCCCTAAAGAACGACGAGACAGCACTCGGAGCGCAATTCAAAGAGTACTTCGGATGCGTGCTGCCTGAATCCTTCGCTGGATTCGACGACGAATATCGGGCGGCAAGAGAAAGCGTCGCGCTGATTGATACGAATTGGCATGCGACATTCAAGCTGACCGGACCAGATCGAGTCCGCTATCTGAACGCCATCGTCACGAATAACGTTCAGGCGCTCGGCGAAGGACACGGAACGCTCGCGCTGCTGCTGAACCCACAAGGACGGATCCTGGCCGAACTGGAAATTTACGGAATGAAAGAAGAGTTGCTGGTGCGCACGCACGCGTCGGTGCGGGAGGCGATGGCGGCGACGCTTGACAAGTACATCATCATGGATGACGTGACGCTCGAAGACGCGACAGACACGATGGGCAGCATGGCGATTGAAGGGCCGCGCGCTGGAGCAATCATCGCCGAAGCAACCGGGCTTTCGCTCGAGGGATTTTCGGAGTTGGCGACGGCAAGGGTTTCGGTGGGCGGGGCCCGCTGCGTGATGGCTCGACGATCGCATTTTGGCGGCCCGGGGGCCGAATTCATCGCACCGCGCGAACAGGTGGCGGTTTTGTGGAAGCAACTTCACGGCAGCGTGCATGCGGAGCATGGCGCGCCGATCGGCATGAAGGCGCTCAACACGCTGCGGCTGGAGGCCGGCGTGCCGTGGTTCCCGGCCGATTTCAACGACACCGTAATTCCTCACGAAGCCGCACTTGAAGGAACTTACATCAGCTTTACGAAGGGATGCTATACCGGGCAGGAAATTGTCGAGCGCGTGCGGTCGCGGGGACATGTGAACCGGCGGCGGGTTGCATTGGAATTTTCAGTCGCGGAGCCGCCTGCATTCGCAACGCGGCTTTTCGCCGAGGGCAAGGAAATCGGACTGGTTACCAGCGCGGCCTTCTCTCCGGCGGCACGCACGGCGATCGGGATGGGATACGTGCGGCGCGAGCAAACTCCAGCCGGAAGTATTGTTGAATTCCAGAATGGCACGGCCACAGTGAGCGCGGCCGCGACGACCCCGCGGCAATAGCTTCTCTTGCTATCGGCGCCAAAACGCAGGCCGTTTGAGAGATCCTTCCGCATTTCTTTGCGCCGGTTCCAAATTGGCGGTTGAGCATCAGTGTGACACTGCCTAAACTGCTGAATCCCGTAACAGGGTGGAGATCGCCTTTTTCCGCAGCGGTCACGAAGGACCGAATCACGAATTATGTTTGCCGATAAACCTCCGACCACTGCCGGCGATCCTGGAACCGCTATTGCCGCGCCGCTTGGGCTCTCAGAAAAT
Source organism: Candidatus Acidiferrales bacterium (assembly GCA_025451835.1). Taxonomy (GTDB): domain Bacteria; phylum Acidobacteriota; class Terriglobia; order Acidiferrales; family UBA7541; genus Palsa-295. The sequence goes on along the minus strand of JANWJR010000031.1, from coordinate 344 downwards.
GGTGCATGCCGTCCCAGGATCGTCAATCGGGCGACGGTGGTGCTCTCGTTTCTGGCGATATGGCTGATCTGGGGCTCGACCTACCTGGCGATCCGCTACACCGTAGAGACAATCCCGCCACTGTATGCGGTAGCCATGCGGCACGTGACGGCGGGAATGATTCTTTTTATCTGGTGCCTGTGGAACGGCAAGAGGCCGACGCGAGAGCAAGTGCGCGCGAGCGTGGTGATCGGATTTTTCTTTTTCCTCATCGGCCACGGCGCGCTGCATTGGGCGGAGACGCGAATTCCCTCCAGCCTCGCTTCCCTGTTGATCGCCACCGAGCCAATTTGCGTCTTCGCACT
>JANWJR010000030.1 GCA_025451835.1 Candidatus Acidiferrales bacterium | reverse complement strand
CTGAATGCTCTGGTGTACCGGAACATCGGCAGCGACCGCTTCATCACATTTTTCTACGGGCAACTTACCGGCACAACGCGGGAATTGCGATATGCAAATGCCGGGCACAATGCGCCGATCGTGATCCATCGTGATGGGACTCACGAGCGGCTGTGCGAAGGCGGCGGAGTGCTCGGAGTGTTCCCGATGCTGACGTACTCGATGGGTGTGGCGAACCTGAGGCCGGGAGATCGCGTGGTGATGTTTACCGATGGCGTAACCGAAGCGTGCATGCCAGATGGCGAAGAATTCGGCGAGCGGCGGCTGCTAAGCCTGCTCGATGAAAATCGCGGCGCCGGTGCAGGGCAGTTGCAGAAACTGATTCTAGGCGCGACCGGTGAATTCAGCCGAGGCAACTGGCACGACGATGCGACGCTGGTGGTAGTTGCGGTCGAATAATATCTGTCGACGCCCGGGGGCTGACGATCGGCTGAATAAATTCAGCGACCGCAGAATCGCGAAGTGCTGGAATTGGAGTTAAGGATGGGAACGCTGCTACAGGATTTGAGATACGGCCTTCGGATGCTCGCGAAAGCTCCGGGGTTCACGCTCGTTGCCGTGATGATCCTGGCGATCGGAATCGGCGGCAATGCGATGGTGTTCAGTTGGATTCGGGCCGTGCTGGTGAACCCGCTTCCGGGGATCGCCGATTCGAGCCGAGTGGTGGCAGCCGAGACGGTGATGCCGAGCGGAGAATACCACACCAGTTCGTACCCCGACTATCGGGACTATCGCGACCAGAACAGCGTTTTTTCGGGATTGGTCGGGTTCGAGATGATGCCCGTGGATATGAGCGTCGGGAACGAGGCGATGCCGGAGAGGACCTGGGGCTTCATCGTTACCGGAAATTATTTTGACGTTCTCGGCGTGAATCCCGCGATGGGCCGGACATTTCATGCCGAGGACGATAAGGCGCTTAATTCCGCACCGTATATCGTGCTGAGTCACAGTCTGTGGATCCGGCGCTTCGGGGCCGACCCGCATGTGGTTGGGCGAACGATTCGTATCAATGCACATCCTTTTACCGTAGTGGGCGTGGCTCCGCGGGATTTTGTGGGCACCGTTGCCGGAGTGTTGGGCGATTTCTGGGTTCCCATGATGATGCAACCGGAAATCCTTGGCGGTGAAAACCTGGAGGAGCGGACGCCGACATTTGTCCATATGATGGGCCGGCTGAAGCCGGGAGTGAGCGTTGCAGCGGCGCAAGCGCAAATGAGCACGCTAGCGCGGCATCTGGCGGCCGAGTATCCGCTGACGGACCGAAACGTGCGCGTCGCCGTGCTGCCGGTCTGGAAAGCACATTATGGCGTGCAGGATTTTCTGCGAAGCGTGCTGACTTTCCTGATGATCGTGGCTGTCGCGGTTTTGCTGATTGCCTGCGTAAACGTGGCGAACCTGCTCCTCGCGCGCGCGACGAGTCGCGCGAAAGAGATTGCCATTCGCGCAGCGCTGGGGGCGACGCGCGGCCGATTGATCCGGCAACTACTCATCGAGAGCCTGCTGCTTGCCGTGGCAGGAGGCGTTGGTGGGATCTTCTTGGCGCTCTGGGGGGCTGGTCTTCTGGCATTTTTCTTCCCGCCGGCGCATTTTCCGGTTGGGCTCACGCTCGGCGTGGATGGTCCGGTGCTTGCATTTACGCTGCTGGTCTGCCTCGTAACGGGATTGATTTTCGGACTGGCGCCTGCGTTGCGGATTTCGAGGACGGACCTGAACGAACCGCTCAAGGAAACAGGTCGGACAACAGGATCAAGCGCCGGCAGCCGCCGACTCCGAGATATTCTCTGCGCTTTCGAAATGGTTCTGGCGACAGTTTTGCTGATCGGAGCGGGTCTGCTCGTCCGGAGCCTGCATAACGCGGAAGCGGCAAGCCCGGGGTTCCAGCCTGAAAACGTCGCTCTCGCGGCATTCGATTTGCAGGCAGCCAGCTACTCCGATGAAAAAGCCAGTATCTACTTCGATCAACTTCTGGCGCGAGTTCGCGGGCTGCCGGGAGTTGAATCGGCCAGTCTCGAACAGTACGTTCCACTATGGTTTTACGGGCGCGGCGCTTCGCACGTAGACATCGAAGGTTATACGCCGAAGCCGAATGAGTACATGGGGATTGAGTTCAACGTCGTTGGGCCGGAATATTTTCACACGCTGGAAATTCCGCTGGTGCAAGGCCGCGATTTTTCCGAGCAAGATAGGCCCGGCGCTCCGAAATCGGTGATCATAAATCAGACGATGGCCAACCGCTTTTGGCCGCAACAGAGTGCGGTGGGACATCACATCCATTTGTGGGGCGACTGGCGCACCGTGGTTGGCGTGGCGCGCGACATCAAATATCACCGCATGAACGAGCCGCCTGAATCGTTTGTGTATTTGCCATCGCTGCAAGCCGGCAGCACAGACGCCAATCTGCTGGTGAGAAGCCGCGGCTCATCGAGCGCGTTGCTTGGCGCGATACGCTGGGAAGCAAAATCGCTGGATCCCAGGGTGCAGCCTCTTGAAACCGACAACTTGAGCGATCTGCTTCGCGTATCGCTGTTTGCGAATCGGATGGCAGCAAGTTTGGCAACCATTCTCGGCGCTCTGGGGATGCTGTTGGCTGCGCTTGGTATTTATGGGGTGCTTTCCTACACGATCAGCCAGCGAGTCCGCGAAATCGGAATCCGAATGGCTTTGGGCGCGCAGAGTGCCGATATTTTGCAGCTCGTCATCGGGCAGGGATTGCGGCTGGCAGTGGCCGGTGCGGCCGCTGGAGCGGTGATATCACTCATCCTTACGCGTTGGATGACTACCCTCTTATTCGGCGTGAGCCCGACCGACCCTACCACATTCGCGATCGTGATATTGCTGGTTACCGGCGTGTCGGTTCTGGCGGCGTACATCCCGGCGCGGCGAGCCATGCGGATGGATCCGATGGTCGCATTGAGATACGAATAGGAGAACTCGTGGGCGCAATGCTGAACGATATTCGCTACGGGATACGGATGCTGGCGAAGAAACCCGGATTCGCGCTGGTGATTGTGCTCACGCTCGCGCTGGGCATCGGCGCGAACACCGCGATTTTTTCCGTTGTGAACAACGTTCTGATTCATCCCTTGCCGTTCGCAAATTCGAACCGGTTGGTCTGGGCTTGGGGGCGTTTCGCACTTTCAGATGAAGCGGCTGTTTCCCCACCGGACTTCCTGGACTACCGGAAACAAAATCAGTCATTCGAAGATTTCAGCGCTTTTTTTGTAGAAGGCGCCGAGCCAGAGAATTTGAGTGTGCATGGCGAAGGCGAGCAAGTGCGCGCAACGATGGCGACTTCAGGATTTTTCGAGACATTGGGCGCGAAACCGCTTCTTGGCAGGAGCTTTTCCGTTGTGGATGAGCAGGTAAGCGATCCGCAGTCAGTCATTCTGAGTTATCACATCTGGCAGCGGAAGTTCGGAGCCGACCCCGGCGTTGTTGGCCGTTCCGTAAACTTTGACGGCCGATCAACGACAGTTGCAGGCGTGATGCCACGGGATTTCGATTATCCGCCCCAGACGGACGTATGGTTTCCAACTCCCATGCTCGCGGGAGGAATGCAGCAGCGTCCCGCTCGCTTTCTGCGGCCTATCGGATTGCTCAAGCCGGGCGTAACGCTCGAGCAGGCCCAATCAGATTGCGACTCGATTGCTCACCGGCTTGCCGAACGCTACCCGAGCGCCGACCGTGGCTATCGGTTGCTGCTGGATTCAATGGAGAACGCCATCGTTGGTCCCAGCCGCTCCCCGCTTTTGCTTCTCCTTGCGGCCGTTGGGCTGGTCCTTCTGATCGCGTGCGCGAACGTGGCTAACCTTCTGCTGGCTCGCAACGATGGGCGGCAGAAAGAATTCGCGATCCGCAGCGCCCTGGGCGCGGGCAGCGGACGCATCGTGCGCCAATTGCTCGCTGAAAGTATGATTCTAGCGATCGTAGGAGGTGGCGTTGGCGTCCTGCTGGCGTTGTGGGGAATCGATTTATTGCGTTTCCTTGGGCCAGCCAGCTTACCGAATTTGCACGACGTTCATCTCGATGGAACGGTGCTGGTTTTTACGGCGGCCTTGTCGCTGCTAACCGGAATTCTTTTCGGATTAGCTCCGGCACTGCAATCGGCGAAGCCCAATCTGCAGAATTCGCTGAAAGAAGGTGGACGTTCTTCCGTTGGAATGGGTCATCGGCGGCTCCGCAGCGCTTTAATGATCTCCGAAGTCGCTATTTCCGTGGCGCTGCTCATCGGCGCAGGACTGCTTCTCAACAGTCTTTGGCGGATGCTTCACGTAAAGCCAGGTTTCGATCCCAGCGGAGTGTTGACCGCGCAGATCATCCTCTCGGACAGCCCCTATGCGACTGATGCGAAGCGCGCTGCTTTTTTCGGCGAATTTTTCAAGAATCTGCGCGGCTTGCCGGGAGTGACTGCCGCGGGCGGAGTTAGCGAGCTTCCGCTTAGCGGCCAGATGAACGACGACTTCTTTACTACGGATACTGCGCCTCCAAAAGAAACCCAGGATACCGACGACGCTGATTCTCGCATCGTTGCCGGCGAGTATTTTCAGGCCATGCGCATACCCCTCCTCGAAGGGCGGCTATTTTCTCAGCAGGACGAAGCGGATGTTCCGCACAAAGTGATCGTTGATGAGCCGTTTGTGCGCCGTTACTTTTCGAAGGTTGACCCGATTGGAAAACACTTGTTGGTTTACGAAGGAACGCACGGTTATCTAAGTCAGGAAATTGTTGGCGTGGTGGGTGGGATACACCATATAGGTTTGCAGGTTCCGGCTCGCGCGACGATGTACTTTCCTGCAACCCAGAGTTCTCAATCGCAACTGACCATCGTTGTGCGCGGAACGGGCGATCCAGCGCAGCTTGCCTCAAGCATTCGCCACGCCGTAGCCACGATTGATCCGAATGAAGCTTTATCCGACTTTGAGGCGATGGCGCACATTGTGGCGAAGTCAGCCGCCGGTGATCGCTTCAACGCTTTGCTGCTGGGAGTCTTCGGGGTTGTGGCCCTACTACTCGCGGCGGCGGGAATTTACGGCGTCATGTCTTACGCCGTTGCGCAACGGACACGCGAGATCGGCATTCGTTTAGCATTGGGAGCGCAACCTCGTGCGGCGCTGCGGATGGTGATCCAAGACGGCATGAAGTTAGTCGCTGTTGGAATCGTGCTCGGGCTGCTGATGGCCGGTGGGCTGACACGATTGATGGCTAGCCAGCTATACGGCGTCCATACGGTCGACCCATCGACTTTCGCCGTCGCCGTTATCGTGCTTAGCGCCGCAGCTATGCTTGCTTGTTACGTGCCGGCGCGGCGCGCAGCGCGTGTGGACCCCATCGTTGCACTTCGGTACGAGTGAAGCTGGCGCAAGAATCGCAACAGGGCACAGGGAGATAACAATTGATCAAGCTGACCGATGTTGAAAAGGTTTACGAATCAGGCGCCGGGAAGACGTGGGTATTGCGCCGCATCAATCTGGAAATCCGCGAGGGCGATTTCATTACCGTCATGGGCCCTTCGGGAGCAGGCAAGTCCACACTGATGGGCATCATCGGGATGCTGGACGGAGCGTGGAAGGGCGAATATCACTTGTACGAGAACGCCGTACACAAACTGGACAACCGCCGGCGCGTGGAGCTGCACAAGAAATACATCGGCTTTGTTTTCCAGCAATATCACCTGCTCGACAATCTCACGGTCGCCGAAAATCTGGACCTGCCGTTGTCGTATCGGGATATCAAGAAATCCGAGCGCGAGGGAATGGTCGCGGACGCCCTGGACCGATTTCAAATTGTAGGCAAGAAAGCGCTGTTTCCGAATCAATTATCCGGAGGGCAGCAGCAACTCGTAGCGGTAGCGCGCGCGGTGATCGGCAAGCCGAAATTGATTCTCGCGGACGAGCCGACCGGCAGCCTGCACTCGAGCCAGGGAAAAATGATTATGGACATGATGAAGAAGTTGAATGATGAGGGCACCACAATCATTCAAGTCACCCACAACGACGCGTGGGCCGCCTATGGCAGCCGCATCATTCAGCTCGCCGATGGGTGGATCGTGGGCGGCGAAACGAGGGCTGGGGCGGCGTGAGGTGGAAATGTGCGGTGAGAATTGATCCGACAATCGTGCCGCAGGCGCCGATGCAGTGCAAAAGAGGCAGGCCCGGGAGGAAACATCTTGGGGCGAGTCAAATATCGATTGGTGGCCATTGCCGACCCAGGCCGACAACGTGAATCTCGATCTCGATAAATCTGAAACACAGCCGCAGGCAACGCCCATGTGCCCCGCGGGTACACTTTCATTTTCCACGGGAGAATATTCGCCGCTTCCGCCCATCGAGGTGGAAAAAAGGTCAATACAAAGTAGAATACCCCCGCCGTTACACAATTTCTTGGGGGCCGAGCCAATGATGACGCTTTGGCAGGACATCCGATACGGTTTGCGCATGCTTCGCCGAAGTCCCGGATTTACGACGGTGGCGATATTGACGCTGGCGATCGGCATCGGCGCGAACGCAGCGATTTTCTCGATTATCAACCGCGTTGTGTTGAATCCGCTTTCCTACCCGGATTCGAGCCGCCTGGTCGTGATCTGGGAGACTGACGCCAATCGGAATATTTATCGCGGAACGGCTTCTGCTGCCGAACTGCTCGACTGGCGCGACATGAACCACTCGTTCCAAGAACTCTCCGGGTGGCGTGCGCTGTTTTACACGGTCACAGGGAATGCCGAGCCGGAGCAAGTGTGGGGCGCACAGGCATCCGGCAATTTTTTCCGCATGCTCGGTGTAGCCCCGGTGCTGGGGCGCGATTTTTCAGCCGAGGACGAACAACCCGGACACGGGCAAGTCGTAATCCTCGACTATGGCTACTGGCAGCGACACTACGGCGGCGACCGCAGCTTTATCGGCAAGACAATGGTGCTCGATGGCCAGCCGCACGTGATAATCGGCGTGCTGCCCCGCGGATTTTCGCTTTTTGGCCGGGTTCCCGAATCGGATTTATGGACACCCTTCGCGTTGAATCGGGCGCAATTGAACCGAGAAGATCATGAGCTGATCGTGTTTGGGCGACTGCGCAAGGGCGTGGCTCTTGGCAGCGCACAAGCCGAAATGGAAACGATTTTGGCCCAGTTAAAGAGGCAATATCCTGGGATCGATCAGAAGAATGGCGTGCGAGTGGCGAGCCTTCATGACGAGCTCGGCGCCAAACTCCGTCCCGCGCTTCTGCTGTTGCTGGCGGCGGTTGGATTTGTCCTGCTGATCGCCTGCACAAATATAGCCAACCTGATGATGGCTCGCGCTGCTTCGCGTGAACGAGAGATTGCGGTCCGGGCCGTGCTTGGCGCCGGGCGCGCGCGCATTCTGGGGCAACTCTTGACGGAAAGCGTGCTTCTAGCAATTCTTGGCGGGGCTTTGGGAATCGGGGTCGCATATTGGGGACTGCATCTGGTGCGGGCGATCGTGCCAGCCGAAGGCACGGGGCAAATCCCCCGCCTAAACCAAGCCGGCGTGGGAGGCGAAGTTCTTCTTTTCACTCTTGCAGTTTCGCTATTGACGGGAATTCTGTTTGGTCTTGCACCCGCGCTTCAAGTTTCCCGCGTGAGATTGCACGAATCTCTTAAGGAAGGCGGCCGCGGTTCGACAAGCAGCCGTCGGAGCCGCTTGGCCCAATCGGTTTTAGTTGTTTCGGAAATTGCGCTGTCCCTAGTTCTCCTGGCGGGTGCGGGCTTGTTGATCCGAAGTTTTGCGCAGATGATGTCCCGAAATCTTGGCTTCGATCCATCGCATGTGCTAACGATGCAGGTCTACCTCCCAGAGTCTCATTATCCGAGTTCGGCGGGTCCGCGGATGGTCAATTTGTACCAGCAGGTTCTCGAGAACGTCTCCGCTCTTCCCGGAGTGCAATCCGCGAGCGCTATTGATTTTCTTCCGCTCACCGGCTGGAGCGGATTTTGCGATTTCGATATTGAGGGGCGGGCGACGCCGCCTTCGGACGAGCGCTTCACCGGGCAGTACCGCGTAATTGACTGGCGCTATTTGCGCACGATGCGGATTCCGCTCAGAAAGGGCCGCGATTTCTCCGCGGGGGACGGCCCCGATTCACAGGGTGTGGTGATGCTGAACGAAACTCTCGCGGAGCGTTATTGGCCAAAGCAAGATCCGATCGGCCAGCGGATTCGATTGCAGCTTTCACCGGGACTGAATCCGTGGACGCCGGAAACTCGCGCGGGCTGGCTAACGGTCGTGGGAATCGTCGGCGATATACAGGATTGGCAGTTTGCGGCGCAAAAATCGGGGCAGCTTTACCTCCCATATCCGCAGGATCCGTCGCGAATCATGCGGTTGGCCGTGCGCTCGAATGGCGATCCCACCGAGCTCACCGCCGGGGTGCGGCGGGCGGTGGAGAGCGCCGACCCGAGCCTGCCGGTAACGGACGTGCATTCAATGGATGAGTATCTGGCTCAATCTCTCTCCGACCAAAGGGTGAGCATGTGGTTGCTAGCTGTTTTTGCAGGGATCGCCACGGTTCTCGCGGCAATCGGAGTCTACGGTTTAATGGCCTATGGGGTCGCGCAGCGCGCGCACGAAATCGGGATTCGGATGGCGCTTGGCGCCGAACCGGCCGACGTCTTGCGGATGATCGTTCGTGACGGCATGCGGCTCGTGGGCATCGGGCTGGTCGCAGGATTGGTGTGTTCGTTCGGGCTTACCAGGTATCTGCGAAGCCAGCTCTATGGGGTCGAGGCTCACGATCCGTTGACCCTTCTAACTGTCACGGCGGGGCTCGTTGTGGTTGCTTTTCTCTCGTGCTACATACCAGCGCGCCGCGCGACAAAAGTGGACCCGCTGGTTGCGCTTCGCTACGAATGAAATGATGAATGCAATGGCTGAAGGTGAAGCGACCTAACGGGGAGCAAAACAAACAATGATCAGCGATAGAGAACCGATTGCCGCCGAGGCGGCCAACCGAAGTAAAATTGAAGGAGAGACTTTTCGCAATAATATGATGGCCCCTCAGGGAGTTCGAACCCGGATTCTTGTTGCCGACGACCAGCCGGATGTGCGCGAAGCGCTTCGGCTCTTGCTGAAGGGCGAAGGATTCGAGACGGAAACGGTGGCTTCGCCATCGGCTGTGCTGTCCGCAATCGAAGCGCGCGAGTTCGATGCGATTTTGATCGATTTGAATTACGCGCGCGATACTACATCGGGGCAGGAAGGCCTCGATCTTCTCTCCAACATACGCGCGAAAGACAGCACTCTGCCTGTGGTTGTGATGACCGCGTGGGGAAGCCTCGAGCTGGCGGTCGAGGCGATGCGGCGGGGCGCCAAAGATTTCGTCCAAAAGCCCTGGGAAAACGCGCGCCTGCTTGCGATCCTGAAGACGCAGATTGAACTGGCGCAGGCGCTGCGCAGAAGCCAGCGGCTGGAAGCAGAAAACCGCCTGCTGCGCGCCGATGGCCGCCCCACCATGATCGCGCAATCCACCGCGATGCGCCCGGTAATGGAATTGATCGCGCGGGTTGGCCCGTCGGATGCCAACATTTTGATCACGGGCGAGCACGGCACCGGCAAGGAAGTCGTGGCGCGCACGCTGTACGCGCTCTCTTCCCGGTCCGGGCGTCCGTTTGTGACCGTCAACGCGGGCGGGCTTCCAGAAGGTGTTTTCGAGAGCGAATTATTCGGCCACGTGAAAGGCGCGTTCACCGATGCGAAGTCGGATCGCGTGGGACGTTTCGAGCTGGCTGATGGCGGCACGCTCTTTCTCGACGAAATCGCAAACGTGCCGATGAACCTGCAAGCTAAGCTGCTGCGCGCGCTGGAGGTGGGGGAACTTGAGCGAGTGGGATCCTCGACGACGCGCCGGGTGGATGTCCGCATTCTTTCCGCGACGAACGCAAATGTGGAAAACGAAATATCCGCGGGCCGCTTCCGCGAAGACCTCCTCTTCCGGCTCAATACGATCGAGATTCACCTGCCGCCATTACGAGAGCGCAAGGAGGATATTCCCATCCTGGCACAATATTTCCTTCGGCAATCGGCGCAGCGATACCGGAAGCAACTGGAAGGATTCGAGCCGGTGGCGCTGCAGTTGTTGCTCGACCACCCGTGGCCTGGCAACGTTCGCGAACTCGACCACGCCGTGGAGCGCTCAGTGCTCTTGGCCGAAGGCTCGCAGGTGCGCGCGAGCGACCTGGGACTCCGGCCTGCGCGCGAAGCATCTTTGAAAATGGATGAAATGAGCATCGAGGAAGTGGAGCGCGTGCTGATTCAGAAAGCTCTCGCGCGTTATGGCGGCAACGTCAGCCACGCGAGCAAGGCGCTGGGTCTTAGCCGCAGCGCGCTCTATCGCCGGTTGCAAAAATACAGTCTTTGAAGCCTCTCCCGTACGAACGCCGCATCCTGCTGCTGGCCCTGGCCGCCGGGCTTGGTGGCACGATTGTGGCAATCATTCTCCTCTGGACCGGGAACCATTCGGCAAACCTCCGATGGACGCTGACCATCGTCATCCTGGGCGCGTGGCTGAGTTGCGCATTCGCGACGCAGAGCCGGGTCGCGTTTCCCCTTCGAACACTTTCAAATCTGCTGGCAGCATTGCGCGAAGGCGATTTTTCAATTCGCGCGCGAGGCGCAAGCAATGCAGACGTACTCGGCGACGTGCTGCGAGAGGTGAACGCACTGGGCGAAACACTGCGGCAGCAGCGCCTAGGAGCGCTGGAAGCGACGGCCTTACTTCGCAAGGTGATGGAGGAAATTGATGTCGCGGTGTATGCGTTTGACGGTACAGGGCACTTGCGTCTAGTGAATCGCGCCGGAGAGCGCATCCTGAACCAGCCGGGGGAGCGGCTGCTGGGACGGTCCGCCGAAGAGTTGGGACTGGCTGACTGCCTGCGGGGCGAGACGCCGCGCATGGCGCAAGTGGCGTTTCCCGGCAAATCGGGCCGGTGGGAAATACACCGCGGCAATTTTCGCGAAGGCGGTCTGCCCCACCAACTTCTGGTCATCACCGATCTGAGCCGCGCGTTGAGAGAAGAAGAACGCCAGGCATGGCAGCGCCTGATTCGCGTAATCGGCCACGAATTAAATAACTCTCTCGCTCCCATCAAGTCCGTGGCGGAAAACCTGGCGAGCATGGCGCATCGGAAAGACCGCCCGGCAGACTGGCAGGAAGACCTGCGAAGCGGGCTTAACATTATCGCCGCACGCTCGGACGGTCTGGCGCGCTTTATGAATGCATACGCTCGGCTCGCGAAGCTTCCGCCGCCGGCGCTGCAACCAATGGACGTCGGGGTGTGGATTCGGCGCGTTGTTGGGCTTGAGATGCGCCTTCCAGTGCAGGTCAATGCGGGTCCCGATGTTCGGCTGCAAGCGGATCCCGACCAGCTCGAGCAACTCCTGATAAATCTCGTGCACAATGCCGTAGACGCGGCCCTCGAAACCGGAGGCGGTGTTCGTGTCGGGTGGCAATGCGTGAACGGCAACGTGGAGGTTTGGATTGAAGACGATGGCCCCGGGATTCCGAACGCCGCAAATCTTTTCGTGCCGTTCTTCACAACGAAGCAGGGAGGTTCGGGTATCGGGCTGGTTTTGAGCCGGCAGATCGCTGAAGCCCATGGCGGCACATTGACGCTCGAGAACCGGCTGGCGCGACGAGGTTGCGAGGCTCGCCTTCGTCTTCCGCTGAATCCCTGAAGGGCCTTCGGATCACTCTCTCCCCAGGAAAATCATTTGGTTTCGAGCGCGGCCACACGGTGCTCGAGTTCTTGCGCAAGTCCCGCGGCCGCATCTGTCCTGGCGAATTTTACGGGCGCCCCAACGCTGACGCGCAGAAATCCCGAAGGCGCCCATCGTTTGCCGGCCTGCTTTCTTTCGAATAAGCCTTCGATTCGCATGGGAACGACCGGGATTTCGAGATTCGAGGCAAGCAATCCGATCCCGGCCCGGAAAGGCGCCATTTTTCCGTCGAGTGTGCGAGTCCCTTCTGGAAATACCAGAACACTCCACCCGCAATCGGTGAGATTTCCGGCAAATCCGAAACTCTTACGGAACCCAGCTTGACGGGGGAGTGGGAACACATTGAAGAGCGCCACCACCAGCCAATAACCCGCGCGATTCGCAAGGGAGGTCAGAAGCGGCGTGCCAGACGGCGGATTCCTCATTGCCTCGAGCCGCTCGCCTTCCATTGCGACTGCTAAGCGCCGTCGAAGCCGCCCGGGAAGGGCCGCGAGAATGTATGCAGGGTCAAAGTAGGTAACGTGATTGGCGACAACCAGCACCGACCCCTTGAGGTCCAGCAGATTTTCTTTTCCGAGTATCCGGGGCCAGCCCAAGACAAACATCGCGGGAAGAACGAGAAGATAATGCGCAGCCTCGCGAATCCAACGCACAGGCGCGCTTTGCGCCCAGCGCGGAAAGTGATAAACCGGCGGTCGCGCGGACGGCTCTTGAAGCAGGCGTTCGAGTGCGCCTACGGTCTGAACCTTCGAGAATTCTGTTTCGCTGAGGTCGACTTGATAGCGGTCTTCGAGAGCGCTGAGCAGTTCGACTCGTTCGATCGAGCTGAGTTGCAAGGGCGTCGTGCTGTTTGCGTCCGCGCGCTGGGATCGTGAAATGCGCGCCGCCAGATCGGCAATCTGACCAGGAGCCTGCACAGGAGGACGGTCGCCCTGAAGCTTTCTCCCGGCAAACTCACGAATGGGTACGAGAGCGGGCTTTTGCGTTGGCGTCCGTGGAAAGTCCCGATCTGGCCAAACGACCCAGTGCCGTATGTGTTGAAAAGCTGCCAGGCGTCCATTCGTTCGCTGCACGATCGTGCCAGGATCAGCAGTCGAATCGTTTAGTAGCAGCACGGCACAGGGCTCTGCATTGCCATCACGATCGATTCCCACCACGACGCAATCGCTGATCTCAGATTCTTTTCGCAACTCGGCCTCGAGGTCTTGCGGATAGACATTGAGGCCTTCGGGCGTGACGATGACATTTTTCGCGCGCCCTTTGAAATAAAAATTGCCCTGCTCGTCGCGTTCTCCGATATCCCCGGTGTGAAACCATCCTTCCGGATCGGCCACTGACGTCACACTGGAGTTTTTCCAGTATCCCGGCGCAACATTTTCGCCACGGACGAGAATTTCACCCTCCGCGGAGAGCTTCACCTCCATGCCTGGCATGGCCTTTCCGATAGAGCCGCGGCCGAGCCGAAACGGGTGGTTCAGACTGACGAGCGACGTAGTTTCGGTGAGCCCGTATCCTTGGATCACGGCGTATCCCAGGCGGCCCCAGAACGTTTCGTCGGCGGCGGACAGCGCCGCGCCTCCCGAAATAACGGCCCAAAATTTCCAGCCAAGCCGGCGATGGATGGCGCGAAATCGCCACCAGCGCCGCAGAAAACGCTCTTGTTCCGCATTCTGGAAATCACGGCGGAACCTTTCGAGCCCGCCACTTGCGCTGATGTCTCGCTCGAACTGGGCGCGCAGCGATTCGATCATCCGCGGCACGGTGACGAGAACGGAGACACGCTCGTCGTGGATCGCGCGAATCACTTCCGCCGGGTTCAAGGTATCGAGAAATATCGACGCAGCCCCCAGAATTTGCGGTACGAAAATGCCCAGCAACTGGCCGAAGACGTGACTTAGAGGAAGCAAGTCGAGAATGCGCAATGGATGGACGAAACGCTCGTAGCGGCGGTAGTGATCGATCTCCTTCTCAAGTGGTTCGAGGTTGGCGAGCAGGTTCCCGTGCGTGAGCAGCACTCCTCTGGGCTCCGCTGTGGTGCCTGAGGTGAAGATGATTTCGAGTGGATCGTTGCGGTCGAGATTCGCGAGATGATACTCGTGGGGAACGGCAGCAGCGATTGAGGCTTGTAAACCATCGAGAGAAATCGTTGGAACGATGGAATCCGCGGGAATTACAGGGAGATTCCTGTCGGCGACGATCAAGCGCACGCCAGACTGTTGAACTACGCGCCCGGCAAACCCGGGATCGGCAATTGCATCCATGGGCACCGCGACGACGCCCCGGAAGACGCAACCGAGGAATACGGCCGCCCATTCGCCGGAATTTTCGCCCCAGATGAGAACGCGATCACCGGGTGCGATGCCGCGTGCTTCGAGCTCGCACGCGAACCGGATCGCGGTGTTGCGGAGATCGGCGTACGACCATCGAATCGTGCGATAGCCGCGGCGCCAGATGAAGGCAATTTCCTTCTGCGGCCGCGAAGCAGGCTGAAAATAGTCGAGCAGCGATTGCCGCTTCATACGCCCCGAGTCTCTCGCATTCACGCCAGGATTGAAAATAGTCTTCTCGAGGATGGAGCGCAACGGGCGAGACGGGGCATCAAAAAATCCGGGCGGCGTGCATCGCCGGGCGATCTGAACGAGGTGATAGCGATTGCTACTGTTGTGGCTGTCGTTGTTGCGGCTGTGAGGAATCTCTGGTTGCTACGTCAGCCTTTGTGGGATCGCCGGAAACCCCGTTTTCCGTCCGCTGGTATCGCGTGAGGAATGGCATGAACGGCGTCACCTCAAACGGCATTTTTTCTCGGGCCGAATAGAGGGGCACCGGCTTGGCCTTCAGCAGATCAACCTGATCGTCCCACGGATCCAACTTGATCCGCGCGCCGATAGGCAACGCAGCGATTTGATCCAGCTTGGCGGGTTCGAGATTCGGAGCCGAGCCAATCAATTGCTGAGCCAGGTACACACGATTACCAAGATGTGGGTTGATAAGGGCCGGCAGAGCCTTCGATTGAGCGTCGAGTTGCTTCAGGAATAATCCCGCGCTTCCCAGTTTGTCCTTGTACGGGGAATGCTTCAGCAGATCAAGCGCCTTTTGGCTGGCAAGCTGAACTTCCTCCGGCGTGTCGCGGAAGGAAAAATGAGACAAAGCCTCGATTGTGGAGACGTTCGTCGTGTCGTTGAAACCCCACTGGTCCGTGGAAGGTTTTGTGACCATGATGTCGCCCAATTCTTGTGCAAGCATGGTCGCCAGGCTGGCTTCATCCGGAAGAACGTCCAGCAAACCGCGGCTCAAGACAATCGTGTGGCCAATGGTGAAGGACTCGAGTGTACCGGTGAGAAGCACGCGGCAGTGAACTTCCGGCTCGATATCGATATTGTTCGTGACTTCCAGATTGTTCACCACGGTTTCGAGGACTTTGTCCACCGAACCCACGGGCGCGAGCAAACCGACCCGTTGCAGCCGGTCGAGAACGTTGATTTCAGCCTCGTGCTGCCACGCACGTTCCGCTTCAACCGGCGAACGATCTTCCTGTTGCGCGGCCTGATCCTGCGCATTCGGAGATTCGACCGTTAGCTCACTAAATTCGGATTCATGACCTGCATTTTTCAGGTCGTAACCCCAGAGGCGGGTCTGCGCCCGAAACCGAATGTGGCTTCCAAGGAAATCCTTCTGATTCGATTCCTGGCTGAAGATGTAGGCGGGCAACCAAAGTCCGGGCTGCATATTTAGTCGCCAGCTGTCAAAGTGCAAATTGAATCCGTTGATCCCTGAAACCGGCGTGTAGATGCCATTGAAACGCACGATCGTGAAGTTCTGATCTTCGGCCCACAGGCGTCCCTTGAACCGGCCTCGCCCGGATTTGCGAAGGGGAGTCACGTCGAAAACCACGCAGCGGACTTCGCCCAGAAATTCGCGACGAACGTATTCGAATTGATAGTGCTGCCGGTCGAATCCGCTGGTGTCCAGATAAATCATTTGCAGGAAGCCAGCCGGGACAAAAGAGGAACTGAATACATCGCCCAAATGCGAAAGAGGATTGAGATCGCTCAGCAGACCGCCCTTCTTGTCGCGGCCGAGCATCGACTGGTCGACGATACCCTTTGTAAGATCCGCCTGGCCAAGAAAATAGTGATCGCTCACAGGGACCGAGCCCATCTCTTTGTCGGGCTTCATGTCCTGGATATACGTTTCGATGATCGGGTTGTAATGCTTGATGGTGGCGACTTCTTCGTGCTCGCGCGCGATGATGCGATCAATGGCCTGATTCACCGTGGCAACTGGTGATGCGGAATTTCCCGCCTGTCCGTTATTCGGCGCCGCGGGTTGCGGCTGAGCCAACACGATTCCGGCCAACGCGCCCACTAGGAACAGTGGGCGATAGAAATTCTTCCACGAACGCATTGCCTATCCCCCTTCCGCATTCTCCATCAATAGGCCAATTCAAACACGATGTGTACGATGGCAGCGGAATCCACCGGGTGGCCGTCTTGCTGCGCGGGACGAAAGCGAATCTGATGCGCCGCCGATTCGGCCGAACTTTCGAGGCCATACCCGAGACCCTGCACGACGCGCTGAACCTCCACTTGTCCGGATGCGGTGAATACGACTTGAAGGAGGACTTCGCCCTCGATCTTCTTCGCCAGCGCCTCTTGAGTATAAACCGGCCGGGGCTTGAAAAGAATCTGAACCGGAGTTGTTGCTGCAACAGTTTGCGTGGGCCTCGTCTTGGCGGTCGGAGCGACCGCACCCTCGTCGGCGAAGCCACCCGATTGAACGGTGCCATGATTTCCGCCTCTGCCGCCGGTTGCTACGCCGTTGCCGAATCCTGTGCTGGCCACGATGCCGCGAGCGCCCTTCGCCCCGCCGGTTCCATTGCCGTAACCGGGGCCTGCAGGCATATCGTACGCTCCCAGCTGCGCGATATTCGGATTACGATTAGTCTGGTTGTTCGTCTTGACCCCATTAGGGTCGCCGAAACCGCCCGTCTGTACGGCTTCGCGGGGCTTCTTCAAAGTCGGAATGGCAGAGCTGCCCATGGAGACGGGAGCCGGAAATACTTTAGCAACTTGCGGTAGTTCAGGAGCTTTGGTGTCATTGCGCGAGGTCGCCCGCTTAGCGACAGGCGCGACAATCACCGGATTATAGACCTTGGGTTTGGGAGGCGCCACAGCAACTTCGATTTTGGGCGGCACTTTTGCCACCGGTTGCTTGACCGGCACGGGTTTTGGTTTGGGTTGGGGCTTCCAAGCCTCTACGACAGGTGCCTCGATCTGAGTGATCCAGTATTTCTGCTGCTCGAGAGTCAGTCTTTGAGGTACCAGCATAGGAATTACGATCAGGGCCAACAGCACGGCGACTTCCAGCACGAATCCCGCCCCGAAAACCCCCACTCGCGATTCGCCTTCCGGAAGAAGCGCCTCATTAAAGACAGCCCTATTCGTCATTGCGCCCATGAAATTCACCCAAGGCCCCTTTTAGAAATTTATAGATACCGGGGCACAGTATCCCCGACATCAGTTAGTACTAGAACGCCCGGCTGGGATGAATAGGACAGAAGTACCATTCTACCCCTTGTCGTGCTGAAAGCGCTAACGACCCGACGGCAACCCGACGACAATTGTGCAGCGCTATTCTAACCCGACCATTTAAAACTTCTCTCGGGGGAACACAGTAATTACAGCAATCGAAACTGCTAGTACCATAAGCCTCAGTTCAGTTCACCAAGCCTAATCAAATCCTTATCTTGCAAGTAGTTGGGTGCCGACCCGGCCTGAATATACCGCGAAAAGTT
>JANWJR010000029.1 GCA_025451835.1 Candidatus Acidiferrales bacterium | reverse complement strand
CTCTGCGTCCCCGGTGGCGAGGCGATCGTGTGGGATGTAAACGGCGTCGCAGGCGGCAATGCAACCGTTGGCACGATCATCCCCACAAGCCCCAATTCGGCCCTGTATGCCGCTCCAGCTATTCTGCCGGGAACGGATCCGGTGACGATTCACGCGACGGCCGGTTCGGCGATTGCTTCCGCAACGATCACTCTAACGGCCTCCGTCAGCGTAACCGTAACGCCCGCTTCCGCAACGCTCGGCATGAGCCAGCGCGCAACCTTCACCGCGACGGTGGCGGACGCGCCCAATGCTGCGGTTACCTGGACCGTCAACGGACTGCTCAACGGCAATTCAACAGTCGGCGAAATTTGTCTGACAGGGTCGAATCCCTGCGTAACGCCCGCGGTTGCAGTCACTGGCAGCGTGGATTATCTGGCACCGGCGGTTGTTCCGGGCGCGAATCCCGTGACGCTCACGGCGACGAGCGTGGCGGATCCTTCGAAGAGTGGAAATGCTCTCGTTCGAGTCACAGCAGCGCCGGGCGGCGTCGCGGTATCCGTTTCGCCGTTCTACGCATTCGTGGCGCCGTCAGGCTTGTCGCCCAGCCAGCGGCAATTTTTTGCAAGAGTAACAGGAAGCAGCAACACCGCCGTGACGTGGACCGCCGCCAGCGCTGTGCCTGGGCAGGGTTGCAATGGCTCTGCCTGCGGTTCTGTCGACTCGAACGGCATATACACCGCTCCGTCGGCCGCGTCTTCGCCAAACGCAATTTCCGTGGTCGCAACCAGCCAGGCGGATCCGACAAAATCGTCGTCCGCCACGGTCGCGCTCACGAATGGACCTGCGATCGAGGTAATTCTGCCCTCGAGCGTCATGGCCGGAGCGGTGGAGGGTTTTCCGCTTGCGGTGCAGGGCGTGAACTTCGTAGCAGGAAACGGCAGTTCCGCCTCGACTATGCTGATCAACGGCGTGGTGCGGGACACGATTTGCCAGTCTTCCGCAACTTGCTCGACGGCGCTGAATCCAAGTGACGTCCAATCCGCAGCGACGCTGACGGTTCAAATTCAGAATCCAGGTTCCCCGGGTGCGCTTTCGAATCCCGTGCCGTTCGTGATCGTTCCATTCGATGTTTCGCGGCAGATCGTTTCGCCCAGCACATCGGAATCCACGGCTACAGGGCTGAACTTCATCGTGACGGAGCCGACCACCGCCGCCGCGTCGTCGCCCATCAACGTCGATTCGATCGGGTTGTTGACGAATGGAAACAATTGCAACATGGCGGGGTCTCCAATCGAAGTGACCCGCCCCACGTCGGGAACGCAACCGGTGAGCCTGTGCATTCACGGCACCGCGCTCGACCCGTCGTTTTCGTATGCGTTTACAGGCCCAAGCGGCGCCGATATTGCCGTCGCGGCGAAATCGGTTACGGGTCTCTTCGCGAATACAATCGGACTCGATCTGCAGATCTCGAGCACGACTTTGCCAGGCTTGCGGACGCTTGTCATCACAACGCTCAACAACGACCGCGCAGCAGCGACTGGAATGCTGGAGGTACAGTGAAAAACACAATTCGAAATCGATTTCTCGTGGTCATCATACTTTGTCTCCCGGCGTGCGGCTTCGTCTCCGCAACTTCGCTCATGCGGCTATCGATTGCCGAGATGGCGAAGGCTTCGCCGGTGATCGTCCGAGCAAAATGCATCGCCAACACGACCGCGTGGGATCGTGGCGAGATATGGACGTTCACGTCCTTTTCCCTCGAGGAAACTTGGAAGGGCGCGCCTCCGGGCCACATCAGCGTGCGGCTGCTCGGAGGGAGGCTCGGCGATCTCACTTCAACCGTTTCGGAGGTGCCGCGATTTCGGCCCGGAGAAGACGTGCTTCTGTTCCTCGAACCCACGCCGCGCGGCGATTATTCGGTGGTCAGTTGGATGCAGGGAACATTTCGCATCCGGCGCGATCCGCAAACGGGCGAAGAACGTGTCACGCAGGACACCGCTGCATTCGCGGCGTTCGACACGGCAACGCGGCAGTTCGAAGCGGCCGGCGCGCGCAATGTACCGCTCGGCGAATTTCGCGCGCATTTGGCCGCGATGATTCGCAATGAATCGGAGAGGAAGCCATGAGGACACTTGGCGCAGCTTTTTCGGCATGTCTTCTGCTACTTGCGACCGCATTCGCACCTATCACGCAAAGTTACACAGTCGATTCGACGGTTCCCGAGGCGGGCGGATGCCCGCAACCTGACCGCTGGAATCTGTCGCTGGCTATGCCACTCAATCGCCAGTGGAGCACTGCGATTCCCTCGTCTGGCGCGATCCTCACCTTGGCTCCAACTGGATCGGCCGCGCAGTTGGATGAAATCGAACAAGTAATAACCGATTCGTTCGGGGTTTGGTCCGGTGTGAGCGGCACGATTCTAAATGCAGCGGCGAATCCGGGGGCAATCGCGCCGCTCGAACGCACCGGCATCGCGGATGCTTGCTCCAACGATTCCGGGACGAACATCGATGGGCTGAACACGATTTGCTTCAACCAGCCAAGCGCCGGCTTCACTTTCGGCGTGCTGGCTTTCACGCGCGTGATCTCGGCGAACGCTCCCGGAGTTTCCGTGGGCAGCAGCGGCCCGGCCGCTTTCACGGGACAGATTTTGGACGCCGACACGCTGGTGCGCAACGACGGACAGGAGGTCTTCGCAACACGCCAGGCGCTTTCGACGCCCCAGGGAGTGGGTGCCTTTGATCTAGAATCTATCCTTACGCACGAATTGGGACACTGGCTCGGGCTCGATCATTCCGCGGTGATTCGCGCGATCATGTTCCCGTTTTCGCCGCCGCCCGGGCAGTTCCTCGGAAATCGACCCACGCCGCAAGCTCCGGATGGCCCGCTTGCAGACGACGATCGCACCGGCGTCCGTTCGCTGTATCCCGACGCTTCGGATGCTGTGAACGTTGGCACGATCGGCGGAAGAATTATTCCCGCAAACCCGTTTGCCTTGGCGGCGCTGCCATCGCCTGCGCCGGGGCAGTTCGTGACGGGAATTTTCGGCTCTCATGTAGTGGCAGTTGATGCAGACACCGGATCGGTGATCGCGGGAACGCTCGGTGGATGGAGCTGTAGCACAGCGAATCCGCCCACAGCTCAATTCGACGGGAGTTTCTTGATACAACGATTGCCGGTCGGGCGAAACTACCTGATTTACGCCGAGCCCCTGATCGGCATCGCGACCGCGCCGAATTTCGGGGTTGCCTTGAGTGATCTCTGCGGCGCTGGCGCTGCCTGCAGGATGCCAGCCGTGGACACGAACTTCAACGTTCGAACGCTGCCCGCATTACCCTAGCGGGCGCCCGCGTGCCGCGAGGCGGCTTGGCGATGGCAAATCGCGGCCTGATCTGAACTTCAGAACATCAAACAACAGAGCTTAGGGGCAGGTGATTTGCCAGCCGGAGTCTTGACATAGCCCGACCGCGAAATTCACCGAACCCCACTGTCTTCAGTCTCGGATTGCCTCGTGCAGGCCGATGTCGTAGGCTGTACCGAGTTTTGGGTTCCCGGTTCCATGTCCTCTTTTCAGCGTTGAGTCCGCCGAATGACAAGTGGTCCCGGGCGCAACGCCCGGAGGAAGCCGCGGCGACGCTCGATTTTTGAGCAGAGTGAGAATAGTGAAGGAAATCGCCACACACGTTCTGCCGGTATTGCTGCGTTGAATACTCTGTTCCAAACCGAACCGCCAGAAAGGTCGCGAGTCCCGATCATTCTGGGCTACGGGCTTGCACTCGCTTGTCTCATTTGGGTGCTGCACGATTTTCATATCGTTCGGGCAATGCACGATCTGGAGAATGTGAGCTGGAAATGGGTGCTATTGGGCATGGCGTTTGACGTTCTCAGCTATCTCGTCCAGGCAGTCCGCTGGAAATTCCTGCTCAAACCATTCGGAGAAGTGCGGCTGACCCGATCGATTCGAGCTGTATTTTCCGGGCTCTTCGCGAATCTGATATTTCCGTTGCGTCCTGGCGAGTTGCTGCGAAGCTACTTGCTTTCCGATTCCGAGGGAATCACATTCGGACGAATGCTCGGGTCTGTTGGCGTGGAACGGATGATCGATCTGGTAATTGCTACGGCGTCGCTCGGCGTGGTCTCGCTGGTGGTGGACTTGCCGCGCACCTTCCAAAGAGCAGCGGATATTCTGGGGGTGGTCACGCTCGTGCTGCTCAGCGTCGTCGTAGCTTTGATCCTTTATCTGGAAGTGAAATTGACACGAGATCCGTCGTTTCAGTCCGCGCCGCATCATCTGCCGGGGAAACTAATGGCTGCGCTGACTGGATTGCACGCGATGGGGACCGCGCCGAGCTTTTATCCGGCCTTGTTTTTTTCGTTGCTGATGCCGCTTTGCCAGGCCGCCGGGTTATGGGCGGTGATGGTTTCATACGGTATGCATTTGTCGTTCTTGGTCGCGATCGTAGTGCTGGTGATCATAAATCTGGGCGTTTCTCTGCCAAATGCCCCCGCGAATGTGGGCTCTTATTGGTTCTTTTGCGTTCTTGGCTTAAGCGTTTTCGGAGTCGAGAAAGCGGTGGCGGCGCCGTTTTCGATCCTCGCATTTCTGGCTCTTAATATCCCATTCATTTTCCTAGGGTTTGCCGCGTTGGTTCGGAGCGGACTCTCGCTCCGATCGATGCGTGAACGAGTGACGCACCTGCCCAGCGAGCTATCGAGAGCTGACGCCGCGTATTGACACCACTGTGAGCGGCGAGTTTCTTCGTATGTGCACGCAACCGCGATTTCGTTTTGGGAGCGGCGAGCGGTCCGTTATATATTATTTGTTTAAACGGCGCGTTGAATTGCACTTCCTCCGGATGGATCGCGGAGGATGGCCCGGGTCTATCCGCAGGAATGAACCAGGCTATCAGAAAAATCGCGCACTCCTATGGCCACAGAAACCGACAAACATCTCGAACGGGCCCGGCGCAGTCTTGAGAAGAACAAACTTCGCGAGGCAGTCTCCGAGTACCAAGCGGTCCTCGAAGATTCTCCCTCGAATCAGGAAGCGCTGCAGGCCCTTGCCGACCTCTACACTCGCCTTAACGAACCGGAGGCCGCGGCCCAATACTATGGCGCTCAGTTCGACCGGTTGGTCGAAGGGGGCGATGCTCCGAAAGCCTCGGCGATCTATCAGCGGTTCCTCCGCACGCTTCCACAGCCTCCCGACCGCTTGATGCGCTACGGCACGTTGTTGCAGAAGCAGAACCGCGCCGGAGAAGCAATCGAACAATTCGGAGCGGCTGCGGGGCTTTACCAGGAGCAGCACCGAGAAATCGAAGCATTGGCGTGCTACGAAAGTATCGCGCTGCTCGATCCGGAGAATCCGGCTCGGCACACTGCGCTCGGTGAACTGGCAGAACGGCTGGGACATTCCGATCTGGCGGCGCGAAGCTATGTACGAGCGGGTCAGTTGACGCAGAATACGGGCGCGCTCGACGAAGCTCTCGAGTATTTCGAACGCGGCCACGCATTATCTCCGGATGACCGCGATGGCGCGGTTTTTTACGCCGAAGCGAAATTGCGCAAGGGCGATGCCGAAGGTGCCGTAGGCCTGCTCGATCCCATTGCGGGGACCGAGACCGAGCTTCCATTCTTGGCGTTGTACGGAGAAGCTCTGCTGCGCGCAGGCCGCCTTGACGATGCCAGGACGACTTTCGAGGGCTATTCCAGGCAGAAGCCGGAAGGATTCGCGAAGCTCTTCGAAGTGGCGGCAGCATATCTTCGGAGCGGGCAGGACGAGAAAGGTGCGGCGTTAGTCGTGCAGGTGAAGGACGCAATGCGACTGGCCCGAAAAGAACCGGAGCTCGTGTCGCAGGTGGAGCGCTTGGCCTCGGCGCACTCCGGATCGCTGCAATTGGCGGAAGTAGTCGCGCGGCTTTACGAAGAAATGAACCGCGAGACGAAGTACTTCGAAGCCCTCATGCGTCTCTTCGACCTGTATCTAGCGGCCGGCCGCATGAAGGACGCGTGCGATGCGCTCGACAAGTTGGTGGACATCGATCCTTACGACTACCGCAATCATGAACGAATCGGAAAACTCGAAGGGAAAGTAGACCCGGCTTTCCTTCAGAACATTCTTGCGCGCGCCGCAAAGGCTGCAACCATATCCACGCGCACGGAGGGGTTCAGTGGAGCCGGCGCGGAGCAGAAGGCGGGCCAGCTTCCAGAAGAAGCCCGCGCGCAACAGGCATTGGAAGACTTGATCGTGCAGGTGGAAATTTTTTTGCAATATTCGCTGCAATCGAAAGCTGTGGAACGCCTGGAACGAATCGCGCAGCTCTTTCCGGGAGAAGAGGAAAAGAACGAGCGCCTGCGAGCGCTGTACGAACGCGCGAGCTGGTGGCCAAAGGGCGCGCCACCAAAGCCCGGTGGCGTCAAGCCACCTCCGGCCACCGTATCTGCCCCAGTCGCACCGCCAGCGCCGGCTGAACCCCCGACCGCAGCTCCCGCGCCGGCTGTCGCAGCGGCTGAAACGCATCGCGATCTCGCGGCGATCGCCGAGATCAATCGGCTGATGTACCGGCAACCGACGCCGCAAGACGTGCTGACGACCACAGCTTCAGGAATCGGCAAACATCTGGGAGTCGTCCGTTGCATCGTTGCCGTGGGCGACGCCAGTGAAGCAGCGCAATTAACCGGAGAGCATTGCACGGGGGGAGTGCTTCCGGCCAGTCGCGCGCAAATCGCGTCGATCGTGGAGACGCTTTCGAAAACCGCACCCGACGCGCTGGGCGGTATTGAGCTGCGCTCGGCAGCATCGCCTGCGCTTCGGGAGCTAGGGATCGAGTCGGCCCTCGGAGTGGTGCTGACCGACAAAGAAACGCAGGCGCCCGGAGGAACGTTATTCATCGGCGACGCTTCCGACCGGAAGTGGAAGCCGAACGAGAGCTTTTTCCTGCAGGCCGTGGGCGACCAGCTTGTGCTCAGCGTGAATCACACCCGGCTGAGGTCGCTGGTCCGATCGCTGGCCGTGGCGGACGAGAAAACTGGCCTGTTGAGCCGCGGGGCTTATATCGATTG
>JANWJR010000028.1 GCA_025451835.1 Candidatus Acidiferrales bacterium | reverse complement strand
TCATGGCACATAAGAAAGGCGGCGGGTCATCCACAAATGGACGCGACTCGCACGGGCAACGGCTCGGAATCAAGCGCTTCGGCGGGCAGCTCGTCAACGGCGGCAGCATACTGATCCGCCAGCGCGGCACCCGGTATAAGCCCGGCAAGAACGTGGGTCTTGCCAAGGACGACAGTCTTTTCGCGACGATCACTGGCGTCGTTCGCTTCCAGGATAAAGGCAAGCTGGGGAAATTCATCAGCGTTCTGCCGGTCGAGGAAGCTGCCATCGGCGGCGAGCAGAAAACCGCGATGCCCGCTGCAAACTGAACTTTTCGATTTTCGATACGCGCTCCGATCCACCGGGCGCGTATTTTTGTCTTCGCGCGCCGCGCTGGCGTATGCTTTCTTCTGTCAGCCTGTTGTAACGAGCTCGATATGTTCGCGGACGAAGCCAAAATTTTGGTGAAGGCCGGCGATGGCGGCAATGGCTGCCTCGCATTTCGCAGGGAGAAGTACGTCCCTCGAGGCGGCCCGTCCGGCGGCGACGGCGGTCACGGCGGCGATATTTCTATCGAAGCGAACCCGAACGACAATACGCTGCTGCGCTACCGCTATAATCGCGAATTTCGAGCGCAACGCGGAGGGCACGGCGAGGGCTCAGATTGCCATGGCCGTTCGGGCGACTCGACGACTCTTACCGTTCCGGTGGGCACGGTCGTATTTGACGCAAACACTGGTGAGCAATTGTTCGATTTCACAGCGCCCGGACAGCGTTTTCTCGCTGCTCGCGGCGGGCGCGGCGGGCGCGGCAATGGCAATCCGGCCTTTGTGCGCCCGTGGCATCAGGCCCCGCGCGAACACGAAGAGGGCCGGCCAGGCCAGGAGCGCCATCTTCGCCTCGAACTGAAATTGCTCGCGGACGTGGGGCTCGTCGGTTTTCCGAATGCCGGCAAATCCACGTTGATCTCGCGAATTTCGGCAGCCAGACCGAAAATTGCGGCGTATCCCTTCACCACGCTCGAACCGCACCTCGGCGTTGTTTCCGCCAATCCGGACGCCCCAGCCGGCCAGGGGCGCACGTTTGTCGTGGCGGATGTTCCCGGTTTGATCGAAGGCGCGCACGAAGGAGCGGGACTCGGCACCCGATTCCTGAAGCACGTGGAACGAACGCGGCTGATCGCACATCTCGTGGATACCAGCGATGCGAACGACCGCGATCCGATCCGCGATTTCGAAATCATCGAACGCGAACTCGCGTCGTTTAGCCCCGATCTCGCTCAGAAACCGATGATGGTGGTCGCCACGAAGCTCGACGCGACCACCGATCGCGAGCATCTCGAACGATTGCAAGCGTTCACCTTGAAGCGAGGCCTTGAATTCCATGCGGTATCATCCGCATCCGGCGAAGGCATCGCCAGCCTCGTCCGGGCCATGGCTGATGCTCTCGATCGCATTCCCAAACCGGCTGCACCCGGAGTTGCAACCCAGTCGAACTTGGCTCATCCAATGGCTGGTGCGGAAAACCAATCTCCCGCATCGCTTCCGGAGGAGCGTTGACGTCGGCCTCTCTTCATAAACCCCACGCGCATGCTCATCGGCGTTCGGTGGCCCTTTTCGGTGGCACGTTCGATCCCATCCACGCCGGCCATATTGCCGTGGCCCAAGCGGCCCTCCGGCGTTTTCATCTCGATGCAGTTCATTTCATTCCGTCGTCGCGTCCGCCGCACAAGACAAAGCAGGCGCTCACCCCATTTATTCACCGTTACGCCATGGTCGCACTCGCCTGCTCCGAGCACAAAGAATTCATACCGTCGCTCGCGGAAGCCCCGCCCGATGGCACCGCGCCGCATGTGTTCTACACGATCGACACCGTGCGCCGCTATCGCCGCGAGCATCCCGACGACCATTTCTATTTCATCGGCGGTGCCGACCAATTTCTCGAAATTCCCACGTGGCGCAGCTATGAGGCGCTGCTCGACGCATGCGATTTCATTATCGCCAGCCGCCCGGGCTTTCGGCTGGATGCACTGCGGCTCGTCATTCCGCCGGAAAAGCTTGGACGCACGCATTCAAATGATCCGAACAAAATCGTGCTCCGCAAATCGGTCGTCCATCTGCTGACGACGGTCGCGAGTCACGTTTCCTCCACCGAAGTCCGGCACCGCCTCGAAAAGCATCAAAGCATTCACGGGCTTGTACCCGGGCGCGTGGAGGAATACATTCTGGGGCAGGCTCTTTACCGGTGACGCACGACTCCCTTCGATCCGAGATTCGCTGGGCTGTGGAAGCAGCCCAGGACAAGCAGGCTTTAGACATTACGGTATTGAGACTCGCCGGCACCGTAGCCTTCGCCGAGTATTTTCTGCTCTGCTCCGGACAAAGCCAGCCTCAAATCCAGGCCATCGGCGAAGCGATCGAGGAACGCCTCAATCGGCATGGGCGTCGCCTTGCGCACCGCGAAGGCAAATCGAGCGCGGAATGGGTGTTGCTCGATTACGGCGACTTGGTGGTTCACATATTCAGCGAGCGCGCCAGGCAGTATTACGACCTCGAACGTCTCTGGCGCACCGCCGAGCGCATCGAATTCCACGCGCCGCCGCATCCGGCACGAACTCAGGGCGAATCCGAGAGTGGCGCCAGATCGCGATGAACGCCACGAACATCCGCCTGGAAGCGCCCTGGGTGGCAGTCGATCCGGCTTCGCTGCATATCCTCGAACTTGCTGGAAAAGTTGCCGACACTGGCACCACGCTTCTCATCAGCGGCGAAAGCGGCACCGGAAAAGATCAGCTCGCGCGCTGGATTCACGAGCGCGGCCCGCGTCACAATGCGCCTCTCCTGAAAATTGATTGCGCCAGCCTGCCCACCGAGCTGGTCGAGTCCGAGCTTTTCGGCCACGAGCGCGGCGCCTTCACGGGGGCGGAAGCGCGCAAGCCGGGCCGCCTCGAACTTGCCGACGACGGTACGATCGTTCTCGATGAAGTGGCCGCGCTGGGGATGGGCATGCAGGCAAAGCTGCTGCGCGTTCTCGAAGAGCGCAAATTCGAGCGGCTTGGCGGGACGGAAACGCTTCGCATGGAAGCGCGGCTGATGGCGCTGACGAATACGGACTTGTCGAAGGCAGTCGCCGCTGGCCGCTTCCGCGAGGATCTATTCTTCCGCCTCAACGTGCTCGCGATTTCCGTGCCGCCTTTGCGCGATCGTCGCGCCGATATCAAGCCGCTTGCCTGGCATTTTCTGGCGCGGCTCGGGCCGGTGCATGGCCATCCGGAAGCCGCGCTCGATGCCGGCGCTGAGAGCCTTCTCGAATCTTACTTGTGGCCCGGGAATGTCCGCGAAGTGAAGAATGCCATCGAGCATGCTTTGGTGTTCGCAAAGGCCTCCGTTCTGCGTGCTGAAGATTTCCCGCAAGTGCTTCGCGCTTCCAATCAACCGCTTGCTTCGGCCGGATCGCTGCGCTCTCTCGATGACATCGAGCGCGAAGCCATCCACGCGACGCTCGAAGCAACGCGTTACAAGATCGGCAAAGCCGCGGAAGTCCTGGGCATCAGCCGCAAGACGCTTCTCGACAAACGCAAGAAATACGGGCTGCTTTGAGGTGTAGCGCTGAATTGTCCCCGGCGTCTCAACTGCAACCATGAAAATCCGACTTGTTATGCTCGGTAAAACTCGGCGCGAAGAAATACTCGCTCTGTTCGACGACTACGCCGCTCGCATCCGACATTACGCAGAACTTGAAGTCAACGAAGTGCGCGACACCGGACCATCCGCATTGCGCAAGCTGAAAATCGAACCTGGCGCCACG
The DNA here is from genome assembly GCA_025451835.1 of Candidatus Acidiferrales bacterium. GTDB lineage: Bacteria > Acidobacteriota > Terriglobia > Acidiferrales > UBA7541 > Palsa-295. The sequence continues at coordinate 5,328 of JANWJR010000028.1, read as the reverse complement.
TTGGTCTTGCTTGATGCGGCAGGCAAGCAGTTCACATCGCAGCAATTTGCCAGCTGGCTCGGCAGCCTTCGCGATCGGGGCACACGGGAACTTGCTTTCCTTTGCGGCGATGCGGAAGGATTCCCGGGAGAGCTTCGCGTCCGCGCGACGCAAAAATTGTCGCTCTCCACTTTGACGATGCCGCACGAATTTGCCCGGGTGGCTCTGGCCGAACAAATTTATCGCGCGTTCGCCATCCTCGCCGGCCATCCCTATCCAAAGTAGTGACACATCTGGGAGAATAACGAAGCCATGTCTATCAAAATTACGCACGACGCAGGCGCGCCGACAGCCTCGGTGGAATTGATGATTACCAGCCCGCTTGCGGATTACGATCTGCTCGATGTGGAAGCGCCGGTGCCGCGCGATGTGGACCCGATGCTCGCTTCGCAGGGATTCAAGGATCTGCTCGACGAAACCCGCGCGGTGCTGGATGGCCGTCTCGCGGAAGACAATCTCGAAATCGTCCAGCTCACGGGGGCGATTTGCCACGATAACCACATTCATCGTCCAGGAATCTGGCTGGTATTGCGCGAGCGCGGAGCCAGCAGCAAAATGTCGCCCGCCGCGCAGCAGCGCGTGGTCGCGATTGCGGAAATACTTCGCGCGAATTTGAATCTTTCCTGACGCGACCCACAAGAAACGCCCTGCACGGGATTCATGCAGGGGGTCGGGATTCGAATCGGTATCCTATTCGGAGCGGCGGGCTGCTATTTCTTTTCCGAGATTGCAATCGATGCGCGCGTGGTTTCCCAATCGAGGCGCATATCGCAGCCGCCGCGCGTCTTTGCAAACGAGATCGTGAAATCCTCCACTGGTGACGGCAGCTTCGAAACCTTCATCTCGACACGCGCGAAGTCGTCGGCTTCGCCCGGATAAGGTATGCCCCATTCGCCGGTTTTCTTACTGATAACAAGAGTCCACTTGTCCGCGGTGGGCAGCGTGAAAATCGTGTAGCTGCCGGCCGGAACGTCCTTGCCGCCGACCATCAGGTCGGTCGTGGTAACGAAGGTTGTTGCTTCGTTCGCGCCGGCGCGCCAGACCTCCCCGTAGGGAACCAGGCCGCCATAAATTTTGCGTCCCTTCATGCGAGGGCTTGAATAATCCACCGTAAGGGTCTTGCCACCAGGCAGCGTGCATTCGGCCTTTGCCGGCGGGCTGGGCCGCTTGCTCGTGTCCTTCTGTGCGAAGCCAGGAATGATAAGAACCGTCAAACTTGCGAACAGCAACGTACAAAACGTGATCGTCTTTTTTCGCATGTTCTCTCCTCAGTTTCAAATTGCGCCGCAAGTATAACCCCGTTTTCTCCCGGGAGACTCATCGTGACTCCTGGGGTCTCTTGACGTTTCGGCGGGCTGCGGCCACTATTGTCAATCAAAGCGGAGCGCAATGGAATGCCGGAAGGAAAAGGCCTCCTGATTGTGTACACGGGTCCCGGAAAGGGCAAGACAACCTGCGCGCTTGGCACATCGTTTCGCGCTGTGGGACAAGGAATGCGCGTTCTGATGGTGCAGTTCATCAAAGGCTCGTGGCACTATGGCGAGCTCGACGCCGCGAAAATGCTGGGTGACGACAAATTCGAAATCCGGCCGATGGGACGCGGCTTTGTAAAGGTCGGCGGTGCGGATACCGATCCGGAAGACGTTCGCATGTGCGAGGAAGCCTGGAAGTTCGGCCGCGATCAGATCTATAGCGAAAGATACGATCTCGTGGTGCTCGACGAAATCAATTACGTGATCGGCTACAAGATGCTGGACCCCGAAAGAGTCGTAGAATCATTGGTTAAGCGCCCGGAACGGGTGCATGTAATCTGCACGGGCCGCAACGCGCATCCGAAGCTGGTGGAAGCCGCCGATCTGGTGACCGAGATGCGCGAAGTGAAGCACCCGTACACGAAAGGCCTCCTCGCGCAGCGAGGCATCGATTATTAGTGGCTTGTCATTCTTGGCGTAGCACACTTTCGCCGGAGGTTTTGCCGCTTCAGGCCTCCCGCATCGAGCTTCTAGAAATGACCTGGTTCAAGCGCGAAAAAAAGTCGCTCGAGAATCCCACGCCCGTGGACGAACGCCGCGTTCGCACCGAGGGCATGTGGACCAAGTGCAGTTCCTGCCGCGCGATTATCTGGAAAAAGGACCTCGAAGGGAATTGGGATGTCTGCCCGAAATGCGAGCATCACTTCCGTCTGGACGCTCGCCGTCGGCTCGCCTTGCTCCTCGATGAGGAACCGTGGGTCGAACACGACGCCGATCTCGAATCGAGCGATCCTCTGCACTTTACGGACACGAAGCCGTACGCGAAACGGCTCAAGGAAGCGCAGCACAAACTGAACATGAAGGACGCGGTCATCACAGCCGAGGGAAAGCTCGATGGCCGGCCGGTGATTTGCTGTTCGATGGAATTCAAATTTATTGGCGGCTCGATGGGAGCCGTGGTCGGCGAAAAAGTGGCGCGGGCCGTGGAGCGTTCGGTGGCCCAGAAGTCGCCGCTCATCGTCGTTTCGTGCTCGGGTGGGGCGCGCATGATGGAAGGCGCGGTGAGCTTGATGCAACTTGCCAAGGTTTCCGCGGCGCTCGGCCGCCTGGACGAAGCGCGCATTCCGTTCATTTCCGTGCTGACCGATCCGACCACCGGCGGCGTCACGGCCAGCTACGCGATGCTCGGAGACTTGAACATTGCCGAGCCAGGCGCGCTCATCGGCTTCGCAGGCCCGCGCGTGATCGAGCAAACCATCCGCCAGAAATTGCCCGAGGGTTTCCAGACCGCTGAATTCCTTCTGGAGCACGGATTTCTCGATGCCGTCGTCCCCCGCAAGGAACTGAAGCCGTATATCAGCCACGCGCTGAGCTTTTTCCTCGATTCCTGATGAACTACGAAGAATCCGTCCGCGCGCTGCTGGCTTTGGGCCGCGAATTGGCGTCGCCTCAGCAGGCGCGCGTGCAGAAGTTCGGCCTCGAAAATATCGCCGCGCTCGCCGACGGCCTTGGCAATCCCCACCGCGCAATTCCTTGCGCGCATATTGCCGGCACGAATGGCAAAGGTTCCACGGGCGCGCTGCTCGAATCGATCTTGCGAGCGGCTGGTCTGCGAACCGGCTTATATACCTCTCCGCATCTCGAGCGCATCAACGAGCGCATCCGCTTCAACGGTGAAAACATTTCCGATGATGATTTCGCTTCGGCGTGGGGGCGCGTCCACGAGGCAATCGAATCGCTGCTGGCATCCGGAAAACTTGGGGCACATCCCACGTTTTTCGAATGCGTCACGGCGATGGCATTCGTGGCGTTTGTCAACCACCGTGTGGATTTCGTCGTATACGAAGTAGGGCTCGGCGGCCGGCTCGATTCGACGAATATCGTCGAACCCGAAGTCGCCATTATTACATCCATAGATTTCGATCACGAAAATTTCCTCGGGCATTCGATCGAAGAAATTGCCCGCGAGAAAGCGGGCATCATAAAGCCTGGCTGCCCGGTGGTAAGTTCTGTCGAGCGGCCCGAAGCACGCGGCTTGATGGCCCGCCGGTGCGCTGAACTGGGCGCGCGATTGATCGAAGTCGAGAGTGCTTGGCAGGTGGGAGCGGTTACGTCTGCCGATGGTATGTATCGCGCAAACGTTCGCTCCACTCTGTCGCGTGCGACGTTCGCAATCGAACCGGCGCTTGCGGGCCGCTTTCAGATTCGCAACGCGCTCGCCGCTGCCACAGCCGCGCAGGCGCTTGCCAGTCGCGGATTCCGTATTACCGACGAAGCGATCTCCCGTGGTATCGCTTCGGTCCGCTGGCCCGGCCGTCTTGAAAAGCTCGCTGACCATCCCGCGCTTTTTCTCGACGGCGCTCACAATCCTTCCGCTGCGCGCGAGTTGCGACAATTCCTGGAAGAAAACTTTAGCGGCCGGGGAATTGTGTTCGTCTATGGCGCGATGCGTGACAAGTCCGTGGACGAAATTGCCAGCGTCCTTTTTCCGCTCGCGGACGCGGTGATCCTGACGCAACCGCGGCAATCTCGTGCGATCTCCGCGCCGCTTCTAGCGGAAATGACGGCTGGTCTCGCAAAGGAAATGCGCATCATCTCCGATCCCGCTGAAGCGCTCGAACACGCCTTGGAGTTGGCGCGGCGCGATGACGCCATCTTCGTCACCGGCTCTCTGTTCCTGGTTGGCGAGTTACGAAGCTACTGGCATAGGCGCAGCGTTGTGAAACGGCGCGCTGCGAAGACCGACGTGCCCGCTCCGAAGGGGTAGTCGAAGCCGCAGGTCTGATCGCGCGACCGTATTTTGCGCCTCCCAAACCAAACGCAAAAGCGAGATTGCTGCAGCCTCGGCGGCAGTGATACGATGGTGGGTTCATGACCGCTGACGCCAGCCACACACCCCGCGTAGGCATCCCCTATCGCACTAAAACAGAAGAACTTACCAACCAGCGCGGTGCATACGAAACGTATCTCGAAGCCGTGCGAGGCGCGGGCGGCGAGCCAATCGAAATCTCGCTGCGACTTGCGGCGGATGATCTGGAAGTGGCCATGCGCAAACTCGATGCGATTGTGTTGCCCGGCAGCCCGGCTGATGTGCACCCGTCGCTGTTCGAAGCGGACAGTCATCCGAACGGCTCGTTCTCCGATCCCAGGCGCGAATCCACCGATTTCGCACTGCTCGATGGCGCATTCGCGACGCACAAACCCGTGCTAGCAATCTGTTATGGTATTCAGAGCCTCAACGTGTTTCTCGGGGGGTCGCTGGTGCAGGATATTCCCAGCGAAATTAAGACCACGATCCAGCATGCGTGGCCCGGCCACGAAGGGCGCGAGCCGCACCACCCGGTCAAACTCGAAGCGGGATCGCGCATCGCAAGGCTTGCCGGCGCGGACGAAATTCGCGTCAATAGCTCGCACCACCAATCGCCTCTCAACCCGGGGCGGCATTTGAAAATTGTGGCGCATGCGCCGGATGGCGTGGTCGAAGGCGTTGAATGGAATGGCGGCTCGGATTGGGTGGTTGGAGTGCAATGGCACCCGGAGCGCATGGTGGCGGACGATCGAGTGGCGCAGGCGCTTTTTGGCGATTTCATCGCCGCGGCGCGTGAAGCTACCGCGTCGCGGTAGCGCCCGGAAGGCAATTTTCCTTTGTCGCTGTACAGTTGACCCTGCGGAAACTGTCAATCCTAGATTGTTACTTCATTTCTCTTGGGGGACTCATGATTTCGCTGGCAGGCAAAGCAGCACTCATCACGGGCGGCTCGCGAGGCATCGGCGCCGCAACCGTAAAACTCTTTGCGCAGTCGGGCGCCGACGTGGT
>JANWJR010000027.1 GCA_025451835.1 Candidatus Acidiferrales bacterium | reverse complement strand
GACGGCGCGGCTCCGAAAAGCCCGGCGAAGCTCTTCGGTTCGAAGAGATCGCCCAGCACCGCAAACGCGGAAACGACCAGGCCGCCAATGAGAATCCGAAGAAAGGTTTCCTCAATCATTATGGATAACGCCTCCTGGGCCATTCTTGTCAGAACGATTACGCTCTTTCGAAAGTTTTACCACGACCTATGAGTGTTTCAAATTGGCGTTCGCGTACGGTGGCTGCGTCCGTCTAAACCGTTGGCAGAATGCACCGATTGCGATTGCGGTTAGCAGCAACACCGCAGGGTCTATGGGAAGGCGATATCGGGGCATAACGACTGTAAGGTAGTAAGCCCACGGAAATACAACGGGACCTATCGCTAGTGGGAATGCATAGACGCTGCGCCGCCGGGCGAGCTCGATGATGCCGAGTAGAGCGGCAAATGCGACGAGGATGTTCGCGATGAGCACCGCCCGGAAACGAAAAGAGCGATCTCGCAGAAAATCCTGCCAGGGATCCGGCGTTCCTCCGGACCACACCTCGATGAAGCGCTCACTGACTAAATAGGCCTCTTTCCGTGGATGGGTGAACATAAACCGGATTGCGTCGTCTCGCTTCTCTCTCATATACGCAATTTCGCCCGCCGCGATATATTTCTCCCGTTCGTTTTCGTCGTGAATCGGGTGAAAATCGCCAAGCCAGATTGGCTTCGCCTGCGGATTGTTTCCCACCCAGAGCTGAAGGCCGAGTGTCGAACGCAGCGGAACGAAGCTGTGGAACACGGCGTAGTTGCGGATCGTCCACGGGACGCAACAGAGAATCGCGATCGCGAGCGCAGTCGCAGGCATCTTCAGCCACGGGCGAGATTCCCGACGCGCTCGATAAACGAGCCAGCCGAGCAGCAACGGCAGAAGGGATGCGAGCGTCGCGGTGGCCATCAGCGCGACGCCCCATAGCAGGCCGTAGGCGCACCAATCGCGCTTTCGCCGCGAATCGTCGAGTGCCAGCGTCGCCCACAAGATTGTCGCCGCCAGCAGCGCCGCCAGGGAAGCGTCCCACATACTCTCGACGGGGATCAGAATTGCGTTTGGAAATATCGCCCAAAGCCACGCCGCGCCAGCGCCCAGCGCGGCTCCTCCCATACGCTTGCCGGCGAGATAAATCGGGATGCAGCATAGCGTGGAAAACAGAATGTTAAGCAGAACGGCCGCTTCGAAGCCATGGAATGTGTACACTCCGAAGACCCGAAAAACTGCCGCAATCAGCAGAGGATAGATCGGCGTCATCCATGCGGTGGGGCCGGTGTCGGTATGGAAAGGCGAGCTGAATCCATTTCCGATAGCGAGAGAATAGGAGATGTTGCCGGATTCGAAAAGAAAGGGAATCACGCCGAGGGCTTGCTTCGAGTGGTGGCTGGTATAGCTCCACGCGAAGCTGACGCGCAGCAGCAACGCCATAGTAAGAATCAACGGGAGAAACATCGCGAGTGATCGAATTTGTCTTGGCATATCGCCCCGCTGCAAGAAATCCGGCAAGTAGCTTCATTTGCGCGCTACATTTCGATGTAGGATTTTACGTCCAGATACTCGGCGGAAGGTAATTTATGGCGCGCAGGAAAAAATCCCGGCTACGAGTGGCAAAAGAGGCGCGGCGTCGCGCGCGACTTGGCGTGGGCATGCCTCCCGCGGAGCGCGTAATTCCAGATAAGCGCAAAAAACCGCCTAAATACAAGAAGCCTGTTCGGGATCTGGATTGACGTCAGGTGAAGCGAAACTGAAGAGTACCGAGCGCGGATAGATAGCGAAGCTCGTTTGCAGTTTTGTCTTGCACTGCGCGATGGCCCGGACCGGGCCTAGCTTCGGGTGCCTCAACCAGGTTTGTAGGCGGGAACGACCTCTCCGGGCCTGAATACTCGGACCGCCGACTTCGATGTCGCCCGCGCGACTTCCGCCGAAATCTGTTCGATGTCCGCTTTGGCGAATCCCACGGAACTGACTTTGACTTTGTTGTCCGGAGAGATCAGGAAAATCGAGGGCACATTCGTCAGGCCGTATTCCCTGGACGCCGCAAAAGTTCCAGCATCAATCAGGATCGGGAATCGAACGCCGAATTCCTTGCAAAACTCGCGTGTTTCATCCTCATCGTTTTGCGAGACGCCCCAGAACGTAACATGTCCGCCGCCGTAAGCCTCGTACAAGCGCTGCAGAAAAGGGAACGTGAACTGGCACGTCGGGCAGTTCACTTTGAAAAACGCCGCCAGCACGGGTCCCTTCTTGAGTGCGCCCGCCAAAGTTGCTTCCTGCCCGTCCGTGGTTTTCAAGGAAAATCCCGGAGCTGCCTTGCCGGGCGTCAGCGCCGCCATCGTTTTTCTCCCGAGCAGAAGATTCAGGTAGCCTTTTAGGCTCATACGAAATCTTATCCCAACCGCGTTAGATGCCCGAGAAAACGAGAGGATTCGGGTGCGAAAGCCTCACCGGCGGCGCGATTTCTTCACAGCTTGGCCGGCTGCGAGTAGCAACGCTTCCCACACCGTCGCGAAGGGCGGTGCGTAGCACAGGTCGAGATGCAGCATGTCCTGGATTCGCATCCGCGCGTGGAGCGCGATAGCCGCGGCGTCAATCCTCTTTGCTGCGCCTTCTTCGCCTGCCGCCTGAAAGCCGAGCAGCCGTCCGCTCTCCATGTCCCAAACGATCGTCGCGATCAGCGGTCTCCCGCCGAGGTAGGCAGCCCGCGAAACCGTATGGATGGTCACCGAATCAGCATGAAAGCCGGCCGCATGAGCCTCCGCCAGGCTGAGCCCTGTTCGCGCGAGCTCGAGCTCAAACACCTTTGTGGCCAGCGTACCCACGATTCCATCGAAACGATCGTTGCCACCCGCCGCGTTTTCGCCCGCGACGCGGCCTTGCTTGTTCGCCGTCGTGCCCAGGGGAAAGTAAACGGGACGCCCGCTGACAAGGTGTCGCGCCTCGACGCAGTCGCCCGCGGCGTAGATACCGTTCACGTTCGTCTGCATCCGGTCGTCCACGACAATCGCACCCGTGGCGCCAACGGAAATCCCCGCCGATTCGACCAGTGCCGTGTTTGGCGTAATTCCCGTCGCAAGCAGCATCACGCCTGCCGCCTCGATTCCCCCGGCATGGTGCGCGCACAATCCGTCAACAGGTGAGGAGGAAATTGCGGTCACGGAAGTATTTTTCTTCAGAACTGCTCCGTGCGCTTGTAAAAGCGCTTCCAGTCGCTTGCTGATTTCAGGCTCGAAGCCGTTGAGCAGTTCCGCCGACCGCGTGAGGAGGGTGACTGCGATTCCTCGTTGTGAGAATGCCGTCGCCATTTCCAGGCCAATGTAACCCGACCCCACGACCACCCCTCGCGACGGGCGTTTTTCTTCCAGGAACGTGCGAAGACGGATCGCCCCGTCCAAGTCGCTGCAGGTGAAAACGCCCGGCAGGTCCGCACCCGGAAGTTTGGAGCTGCAGGTGCCCCCCGTGGCGACCACGAGTTTGTCGTACGGGATTTCAATCGTTCTTGCGCCCGGCGCCTTGGTGTGTATGAGCTTTCGTCCCCGCTCGATTGTCGTCGCTTCGTGTTCCAGGCGAATGTCGATGTTTCGCTTTTCGCGAAAGTATTGCGGCGTGTAAACGACCAGATCATTCGCGTCGCGTACCTCGCCCGAAAGGTAGTAGGGAAGTCCGCAAGCCCCGTACGAGACGTGCCGCCCCTTTTCGAGGACCGTGATATCGAGCTCTGGATTGCGCCGCCGAGCGCGGCTCGCCGCGCTCATTCCTGCGGCCACTCCTCCTATGACCACCAGCTTTACACGCGACATGGAACTTGCTCCCCGCGAAGCAAGCAATCGTAATCTAACAGATGGTCGAGTCAAGGAAAGTATTCAGCGCTCAACGCGTGCGCTTTTCAGCGCGGATTACATCCATGAGGCTTTTTTCCCCCGCCCAAATCGACTTTAGCTACTTCCAAACCTCCGGCGAATTGGGGCCGAACCAGGGAAGAAATGCATCCGAACCGAAAGGTTGCCATGAGGCGATGTTTTGAAGGTCTTCCAGGAATCCGATTCCGGCAGCGCCCTTTACCTCTTCGGTTCCGTCGCTCAGAAGGGCTTCAATCACTTGAAAAACGGCAGGGAAGCGGGCGGTTTCATTTTTAGAGAAAGCATTCACAATAAAATGCGCGAAAACGGCGAGATCGTTGTAGATGCCGGCTTCCTCGTCGTTCCAATCGGCTCGATGACGCTGCCAGTCGGTCTGGATTTCGGGGCACGCTTCAAGCAGCATCGGCACGATCTGATCTTTGGTAATCATGGGAGAAGTTGGTTCAATGGATGTGCCGCGTCTTGCGTCCAACGTAATCCATTAGCAAGTATTGGCCGAGCGTGTAGGGCGTACTGAAGTAAGCCTTCCCGCGGCAAATCTCGGTCACTTTCTGCACGAAATGCACCAGGCTGTAATCGCTCGCGAGCATGAAAGTGTTGATCAGGATTCCCGCACGCTTGCATTTCGCGACTTCTTCGAGCGTCTGCGTCACGACGAGCGGGTCGAGCCCGAAGGCATTCTTGTAGATGCGCCCGTCTTCGAGAGTCAGCGCCGACGGTTTTCCGTCAGTAATCATCACGATCTGCCGCATGTCCTTCTTCTGCCGCGCCAGAATGCGCTGCGCGAGCTTCAATCCTTCGCGCGTATTCGTGTAATAAGGACCGACCTGCACGCGCGCCAGCTTTGAAAGCGGAATCTCTTCGGCGCTATCGTGGAAGAGCACGCAGTGCAGTGAATCGCCCGGATATTGCGTGCGGATCAGATGCGAGAGCGCCAGCGCAACACGCTTGGCGGGAGTGAAGCGATCCTCCCCGTACAAGATCATGCTGTGGCTGCAATCCAGCATAAGCACGGTCGCGCAAGACGATTGGTATTCGCACTGATGCACCATCAGATCGGGGTAATCGAGCTCGACCGGGATGCCCGCGCCCGTTCGTTGCACGGCGTTGAAGAGCGTCGCGCTGATGTCCATGTTCAATGTGTCGCCGAATTCGTACTGTTTCGACGACCCGCCCGATTCGACACCGGTCGCGAGGTCGCGCGTGTCGTGCCGTCCGAAACTGCTCTTGCCCAGTGATGCCAGCAAATCCTTTAGCGTTTTGAAGCCCAAGAAATCGAGCGCCTTGTCCGTAATTTCAAATCGGGCCTCGACGTTCGGTTGCGGCGCTCCGACCTGTCCCCCGGGAGTTTCCGACGGCGGCGGAGTAATACGGGCCGATTGCTGCTGTTCCTGCGAGATAAAGCCTTCCTCCTGCATTCGCTGAATCAGTTGGTCGACTAGGTCGCGTAGCTCCCGGTTTGTCGAAGGGTCGGGATTCTGCAGCAATTGCTCCATCAGCCCCTGGGGAACCAGGTCACCGTCTTCGAGCGCGCGGAGAATCGCCTCGCGGAGGTCATCGAGAAAATGCGTCCGCGATTCCTCCGGGTCAAGTTCGTAAACCCCGTATGGTGATTCGAATCCGCTGCGTAGAAAGAAATCCGACAGCCGGTTCATCAGTTCCTGAAGGTCGATGTCCCCTGCGGCGTCCGGCGCGTATTTGGAATATTTCGTATATTTCATCGCAACGCAGCTTCCAGTTTAATTGAACTGCTTCTTCGGCGCTCGGCCGGATGGATCGCGCGGATCGCGTGGCTCGCGTGGCTCCGGCGTCTTGCGAGCCTCGGCGTAAAATCCGCGCTCTTCGGTCCGGCTGATTCGCTTCTGCGCCCAAAGCCCTTCCAGAATGAACTCCGCTGCGCTCGCCTGGATCGCTGAATCATCTTTCGCGCTTACGCCTATACCGCTGAGATTCTCGAAAAGCCCTTGGATCTTCTTGAGCTGCGCCGCCAGTTCCGAACTCGAAGCGTTTCCCGGAACTTTCAATTCTCCGCCCATCTCAAACCATTGCACGACCGGCTGAAAATTCACATCCGGAAAATAACGCGAAAACGTCCTGCCCGTTGCGGCGCGAATCAATTCCCGTGCGATATTCTCGGCTCCGCGCATTTCGCCTTCGTATTCAAGCTCGAACTTTCCGGTCATCGCGGGAATTGCGGCGTACACGTCGGCCACCCGCGCAACGATCGTCGAATCGCGGTTCCGCGCGGCTCGCTGCTCCGCGCTGCTGAGCACGTTTTCGATCGCGCTGATCGGCAGCCGCTGGCTTACGCCGGAGCGCCGGTCCACGCGTTTGTCTTCGCGCGCCTGGAATGCGATTTCCTCCACGATCTCACGAATATACTGCGGCACTTCCAGTCGGCGCTTGCCTTCGCGCTTGATCCAGGATTCCTGGGCGGTTATCGACATGCCCTCGGACAGGCTTGCCGGATAATGCGTGCGGATTTCGGAGCCGATACGATCCTTCAGCGGTGTGATGATTTTTCCACGCGCCGTGTAATCCTCGGGATTCGCCGTGAAGACCAGCAGCACATCCAGCGCCAGCCGCACGGGATAGCCCTTAATCTGGATATCGCCTTCCTGCATGATGTTGAACAATCCCACCTGAATTTTTCCCGCAAGATCGGGCAATTCGTTAATCGCGAAGATCCCGCGGTTCGCCCGCGGAAGCAGGCCGTAGTGGATCGTCAGTTCGTCGGAAAGATTGTGGCCTCCTCGGGCCGCCTTGATCGGGTCGATGTCGCCGATCATGTCGGCGATGGTGACGTCCGGCGTCGCCAGTTTTTCGACGTAGCGTTGCCCGCGCTTCAGCCATGCGATGGGCGTCGCATCGCCTTCCGCGGCAATCCGGTCGCGGCATGGCCGGCATAACGGACAATGCGGATTGTCGTGGATCTCGCAGCCTTCGATGACCGGGATTTGCGGGTCCATGAATCCCGTGAGCGCTCGCACGATACGCGATTTAGCCTGCCCGCGCAGTCCCAGCAGAATGAAATGATGCCGCGACAAAATCGCGTTAATAATCTGCGGAATCACGGTATCGTCGTATCCGTGCACGCCGGGGAAAAGCGGCTCCTCCTTCTCCATTTTCTGGAGCAGGTTTTCGCGCAACTCCTGGCGCACGGACCGATGCGCGATCTTTTCTTCGGACCACTGGCTGCGGCGAAGCTCGCCGAGCGTCTTCGGGTATGAACTCATGAGAGCGGCCATTCCTTGGAACTGGGCGGCGCTTCCCGCAAGCGAGAGCGCCTGCAACCCATTATAGTGGAACGCAGCGGATGCCGATATCAGGTGTTTTGCGCATTAATTCAAGCTGCGGCCGTTTCCGCCAGCCCGCCGGCGCACTCGTTCGTTGCTTGCGAGCTTGGGAAGGAGTTCGTTTATAAACGCGATAAGCGTTTGACGTCGCTGCCGCTCGCTCCGAGTTTCAAGCAGCACTTGTTTCGCGCTGAGGTCGAACGGCAAGCGCGCGGCCATCTGGTACGCAAGCGGCACAGATTCTGCGTCGCGCGCCGCGATCCATGCTTCGCCGTAAAGTACCTGGTGACATTTCTGGAATACCTCCATTAGCAAAGTCTCTTGTTCGGGATTCTGCGGTAAGCGATCGTCAGGCTGGTATACGACGATTCCTTCGTAGTAGGGCTGCTCATCGAGAAGCTGCATCAAGGCAAAAGGCGTGCGTCCTTCGGCCAAAATATCCATGCGCCCATCCGGATACTCTTTGATCTTTTGAACGACCTGCGCCGTACATCCAATCTTGGCCATGCCGTTCGCGGTTGCGATCGTCGGCGCGCCGCTTTCGGCCGCGAGAATCATTCCGAATTCGAGATGTTCCTTGAGGCATCGCCCGATCATTAGTTTGTATCGAGGCTCGAAGATGTGGAGAGGCATAGGCATTCCGGGAAGAAGAACGACGTTGAGCGGAAAGAGCGGTATGCGCGTTGGTTGCACGCCTTCCGTTTAACACACGCGCGTGTGCGGGTGCAATCGGGTGTTATTGCAGCAGGGTGAGCGCCGCCTGCATTTCATCGCGCGAATGCATGTCGCCTGCTTGCGAGGCGATCACAATCCCGTCCGAAAGCAGTTTACGCGCTTCTTGTTGCCGGCCGGTTCGTCCGAGGAGCTGGCCGTACTGGAAGTAGCCTGCGACGTATTCAGGATGTGCTTCGAGAAGCTTCTTAAAATGCTCGACGGCTGCGTCGTCATCGCCGAGCTTGACGCATTCAAGCGCCAGGCCGTAACGCGCAAAGGCATCCGCCGGTTTTTGAGCTACGAATTGTTCGAGCATCTCCCGGCGAGACTTCTTGGCTTCGATCATAGTGGAAAGGCGTATTATATCGGGCTTGGCGCTGTGCGCCAACACTGCGAATCGTGCGGCACATGAGAGGACGGAACGATTCATGCCGAAAACGAGGACGACGAAGAATCTGAATCATTCCAAACCGGCGCCGAACTCAACGCGGAAGTCCGCCATGCCGGGCAAGCCAGTGAGTGCATCGCGTTCGGAGATTGTCGAAGCTGTGCTTCCCAACGACGCGAACCCGCTGGGCAACATGCTCGGCGGGCGCGTGATGCATTTGATCGATATTGCCGGTGCTCTGGCCGCGCACCGCCATGCGAATAGCCACGTCGTTACGGCTTCGGTGGACTATATCGATTTCCGATTTCCGATCGAAGTAGGTGAGTGGATCGTGCTGAAGTCGAGCTTGAATCGCGTATTTCACACGTCCATGGAAGTCGGCGTAAAGGTATTTTCGGAGAATATCTTAACCGGAGAGCGCAAGCACACCAGCACTGCGTACGTGACTTTCGTTTCGATTGACTTGAACCGGCAGCCGCACGCCATTCCGCCCCTAATCCTTGAAACCGACGGAGACCGCAGACGTTACCGCGAAGCCGGCGAGCGCCGCCGCATCCGGCTAGCCATGCGTCACAAGCGCCCCTTCGACGATTAACCGCGCAAGTGCGCCTTCGGCCGGGTTACGTCGCCGAGGGTGCGGCTGACCCCACGGGGACCAGAGGCTCTGGCGCATATACAGGCGCGCGCAAGGATACGCTGGCCTGAAATTCCCGGTACCATTGCACCTCGCTCGCACGCTGCCATAGCCTCGTCCCGATCCAGTACAGAATCATCAACTGGCTCAGCAGAATCGCCGCCCAGATCGCCGCAGGCGGCAAGAGCGCCATCCAGACGTACAGCGCGATGCCGAATCCCACCCACGCCACGACGCTGATTCGCAGGTAAAGCCAGAAAAGCGACCCGAAATTGCGCCACACCAGTCGCGCCGCCAATCGTATCGCGCGGTGCATGCGATATTCGTCGTTCGCCACGGCGATTACCTGCGCCATGTCGAACCACAACCGCGCACACATCAATAAAAACAGGATCACCACTGCCGCCGCTTCAAAAAAATGCACGGAGGCGAGGGGCGAGATTGCGCGTTCGTCGATGTGGTTGTAAATCTTGCCTGCAATCGCCGCGAGAATTGCTATTGGAATCAAGACGATCAGGAAATAAATGAACAGGCGAACGAAACGCCAGAAATGATAGCCGCCTGCTTCGAAGAACATTCCTGCGGTCAGCCTCTCGTCACGATAGTAAGTGGCCAGGATGCCGCCGGTGACAAAAAGCATGAAGATCGTGAAGATCAGGGGCGATGCCATCGTGGCGTGATTACCAAACTCGAGAGGATGCGAAGGCAGTTCGGTGAGTTCGACAATCGCCGAAATGTCGAAGCTCTGCACGAGACGGGGTGTCGCTGCCAGGCTATGGTTTAGCACCCCGCCAACGCGCGAGACGGGCCCGCGAACCCCCACGAGCGCCAAAAAAAGGCAAACAACAAAAATCCACCACACCACGCGCTGCCTCCGCCATACAAGTGCGGCGCCGGATGCAAATGTTTTGGGTCTCGCTATCGCCATGTCTTCAACTCCTCTCCTGCCGTCTGCCGCGCTTTCTGCTTCTTCCTGGTCCGCAGTTTGCGGAAATCACGCGATGCCGATGTTCGAAGGCCCGTTCATGTCAGCCATGCCGTCAGTTGCGACATCCACTCGGTCACGAAAATCCAGATATTGGCAAGCTTGTGAGTGGCCCGCATATCGGATCTCGCCCTGTGGCTGTTATTGAAATAATCGCGATCGAGTCGCACTGCGTACTCCGGGTCGATCTGCGCGGAAAGGATCTTCGCCGGCTTCTCGTACTCGTAACGCACCCAGCGATCGCGCCCGTCCCAGTGCTCGCTGGCGGTCTGCCCATTGTTGAATTTGACGGTGACGTCAACAGGGAAAATAAAGTCGCCGTTGCGATGCACCGTGACGTACGTGCGGTATATCTGTCCCTTATCGCTCTCGCCGTGTTTGTTCTTTTCGTACCAATTCAGCCGGTCCGAATGAGCATCAACGATGTTGTAATCCAAAATATTCGTGCCGGATACGGCTTGATTGAAGTACCCGCTCAGATCCTGGCCGGCGACCTCGGAGATGGTTTTCAGGAAATCCGTTCCCGTGGGATGCGTGAAGCGATACCGCAAGAAATAGGTGTGCAGCGCCTCGCGCATCTTGTCTTCGCCGATCACTTTTTCAAGCGTCAGCAGCACGGTCGCCGTTTTTCCGTAGGTCACGCCGCCGTAGGAGCCGGAGTTCATGAACTTCCAGGCCGGCCGCGTCAGCGGATCGTCGTCTGGCTCGCTCAGATAAGACACCCGCTGCTCGTCATCCTCCGAGAGCTTGGCCCAGGGAAAATTTAGAAAGGACGTATTTCTTCCGTAGAGCGCGTCCATCACTTTCACTTCGACGTAGCTGTTAATGCCTTCATCCAGCCAGGCTTCTTCGAATTCGTTTGTCGCCACCATGCCGTACCAGTATTGGTGCCCAAACTCATGTTCGACCACGCCCTCGGGGAACAATGCGCCTTTCGGCATATTCCAACTGGTGCCAGCCGTAATCAGCGTTGGATATTCCATGCCGCCTGCATCCAGCGCGCCATGCGGCGGGTCAACCACGGTGATCCGATCGTATGGATATGGCCCGATCCACTTGTCGTACAGGGTCAACGTGCCTTTTAGCGCCCCTAGATATCGCGGCACCGTCGCCATGTTCCCTGGCGACATCAGCAAGTGAATCTTCACGGTTCCGGCGCTACCGGTCCACCAGTCCTCCACGTCCTTGTAATGGGGACTCGCAGTCCACGAAAAATCATGGACGTCCTCGGAATGGTAGGACACCGATTTTGTTCCATCGGAGTTATTCACGCTCGAAACCAGATCGCCGCCGGCGCCCATCACTTCATTCTTCGGTACGGTAAGTTTCACGTCGAAGGTTCCAAAGTCCGCGAAAAACTCGGTTGTGGCATGAAACTGATGGCAATTCCATGCTCCGTGCCACCATACGCCGACTTTGGGAAACCATTGTCCGACCATGTAAAAGTCGCGTTTGTAACCGGTTCGTTCTAGGACTTCCGGAAGCACATCTTGAAATGTCATGCGGAATTGCACGGACGCTCCGGGCGCGACAGCTTTCGGCAGCGTAACTTGAAAAACCGTGCGGTCATTTGTATTTTCGTCGTCCGGATGAATGAACTGCATTTTGCTCGTCAGGTCGCCGACGCCTTCTACTTCGAACTGGCTGACGGTGATCGATCCGTAGTGCTTCGAGTCCCAGCCGGAATCGGGTGTCGTGCCTCGCGTGCCGTTCAGCCTCACTTCGGTCATGAAAGTGGACTTCGGCTGGAATGCATTCAGATAGAGATGAAATGGAAACGTGCTCTGCGGCTGACCGCTGAGGTTCTTATACGTTAGCGTCTCGGTTGCCGTAATCGAGTGCTTCGCGGTATCGAGTCTTGCGTCGATCTTGTATGCCACGACGCGCGTCGAGAGGGGCTGCTGCCCAGAAGGCTCATTGGGCTTCGCTGCCTTTCCGCTCCTGGCGGCCTTCGTTGAAGACACCCTTTGCAGCTGTGCCGCAACCTTTGGCGTCACGCCGGGGATTCGCGAGTGTGCCACGGCCCGAGCGCCTCCTGCCGCCAAAGCTATTCCAGCAGCCCCGATCAGCAGCGTCTTCAGCCGGTTATTCGGCATGTTCCCTCCTTGCGCTTCTCGTACGACCGCTGTAACACGCCACGGAACCCGCCAAGCGCGGACAGCATAGAATAGCCACCCCACGGGCGCAAGTAATGTTGTGCCGGAGAACGCTTTCGGACCCACTCGGTCCCCGCAAGAGTTCCCAGAGTCTGGCGGCAATCAAAAGCCTTGCGCGGTTCGTCACGAAGCTGGAACAATGCTTCTCCCAAGCTGCCTCTAGCCGGGAGTTGAATTTGTCGAGATCATTCAGGCTCAGTCGCCCGATCGCGGTGCCGCTTTCAACGTTGGTCTCAGTGCTGTTAGCGCTTGTGCTTTGCGCGCCGCCATGGCTGAACGCGCAGGCTCAAACGCAAGCACAAGCTCAAACACCAGCCCAAGCCCTTACCCAAACCATCGAGATCGATCCCCATGCCGCGGCGCATCCGTTTCCGCACTTCTGGGAACAAATGTTCGGCTCTGGTCGTGCGGTTCTCAGCCTGCGCGAGAGTTATCGTCGCGATCTGCGCGAAGTGAAGCAGGCCACCGGCTTTAAGTACGTTCGGTTCCACGCAATTCTCGATGACGACGTGGGCCTGTACGACGAAGACGCCGGCGGGAAGCCAATCTACAATTTTTCTTACGTGGACCAGATTTACGACGGCCTTTTGCACAATGGCGTGCGTCCGTACGTCGAGCTGAGTTTCATGCCACAAAAACTTGCTGCGAAGCCTATTTACCAGGCATTTTGGTACAAGCCCATCGTCTCGCCGCCGAAGGACTGGTCAAAATGGGGAGATCTCGTTTCGCATTTCGCGCAGCACCTGGTTGATCGCTACGGCATTGATGAAGTCTCCCAATGGTATTTCGAGGTCTGGAACGAGCCGAACATTGACTTCTGGGCGGGCAGCCCCAAGGAACAAACCTACTACCAGCTTTACGACCGAGCGGCGCGCGCGCTAAAGAGTGTGAGCCCGCGTTTGCGCGTCGGCGGACCGGCTACCGCGCAAGCCGCGTGGGTAGATCGTTTCATTCGGCATTGTGCCGAGAACAATATCCCCATGGATTTCGTCTCCACGCATGTCTACGGCAACGATACGGCTCGGAATGTCCTCGGCACGAACGAGAATATTCCCCGCACCCAAATGGTTTGCCGTGCAGCCCGCAAAGTCCACGATCAGGTTCTCGCTTCCGCCCGGCCCAAGCTGCCGATCATTTGGAGCGAATACAACGCGAGTTATTCCAATCAGCCCGAAGTTACCGACGCGCTTTTCATGGGCCCCTGGCTCGCCGACACGATTCGCCAATGCGACGGCCTCACGGACATGATGAGCTACTGGACCTTTTCGGACGTGTTCGAAGAGCAGGGGATCGTGAAGCAGCCGTTCTACGGAGGCTTCGGCTTGATCGCCGAAGATGATTTGCCGAAGCCGGCCTTTAACGCATTCAAACTGCTTCATGAGTTGGGCAATCAGCGAATCGCCGTGAGTTCCGATTCAGCGCTCGTAACGCGCCGTGCCGACGGCATGCTGGTCATCGCAGTTTGGAACCTCTATTTGCCTGACGAGCGCGGCGCGCCAAAGGACATAACCATTGTTGTAAAGGGGATGAAAGGCAATCAACGCGCGCTCATCTCGCGTCTCGATGCCAAGCACGGATCACTTCTCGACGCCTATAGCGCCATGGGAAGCCCAATCGATCCCACCCAGTCGCAGATTGAGTCGCTTCGCCACGCTGCGGCTCTTCCGCCGCCTGAATCCAAGCGGTTCGACCACGGAAGATTGACGATCGACCTTCCGTCTCAAGGTCTTGCTTTGATTGAGTTGCGGTGAGAAATTGCTGCGGCTTGTTCTGAACTTGTACCGGACGGCGAAGGTAACGGAACGTCGCTTTGCTCCATTTCCTGTTTGGATGATGGCTTGTAACTGTGAAACCCGGCGCGCTCCATTCCTCGTCGCGCCTCCGGGTTTTTCATGAATGTGTCCCAGACGAATCCTGTCCGCGCATTTTCCGACATCACCATGGTGATTCCCGTATCGATTCCGACTACGTCCGTGTCGTACCACTTCGTCAACGGGTTGAAGGCGTCCACGAATCCATACTTGCACCAGGCCTTCGCTCCATAGTTAGCTTTGATATTGCGAAGGACCAGCATGGCCGGCCCAGGCAAGAAGGGCAGCGATCCAGCGGCGGCCGCCGGGGCTACGGTTCCGTCGATGGGTCCGGTTTTCGGCGGGCCGCCCCAGACTTGGTATCCTTTGTCGGAGTCAGACGCGGTGATTCCCCAGAGATCGTTGCTGTAATCGGGAAACTCTTTCGAGAGATCCAGGCAAAATCGCCGGTGCACGTCCGTCGCGATCACGGAATTCTCGAAGTAGTCGGCGTAGCGATCGCGCTTGTGGCGGAAATCGAACCATGCCTGCGAATACTGATGTACGAACAGCGGCGCGTACGACCCAATGTAGTCGATGCCGTCAAATTCGAACGTCGTGCGCTTCCAGCCGTTCCACGCGGCTGCTGGCAGCGTATGCGTCGGCGAACCCAGCCCCAGCAGGTACATCATCATCATTTCGCTGTAATTGTCCCAGCGGTACGGCAGGAAGCCAGTCTCCGGCGTCCACCCGTGCGGCAATACGTCCGTGTCCTCGGAAAGCCAATTCCAGTCCACGCGATCGAAAATACGGGCTGCTAAATCGCTGATTTCGGTGTGTTCGAAGAACGCTTTGCAGGTCAGCACGCCGCACAGCAGGATCGAGGTGTCAATCGATGAGACCTCGGAATCCCACGTCCGCTCGCCAGTCTCGACGTTCGCCCAGTGGTAGTAAAACCCGCGATGCTGCGGCAACTTGTCCCACATGAAACGAAGGTTCGCAAGCGCGCGTTGCTGCGCGAGCGTCCGCGAAACGAAGCGGCGCTTAACGCCGATGCACAGCGCCGTCAGGCCGAATCCCGTCGCAGCGATGCTCCCCACCAGGTCCGGAGTCGGTGTACGAACGTTGAAGCGGTCCTTCGTCAAGCCCGTT
>JANWJR010000026.1 GCA_025451835.1 Candidatus Acidiferrales bacterium | reverse complement strand
CGCGCGCGAAAATCGAATCGAGGTGCGCGATCGATGCGGCCGCGGCTTCGAGCGAACCGCGATCGGCTCGGACGCGCTCGGTAAGCTCTTCGAGAATGCGCGCGATTTCCGCCGTTTCGTCTTCGCCAAGCTGCACGAGCCGGTTATTTAGGTCGATGGCGCCGAGCGGCTCGACGAAGACCGTCTGGCCGGTGGCGCTCGCACCATGCACGACACCAGGGACGGCGCGGCGGTCAGCGGCGCGAACGGGAATTACAAAACGATCGTTGCGCAGCGTGATGTAGTCTTCGCCCGCAGGTTCTCCACGAGCGCGCAAGATTGCTTCGAGCGACTGCTGGATTTTTGTGCGTGCCTGGACGATACCAACGCGGATGCGGCGCAATTGCGGCGAAGCATCGTCGCTGATGTCTCCATTCGGAAGAATCGCGCGGCGAATGGCGGTTCCAAGATGGCGAAGATCCGCGAGCGCAGCAGCGCACTGGGCAAGACGCGGAAATTTCACCGCTTCGGATTTGAAGACCTGCCGGACACCCGCAACCGTGTCGATGAGCGAAGCGACTTCGAGCAATTCAACGCTCGATAGCGGCGAGCCGGGAATTATCAAGCGCGCCAGCCACCCGGCAGGATCGGCAAGCGAGCCGAAACCGAGTTCCGCGCCGGCACGCAGGTATGCAACTGCTTCGCGGATAAGAACAAATTCGGTATCGAGATTTCGAGTGTCCTGGCCGGGGGCAAGCGCTTCGATGGTGCGGCGGCCTAGAGCGCAGGTCGTGAAGCCGCTGACGATTTCTTTCAGCCGATGAAATTCGAGAAGTTCTTGCGCGGAGCGCGGCACGTGTGCCTCGAATGGAGCGCGAAGGGAGATTGTATCGCGGCTAGCTTCGGGAAAGGAGCCAGCAGGCGCGCGCCGACGGACTTCAGGTGTCTATCAAGCAGAAGTCACGCGCTTTTTCGCACGAACGGCTGCGAGATACGCAGCGAGATACGCCGCGGCCTGGGCCGGCGTTGATGCAATGTGAACGAGAGATTTTTCCTGTTCGCCCCAGGGTGAAGTATGGCCGCGTTCGACTTCGCGCACACGATTGATTACCGGCTGCCAAAAATCACCCAGCACCACTAGAGGTCTGGCACGCACCACATTCTTATTAAGCAGCTCCCAAACGACGGCGAGTTCGGCGAGAGTTCCGGTTCCGCCGGGGCACGCGACGTAGCCATGGCCGCGTTTAACAAGCTCGAAGAGACGGTCGCGCCAGGTCTTCATGCGAATTTCTTCGTCGATCCACCGGTTGGCGCGCGCGCGAAAAAACACCGTCGTAATGCCCAGCGTTTTCCCGCCGGCTTCTTTGGCGCCGCGCGAGACTGCTTCCATCACGCCGCCATAGCCTCCGCTGCAAACGACGAAGCCCTTGGCCGCCAGTTCGGAACCAAGCGCATGGGCAGTGGAATATTGCAAATCGCCCTCGCGCGGACGCGAACTGCCGAAAATCGTGATGATCTTTGATTGCACTTTCATTTATGTTTTATGCCCTGCGATTTCGTGCCGAGAGCTTCCACCATTGCCGCGCAGATTGCGTCCAGCGCAGCCGTAGCGTTGTGGCCGGTTTCCGCATCGTTATTTCCGAAGATCGAAAATACCAGATATTCGCCGCGAAGCGTTGTCACGTAGCCGGAGATGGCGTGGACGTGTTCGAGAGAGCCTGTTTTCGCCTGGATGAGGCCAGACGCGGGAGGTCGCTTCATTCGGTCTTCGAGGGTGCCATCCACTCCAGCAATCGGGAACGTTGAAATAAACTCCTCACCCCAGGGTTGCTTCGCGGCATAGCGAAGCAATTGCACGACGGCGCGCGGCGTGACGAGATCGTCCCGCGAAAGCCCCGAACCATCCGATAGCACGACGTCACTTTCGGCAATTCCAGCGGAGGCGAGGAATTTGCGCTCGACTGCGAGACCGGCGTCGGTCGAGCCAACGCCCCATTTTTCGTGGGCGACGGTACGCAGCAGAAGCTCGGCGTGCAGATTCTGGCTGACTTTATTCGTTAAGCGAATGTCTTCCAGAAGCGGAGGCGAGACGTGTTCTGCCAAAACGGTCGGGTGTGCCGCTGAAGTTGTGGACGCAATTGCCGGCGGGGCGGGCGGCAGGCCGGATGCAGCGGTTTGCGGCGGGGGTGCATGCTGTACGCGAACCGATCCCGTGATGCGAACGCCACGGGCTTCGAGCAGTTGCTTTAGGGCTCGCCCCGCCGCGTCTGCAGGATCAGTCATCGCGAGATCGAGTTCGATGGGCGCATGACCGAGAGGAATAGCGCCGCGCAGCAGAATGAAATAGCCGCCCGCCTGACGCACCACGGAGAAATCAGGCGCATCACTGCCGGCGACGGTCCGAACGTCCTGACTGAAGCTTTGCGCGGCTGCAGCCGGCTCGACCGTGAGAACGGCGGGATCTCCGACACGCGCTCCCGGAAGAACGTTGATCGAAAGTGAATTGTCGTTGAACGAGATGGCGCTGACGGGCGCGCCGAATGTGAAGAACAGATCGCCGACGCTCCAGCCGGCCGGGTAGGGGTCATACGGGAAATAGCTGTCGTCGCCGACGATGTCGCCATCGACTTCTTTGAGGCCCTTGGCAACCGCGGCATCGGCGAGTTCGGCAAGAACTTTTTCCACGGGCCCGTCGCGCTCGACTTTCCCGACATAGGGAAATTTCCGATTCGACAAATCCGGATCACCGCGCCCGACGAGAATCAAATCACCTGCGAGCCGTCCACCGGCGCCGAGTATGCCATTCGATTCGAGAGTGGTATGAAATTGGTAGGCAGGGCCGAGGGTCGCAAGAGCCATCGACGTGGTAAACATCTTGGCATTCGAGGCAGGTGCGAAAAATCGATCGGCGTTCAATTCATAAAGCGTGTCGCCGGTATCTCGATCAGCAACGAGGATGCCCCAGAATGCGCGTTCGGCTCCGGCCGTCGCAAGGACCGCGTCGACGCGAGCGCGAAATCTCGCCACGTCGGGACGGGCCCTTGGCGGCAATGAAACGCGTAACGTTGACTGTGCTCGCTGGGGGCCGGCATCAGCACGGCGCGGTGACGCCGGCTTGGCGAAAAAGACAATCGCGAGAACGAGCATAGACGCCGCGGGAAAACCGCCGATGCTGAGGACGCGCACGCACGACATGATTCGAGACATTTCGTTGGCGATCGATTCGAAAGCGGTTGATTATATTCCAGTCCACAGGCGAGCAGGTCTCCTTCGTGGAGTTTTCCTTGCGTAGCGGCGGAAAACTTCCCTATGATAGGGGTCCACCCCCTGAGGAGGAGTGTCCATGAAGAAGAAAATCCTGTGCGCGATACTCTCCGCGGCGATGATCGGATTGCCAGTGTTATTCAATCCGCTAACAACGCGCGCGGATGACAAATCGAAAGATCAGAGCCGGCTGGAGAACTCAGGCCAAGTGATGAAGGAAATTCTGGATATCCCGGACGACATTCCGCAGGATCTTCTGGACAAAGCGGATTGCGTGATCGTGATTCCATCGGTTCTGAAAGGCGCGTTTGGAATCGGCGGAAGCTACGGCCGCGGCGCGATGACCTGCCGAAGCGGCGATAAGTTCCAAGGCCCGTGGGGAGCGCCGACAATGATGGCGCTCGAGGGCGTCAGCTTTGGCTTCCAGCTCGGCGGGCAGGCGACGGATTTCGTTTTGCTGGTGATGAACCAGCGCGGCGCAAGCTCGATTTTGAGCAGCAAAGTGAAACTGGGCGCCGACGCTGCCGCAGCGGCCGGACCGAAGGGACGCAACGCCGCAGCAGCTACGGACGTGACCATGCGGGCCGAAGTGCTGACTTATTCGCGTTCGCGCGGTCTCTTCGCGGGCATCTCGCTTGAAGGATCGACTCTGCGTCCTGACAACGACGCAAACGAGCGCATTTACGGAAAGAAGATAGACGCAAAGGACATCGCGCTGCACGGCGCCGTGCCCGTCCCGTCATCCGCTCGGACACTGATCTCCACCCTGAACCAACACAGCCCGAAAAACCTCTCAAAGTAGGGTCTCGGTTGAAATCGCGACCCAGCGCGGGGACGCGTTCGTCCTCCGCGCTGGGTTTCGTTCTTTTTGCGGGCACCGGTGGCTTGACTTTCGCTCATATGTGACTTATAGTCATATTTGCCTAGGCCGCAATCGACGGCGGCAAACATGCCCCGCTTACCCATATCAGCCCATTCGTCATTTTCCCCGCGAACTCGGACAAATCGCCGCGAGCGCCGCCGCGAGGAAATGCGTGAACGCATCTACCGCGCCGCACTGGGGCTTTTCGCCGAGCGGGGATACCTTGAAACGACGGTCGAGGACATTACGGAGGCCGCGGATGTCGGCAAGGGAACCTTCTTCAATTATTTTCCAACCAAGGAACACGTGCTGGCGACATTCGGGATGGAGCGCCTCGGAGCGATCGAGCGAGGCCTCAAGAAGGCCCGGGCGACGAACGGGGCGGTTTTGCCGGTGATCCGGGAACTCGCCACGCATTTCGCCGGACAGGCAAGCGAGAGTCCGGCGTTGCTCCGGTCAATCTATTCGGCACACGCCTCGTGCGCGCCAGTGCGCGCGGAATTGCAAAAGCGGATACGCCATGGGCGCGCGCGAATGACGGAAATGTTTATGATGGCGCAAGAGCGCGGCGAGATACGGAGCGATATTCCCGCGGCCGAACTCGCGAGAATGACGCAGCTCATTTTTATGGGCGTGACGCTCAGTTGGGCCATGAACCCTGAGAAGGCTCTGCAGAAGACAGGCGAGGACGTGTGGGATCTACTCGCGGCGAGTCTGCAAGCGGCCGGTTCTGAATCAAAACGAAAAGTCTTCGGCAGAAAGCGTTCTTAAGGCTCGCCAGGAACCCAATCGCGGCGTTTAGATGAGTCCTGAAGCGAGCGCGAATCATCTTTTAGTAGTACAGGAGGCAGCCCGTGATACGCCGATTGGCAATCGCAACCACGCTGGTGGCACTCTTATCGCTGATCGCAGCGATTCCCGCAAGCGCCCAGCAAGCTCCCCCGGGATTGCCGCGGCCAAGCGCGTATTCCAGCAGCACGACAAACTCTCAGTACGGGGGATCGGGCGGGGCGAACTCCGGGCAGCCAGCATCGCCGGCGCAAGGCCCTTATTCAGGGAGCGTTCCTTCAAGGCTCGTCCCGGGCGTTTTGCAGCTTTCTTTGCGAGGCGCTATCGAGCGAGGGCTGAAGCAGAACCTTGGTGCGCTGCTTTCCAGTGAAGATGTGCGTTCGGCGCGCGGGCAGCGATGGCAACAATTGAGCGCCCTTCTGCCGCATCTGTCGGCACAGCCCTACGTGGATGTTTCGCAGGTGAACCTGAAGGAATTTGGGTTCGCCTTTAATTTTCCAGGAGTCAACGTTCCCAGCGTCGTCGGACCGTTCTCTTATTTCGATGCGCGCGCCTACGTAAGTCAAAATCTCTTTGACTGGAAGGCTGTCAACAAAACACGCGCGGCAACGCAGGATTTAAAATCCACGCAATATACGTATAAGGACGCGCACGACCTCGTAGTTCTCGCGGTCGGCTATAACTACCTACACGCAATCGCGGATGCGGCGCGAATCGAAAGCACGCAGGCCCAGGTGAACACGGCACAAGCCTTTTACAACCAAGCCGCCGACCAGGTGCAGGCCGGGACTTCACCCGCCATCGATGCTCTGCGGGCGCACGTTCAATTGCAGACGCAGCAGCAGCAATTGATTCAATCCAAGAATGATTTTGCGATTCAGAAGCTGACCCTGGCACGCGTCATCGGGCTCGCGCCGGGCCAGGAATTCGAACTCACGGACAAGTCACCATATCAGGCTTTTCAAGGCATGAGCGTGGAGGAGGCGGTGAAACAGGCGTACGCATCGCGCTCGGATTATCAAGCGGCGCTTGCGGATGTCCGGGCCGCCGAGTTTTCGCGGAAGGCCGCGGTGGCCGGCTATTATCCGACGGTTTCCCTGAACGGAGATTACGGGATCGCGGGACAACATCTCGATTCGAACCACGGCGTGTTCGACGTCCGCGGCACGGTGACGATTCCGATCTTCGAGGGAGGGAGCGTTCGCGCCGATATCCTGCAGGCGGACGCGCAGCTCGAGCAAAGCCGCGACCGCCTGGAAAATTTGCGGGCGCAAATCGACGCCGACGTGCGAACCGCCCTGCTGAACCTGCAATCGTCCTCCGACCAGGTGGCCGTCGCTAAAAGCAACATCGATCTGGCCGAACAGACGCTGTCGCAATCGCGCGATCGCTTTGCGGCGGGCGTGACCAGCACGGTGGAAGTGGTCCAGGCGGAAGAGGCAGTCGCAAGCGCGCACAACTCGTACATTTCGAGCCTGTATAACTACAACTATGCAAAGATCTCTCTCGCCCGGGCCGTGGGCATGGCTGAAGAGGGCGTCAAAGAATACTTCAAAGGACAATAGCCATGGCACAGCA
The DNA here is from genome assembly GCA_025451835.1 of Candidatus Acidiferrales bacterium. Classification (GTDB taxonomy): domain Bacteria; phylum Acidobacteriota; class Terriglobia; order Acidiferrales; family UBA7541; genus Palsa-295. The sequence continues at coordinate 5,120 of JANWJR010000026.1, read as the reverse complement.
GGGCGATACCGGAGCAGCGGCAGTACAAGACACCGAGAGGACGGACAGAAGCGCCGCGGCGGAAACGCATTCGCCGGCTTCTCCTCCCCCTTCACGAACACGCGGTTCCTTTCGGCAGCGACCGCACGCGCGAATGTATTTGATCGTTGCAATCATCGTGCTGCTCGTGGGCGGCTTCCTTGCCTACCGATATTTTTCAAGCTACGAATCAACGGATGACGCCGAAGTGGACGGTCATCTGATGCCGCTGAGCGCGCGGATTTCCGGGTACGTCACGAAGGTAAACGTGGACGACAACCAATACGTCGCTGCCGGCACGGTGCTCGTTGAAATCGATCCGAAGGATTACGAGATCGCGGTGGAACAGGAGCGCGCGGCGTTGGCGGACGCGGAAGCGGCCGCGCAGGCCTTGAATATCAATGTTCCCATCACATCCGTGAACACAACGAGCGAAGTTGCGTCATCCGAGGCGGACGTTCAAAGCGCCCAGGCAGGAATCAGCGCAGCGCAACAGCAGGTGGACGCAGCAAATGCTCAGCTCGCGCAGGAGCAGGCGAATGACACTCGGGCGCAACAGGACCTGGCGCGATATAAGCAACTGGTGGACAAGCAGGAAATTTCGCAGCAAATGTACGACCAGGCCTTGGCGACGGCCAAAGCAAGCGAAGCTGCTGTCGCCGCCGCACGCTCGTCCGCCGCCGCTGCCGTGCAGCAGGTGGCGCAGGCACGCGCGAAACTCGCCAGCGCGGAAGCAGCACTGCGAACTTCTCGAACCGGGCCGAGACAAGTGGCTTCTTCGCGGGCCCGCGCTCTTTCAGCAGACGCAAGCGTCAAACAAAAGGAAGCCGCGCTCGATCAGGCGCAACTCAATCTGCAATATACGAAAATCATCGCTCCCCTGAACGGCGTCGTGACCAAAAACGTAGAAGTTGGAATGAATGTTCAGCCGGGCCAGCAACTTGTGACCATCGTGCCGCTGGATGATGTTTGGATCACCGCCGACTTCAAGGAAACGCAATTGAAGCACATGCGGCCGGGCCAGCGGGCAACCATCCGTGTGGATGCGAATGGCCGCGATTACAAAGGACGCGTAGACAGCTTCGCGGGCACCAGCGGCGCGCGGCAGAGCCTGCTGCCGCCGGAAAACGCGACCGGAAATTACGTGAAGGTAGTGCAACGCGTGCCGGTGAAAATTGTTCTCGATCCCGATCAAAACAAGGACCACTCGCTGCGGCTGGGAATGTCCGTCGAACCCAAAGTGTGGTTGAAGTAGGGCCCCCGCCCCATGGCTGAAGAAAACCAAGGGCGCCGCGCAGTCACCTTCACGGAAGTGCTCGACACCAGCGTGGCGAACGTTTCCCTCCCGCATATCGCCGGGAGCCTTTCCGCAAGCACCGACGAAGCACCTGGATTCTCACTTCCCACCTCGCCTCGAACGCAATCGTCCTGCCGATGAGCGGATGGTTGTCCGCATTGATCGAGCGTAACGTTTCTACATGTCCTTCGTGGCGCTTTTCACGGTCAGTTCGTTTTTGTGCGGACTTGCGCCGAATCTCACGATGCTGATTGTCTTGCGTATTTTGCAGGGAGCGCGCGGTGAGGCTTCAACCAATATCTTATGGTGGCCCATGCAATCAATCAGCAGGCGACAATGCTGGCCTACATTGACAACTTCTGGCTGCTTGGCATCGCCGTGCTGGCAATGATCCTCTTGATCTTCCTGATGAAGAAAGTGAAGCCGGGCGGGCCGATTGCGGTACACTGACGCCGCGGAAGGTAAATGCAGATCCGGGTGATCACCGTCGAACGTGAATACGGAAGCGGGGGCGCCAGCATTGCGCGTCAGCTCGCGTCGAGGCTTGGATGGAAGCTCTTGGACGAGGAACTGACCGCTGAGATTGCACGCGTGGCGAAGGTGGATCATCGCGCGGCCCAGCGATGCGATGAGCGAGTGGATTCCCTGCTCTCGCGGCTCTTCCGTGTTTACGCGCGCGGAAGCTACGAGCGCGCGCTTCCGCTGGGCGAAAGCCATGCTTTCGACACCGACCGGATGTTTGCGACCCTGCACAAAGTGATTGAGGACGCCGCTTCACGTGGGAATTGCGTGATCGTGGGGCGCGGCAGCCCGTTCATTCTGCGAGAACGCTCCGACGTATTCCGAGTATTCATCTACGCGCCCATCGAAGAAAAAATCCGGCGCGTGAGGGCCCTCGGGAAAAGCGAACAGGAAGCGCACCAGCTTGTCGAGGAGGTGGATCGCGAGCGCGCCTCTTTCATCCGACACTATTTCGGCAAGGAATGGCCGCATCGGCCGCTGTATCACGTGATGTTCAATTCCCAATACGGCGACGAGCGCGTCGTCGAAATGATATTGGAGTACGCCAAGGCACTCGATCAGCGCCACGCGGATCAAACTGCCGAGCGAAAATCTTCGTAATCTTGCCGGCAGGTTGCTTTGAGCTTTGAAATTTGTAATCCGGCGTGTTTGCTTACTCTCCGAACCTCTTTGAGCGTGCGAACTCCATGGCGGGTCGCCAGCGCCGCAGTAGACACCGCACCATCTTATGAGATACGTGTCGTAGGAAAACGCCTTGGCTCAAAGGTGAACTCTTCAATGAGAGGCGGATTCCGGTCAAAATCGCTGTAGCGAATCCACGTCGGCCGGACCACGAAATACGTGATGCCGGGCCATGTCATTCGACTCGGACCATCAGGCCATCTGGCAAAGTACACTTTCTGGTAGAGCGCAAGTTCTGCGCCCGCCGGCTGGTACGCTTCTCCCTCGTACTGCACTGTAGTTTCGCCTGTCCACCCAACGACGAACGAACAGCGGGAATTCAAGCTTAGGTTCTGAAACTTACGTGAACTCTTAACCGTATCGAAGATGATCTCCAATTCCGGCGTCACAGCAATTCCCACGAGCGCGGACTGGGGTCTGCCGACGGACGAAAGAGTCGCCAGCACACCAAGTTTCTGTTGTGAAGCGAACTGGTAGACGTCGCCTTCCGTCACGTCGAGAGCCCTCCGAATGAGCCACTTCGCCCCAGCTTTCCAACCGAGATAGAGTCAATTACCTCCACAATGCCTGCGCTGCTCGCGACGGCTACGAGCGCTCCCCAGCCAGAATGCATTCGAACGCCGATGGCGGCGGCGTTCATCGAATCAGTTCCGCTCGGGCTTGAAATGAGGATTTTGAATGATCCCAAGGACGTTGCCGAAGGGATCGTGAACGGTCGCCACCAGGATGTCTCCTCCCACTTCCTGCACAGGCTCACGAGGAGTTGCACCAAGATCGATCAGCCTCTGATAGACGGCGCGCGCGTCTGCGACGCTCCAATAAGCAACGCCCGAGGCGGCCCGATTTTCGCCTGCTGCCTTCTCCGGCACGAGGCCCAGTTCGTATCCGTGAACGTTGAAACCAACGTAAAAGGGTTGATCGAAATACGGCTGAACGTTCAGAGCTTTGCTGTACCACGCTTTGGCCGCCTCAAGGTTTTTGGCCTGATACGTCGCGTTCATCAATCCCAGAAACATTGGGCTCTCCTTTGCGACAGTTTTTTGGCTGTCGGCGGCGATCGTGGGCACGCGTCCCGCCATGAATGCTGCAAAACATGCTAGCGCGAAAATGATTGTAAGCGCAGAAACAGTTTTCAATTTTACGCCGCGCACCGGCCTTCCGTCAGTGGGAACAGATGGACGGCACGCAACCGGCGCGGCCGTGCCTACGCGGCCGGCATTCGCGTTTCTTCTTCGCACCCTCATGCAGGGCATCGTTGTTCTCCAGTTTTCCACGCGAGCTCAAGCTGCGGAGATTGCCAGGATTGCGCCAGCGGCGCCTGCGGACGCGAGCTGAGGCCGTATTTGCGCCGCAGGCTATCGACCAGAGCCGCGATTTCCTTGCGGTACGATTCCGGTGCGTAGGCATTGCGCGCATACCAGGCGTGATAACGAGCGGCAAGCTTCGGATACTTCTGCTCGATGAACGGCAGAAATTGTTTGAACGAAGATGGCATAAGAAAGAGGACGTTTGCCGCCAGCCATTGGGCTCCGGAATTACGAGCCGCGCGCACCAACGCGTCCAAATCCTTTTCATCATCGGTCAGGCCGGGCAACACCGGCATTGCATTAACTCCCACAGCGATGCCGGCTTCCCGCAATTTCTGAACTGCTGCGAGACGCAGGTCCGGGCGTGGAGCGCGTGGCTCGAGCAGGCGCGCCAGGCGCGTTCGCACGGTCGTGACGGTCATATTGATCGTAATCGCCGAGCGGGAGGCGATGCGCTTGATTAAGTCGACGTCACGGAGAACCAGATTGGACTTAGTGGTTATCGACAGGCTGAGTCCCTCGCGCTCAGCGATTTTCTCCAAGATTGTTCGGGTGGCGCCATATTCGCGCTCGGCGGGCTGATACGGATCAGTGGCCGTCCCGATCGCAATGTGCTCCCCGAAAATGTCTTCAGAAGCAAGGTCGCGAGCGGCCAGCGGACCGGCATCCTTCTTGACGTAAATCTTCTTTTCGAATTCCGATCCATCGAGCTCCATGTATTCGTGCGTGTACCGCGCGTAACAATATTTGCAGCCAAATTCGCACCCGCGATAGGGATTCACAGTCCAGCGAAAGGGAACGCGATCGGAGTCGCAGTAGTTCAGGATGGAACGAACGGGGAGGAGAAAATACTCCGTCCCGCGCTTGGCATCGGCGCGGAGGGAGGATGCGGCGAGGCGCGCAATACCGACCAGTTCGGGAGCGGGCTTCTCACTCCGGTCAGGCACCGGAGGGGGCGCGGAAGCACCGTTCGCGGACTCACAATTGCCGTGGCGAGCGGCTGTGGGGAAAAGGGTGAGACTGGTCTGCTCCGACCGGGTCCGCGAACGCCGAAGCGTTGGGGGATCTGACCGAAGGATGGGGGAAGTGGCCATTGGTTGCCTCGCCGCACGGAAGGCATTCTATTCGCTTTTTGTTCGCCATGTCAAGCAGAATTATTCGCTTCTAATTCGCCTGTATGCGCGGGCAGTCCCCCACTGGACACTTCGCGGAGCGCTACAGAAATGGCCGCAGCAGGCCGATTTATACTAAGTGTGGAACACAGGAGAAGCGCCGGTGGCGGAAGTCGGGATACT
>JANWJR010000025.1 GCA_025451835.1 Candidatus Acidiferrales bacterium | reverse complement strand
TGATTGGCCGCGATGCGACGAAACTCGAATCGTTCGTGCGGAAGGGTGCGGAGCCATTCGTGGGTAACGTTCAAGATTCAGCCGCGATGACCCAAGCTTTTGACGGCGCAACCGCCGTTTATCTTGTGATCCCCGAGTCGCACACGGCAGAAGATTTGCGCGCGTATCAGGAGTCAGTAACGGATTCTTACGCGGCTGCCGTCGCAAACTCAAAAGTTCCTTACGCAGTCACTCTGAGCAGCCTCGGCGCGCAGCATCCGGAAAAAACCGGACCGATCGTCGGCCAATACAGCTTCGAGCAAAAGATGAACAGCCTAGGCTGGCTTAACGTTTTGCATCTGCGCCCCGCGCAATTCATGGAAAATCTGCTGCTCAGCATTGCGCCGATGCGCTCGATGGGGATGCTTCCCGGCGGCGCAAACGGCGACGACCCTTCCCCGTGGATTGCGACCAAGGATATTGGCGCATACGCCGCCGGACGCCTTGCCACGCGCGATTTTTCCGGCAGCTCCACGCAGGAGCTGTTGGGCCCGCGCGACGCCAGCATGAAAGAAATCGCTTCGATTATCGGCAAGGCAATCGGCAAGCCCGGGCTGAGTTACATGAAGGTCCCATTTATGATGCTTGAGCCGGCTCTCGTGCAGATCGGCATGCCCAAAAAAACGGCCGCACTGGTCATCGAAATGTGGAAGGCGGGAAACGGCGGGCTGCTCGCGCCGCAGGAGGCACGCTCGGCGAAAAACACGACACCGACCACCATCGAATCGTTCGTCGCCGATGTTTTTCTCCCCGCTTATCAGAGCAAGTCCGCCGCGACATAGTGCGGTCTTTCAGAGCGAGCGCGTTCGCTTGCAAAACCTGATCGAACGATCCGTCACAATCGGAACTCCGGCAGTAGTTTTTTCTCCGCCGGCACGTTAGTATCGGGGCCAAGTGACGAACTGGCTGATTACCGGTTGCTCCGAACTGCTGACACTCCGCGGCGACGTTCCCCGGCGTGGCCAGGCGCTCGGCGAACTGGGCGTGATTCCCGATGGCGCATTGCTGATCCGCAGCGATCGCATCGCGGCCGTGGGACCGCGCCGAAAGATTGAACGTCTTCGCGAAGCGCGCCGCGCGGAAAAGCTGGACCTGCACGGGCGCGTCGTGCTGCCAGGGTTCGTCGACTCGCACACGCACCTGGTGTTTCCCGAAAGCCGCGCCGCCGAATACGAGCAAAGGATCTGCGGCGCCACCTACCAACAAATTGCACGTGCGGGCGGTGGAATTCGGTCCACGGTTAAGCTTCTGCGCCGCGCGTCGCCCGAATCCCTGAAATTGCGCGCGCTCGCGCACCTTCGCGAATTCGCGGCATACGGCACTACGACGGTCGAGGCGAAAAGCGGTTACGGCCTTGAATGGGCAGGAGAGCTGAAAACTCTCGATCTGCTTCAGGAGCTTCATCAGGACCAGCCGCTCGACGTGGTTTCGACATTTCTCGGCGCGCACGTTGTCCCTCACGAGTATCGCCGGCGACCCGATGCGTACGTGGATTTGCTCGTGCGCGCCTGGATTCCGGCGGTTGCCACGGCAGGCCTCGCCGAATTCTGCGATGTGTATTGCGACCGCGGCGCTTTCACCGTGGAACAATCCCGCCGCATTCTCCGCGCGGGCCGCGCATGCGGGCTTGTTCCGCGCATTCACGCGGCGCAACTCGCCCGCACGGGCGCCGCGCGCCTGGCTATTGAATTGCAAGCGGCCAGCGCCGACCATCTCGAGAAAATCAACCGCGGCGATATTCGCGCGCTCGCCGCATCGAACGTCGTTTGCACGATGCTGCCCGGCTGCTGCTTCCATTTGGGTCTTTCCCATTACGCTCCCGCGCGCAGATTGATCGACGCCGGCGCGATCGTGGCCGTTGCCACCGACTTCAACCCCGGCACCAGCCCCACTCTCAGCATGCCGATGATTTTGTCGCTCGCCTGCACGCAAATGCGCATGACGCCAGCCGAAGCTATCTCCGCCGCAACGATCAATCCGGCGTATTCATTGCGAGTCCACGATCGCGCCGGATCGCTGGAAGTTGGCAAGTATGCCGACCTCGCCGCGTTTGACGTGGCCGGCTACCGCGAAATCCCGTATTATTTTGGGATGAACGTGTGCAGCCTTACCATGAAACGCGGCGCCATCATTCATACAAAAACTCTCTGACCCGATGAAAAGACTCGTCGAGTGTGTTCCGAATTTTTCCGAAGGCCGCGATGCGGCGAAGGTAGAAGCGATTGTCGCGGCCATGCGCGAGGTTCCCGGCGTATTTCTGCTCGATCGCGAAAGCGATGCCGACCACAATCGCAGCGTGGTCACGCTTGCGGGGGAGCCAGAAGCGGTGGCCGAGGCCGCGTTGCGCGGCGTGGGCAAAGCCGCTGAACTGATCGATTTGACAAAGCATTCGGGCGCGCATCCGCGCATGGGCGCGACCGACGTGGTGCCGTTCATCCCCATCGAAGGCGTTACCATCGAAGACTGCATCGCGCTGGCGAAGAAAGTTGGCCGGGCAATCTGGGAACGTTATCGCATTCCGGTTTATTTTTACGAAGCCGCCGCACAGCGCCCGGATCGCGCGAATCTGGAAAACATCCGCAAGGGGCAATTCGAAGGCCTGCGGGAAGAGGTTTTGCGGAATCCCGATCGCGCCCCTGACGTCGGCGATCCGCGTCTCCACGACACCGCAGGTGCAACCGTCGTTGGGGCGCGTAAATTTCTGATCGCTTACAACATCAATCTCAATACGCCGGACCTCGAAATCGCAAAACGCATCGGCAAGAATATTCGTTTCTCGAATGGCGGGCTGCGATACGTAAAAGCCATGGGCGTCGATCTTCGCGCTCGCAAGCTCGCCCAGGTTTCGATTAACCTCACCGACTTCGAACAAACGCCGATTCATCGAGTGTTCGAAATGGTGAAGCGCGAGGCGGAGCGTTACGGCGTCTCAATTGTTGGAAGCGAAATCGTGGGACTCATTCCGAAGCGTGCGATTGAATTGACCGCCAACTTCTACCTCCAGCTCGAAAACTTTTCTCCCGCGCAGGTGTTAGAGAACAGGCTGGAAGCTTCGCTTGGCGGAGCAATCTCCGAAGGGCCTGGACGGCTCGCGGCCATGGCACAGCCGTTTCTGGCCGCCGTTGCCGCGCCAACGGCGGCACCCGGCGGAGGGTCTGTAGCTGCACTTGCGGGAGCTCTGGGCGCAAGCCTCGGCGAGATGGTCGCGGCTCTTTCGCGCAAGAAGAAATCCCAGGCAGCATACGCCGACAGGCTTACCGAAGCCGCCGCGGAATTTCACGAAGCATCCACCGCGCTCGCGGAAGCAATCGATCGCGACGCTTCGTCGTTCGAATCCGTAATGGCCGCGTACAAGCTTCCGCAAGCCAGCCCCGACGAGCAGCGCCGCCGTGAGGAAGCGATTGAGCGGGCGCTGCAGGGCGCCGCGAGCGTGCCGCTCGAGGTGGCGCGCAGAGCGGCAGGAATATTTGATCGGCTGGGCCAACTGGAATCCATCTCCAGCCCATCTATGTTGTCAGACATTCGCGTGGGCCGGCTGATGTCTGCGTCCGCGGTGAGGGGAGCGATCGAGAATGTCGCGATCAATCTCGAGTCGATTAGGGACGCGTCTTTCGCCAGCCGCATGAAGACGGAATGTGCTTCGCTGCTGGCTCACGTCTCGGAAATACCAGCCGGCATCAAACGCTAACGCAGGGACAGGCAGCGGCAATCTCTGAGGGGAAGAATTGTGAGACATCCAATCGTACGTATCTTATCGGTGGCACTGATCGCCGCCAGCGTGTTCCTAGCCGTCCTGATCGACGCTCCGCAGAAAAGCTCCGCCGCGGACAGCCTGAGCACTTCGGTGATCGGAATGTTTCCGAAGGAGGTCGGCGAGTTCGCATACGCCGATCTGAAAACCGCCCGCAAATTTCCCTGGTTTCCGCAGCTTCAGGACCAGCTTCTTCCCAGCCGCTTCCGGCAATTCGAGAAGTTTCTTGCCTCGGCGGGAGTCGATCCGAACACCCAGGTGGATGAGCTCGCCTGGGGTGGAATCACCACGGGAGGCGGCAAGGGAGAAGACGTGGTCGGCATCGCGCTTGGCGATTACGATCCAGCCGCGGTGGAAGACCATTTCAAGCGGCAGAAAGTTCCGATGGTGGAAGCTCACGGCTACCATATGTATGCGTTCGGCAGCGGTTCGGGAGCAAGCGACATCATGTTTCTCTTTATGGACTCCAACACCGCCGCGTTCGGCAATCGCACGGCGCTCAATAAGTTGATCAGCGTGCGTATCGGGGACCTGCCAAGCCTGATGACTAACGACAGCATTTTCCCGCTGATCACCGACACAAACGGAAATGGATTCATCTGGGCGGTGCTCAACAAGTCGTACACGCACCTTGCGATGCAGCAGTTGATTCCGCAGGCCAGCCAGTTTCCTCAGGCCGCGGCCATTATCAATCGCATGCATGCGATGACCATCGCCGTCGAAGGCGATAGCGGCGTCGACGCCCACTTTCAAGCCGTCTGCAATTCGCCCGATGACGCAAATCTTCTCGGGGCGGCGATCCAAGCAGGAGTGATGATGCGCCGGTACCAGGAATCGCAAACCAATCCGGCGATGGCCAGCGCTCTCGACCAAGTGCAAGTTCAGCCGAGCGGCGATCGACTAAAGCTGGATATCGCGCTCAACCAGGATCAGCTGACCGCACTGATCAAGAGCAAGGCTTTCGTGGTTCCCATGTGAAGGCTGCTGGTCGCGCTCGAAAGACACCTAGATAGACTTCCCAGAGGAAACTGCTAGCCAGCGGGAGCATTTGCTTTAAGGTACTCAACCAGCGTGACGCGAGCGAGCCCCTCGCGGATTTCGTAGTTGGCGCCGTCTACTTTTGTCCTCTCCCGAATCCCTCGGATTCGATTCCGAGCTTGTTGTGCGTCTCGGCTTGCCTCAGGACTTTCGATGGCCACTTCGACCCGGTCCGAGAAATTCTCAACGATCACATGTATCGCCATATCCGGGCCGTCCCGATTCGATGGGGCATTCCCCAGTGATCGGAGGGAGAACGTTTCCCGGCAAGCGTCCTCTGCCGCCGCCGAAAGCGCGGCCCGCGCCTCATCGGAGAGGCCGGTGCGCTGGCTTGCATGGGATACCATAGCGCCCACCGCAGCGATGAGCCGCGGGTCGTTGTGAAGCGTGCATTCGATTCGAGCCGAGTCAGTGGGCATCGGAATCGGCGGTGCGCACGTCGCAGGCCTCGCGGCAATCCGGGCAGTAATACAATCCATCCACGCAGAGGCGGATCCGTTGTTGCGACTGGCAAAAGCAGCAATATTTTTCGCAGGTGCATTGGGTTTCCGGTTTGTCGCACTGCGAACAAAGCACTACCATCTGGCAAACTCCGGGGTTACTCCGACGGCTCTCTCTTTCCGCAATATAGGCTAACGGCCCATTGGCGACAAGCAGCTTCCGCTCGTCACGTTCTAAATCGAAACGGCTACGAGCCCAAGTCGAAGGTGAAGGAATCGACTCACTTGATTTGATGGCGAGATTGGCCTATACAAGGCAAGGCCTGCAAAGGTCCAACCTTAGTCTTGGGAGCGACGATGGCAAAAAAGAAACCAGCAAAGAAAGGCAAGAAGGCCAACGAAAAGGCATAACGGGCCCCTGCTGCGAACCGATGTTCAACAAGGTCTCTAACGCAACGGCAGTCTGCTAACTCCACTTCGCAAGGGCCGCCGCTCAAAACGTGGCGGCCCTTGTTTTCGGGGCCGTTCGCCACTTCCTTGACACTCAGAAACACGCATGCTACGTTGATTTTCTCGCCGCCACGATGAGAAATATTTCGTGACCACGCCCGCCATCGCTGAAGCTCGCAAAACAGCCTTGAACTCCACCCACCGCCGCATGGGCGCCAAAATGGTGAATTTTGGGGGATGGGATATGCCGCTGGAATACGCTGGGATCGTCGCGGAGCACATCGCGGTGCGCACGCACGCTGGATTATTCGACGTGAGTCATATGGGCGAGATCGAAATCAGCGGCTCGCGTGCGCTCGATCTGGTGCAATGGATTAGTTGCAACAACGCCGCGAGACTGGCGATGGGCCAGGCTCACTATTCCGGCTTGATGACCTCACGCGGCACATTCGTGGACGACCTGCTCGTCCACAAACTTTCCGACAGGCATTACCTGCTCTGCGTGAACGCGGGCAATCAAGACATCGATTTCGATCACATCGTTGCAAACAACAAGTTCGCGGCAAAAACGGAAAACACCGGCGCGCGCTACTCGCAACTCGCGATTCAAGGGCCGCGGGCCACGGGAATCCTTCAACAACTGACGCCAGTGCCGCTCGAACCGATTCGTTATTATCATTTCACTTTCGGAAAAATAAGCGGCGTGGAATGCCTGATTGCGCGCACCGGCTATACGGGAGAGGATGGCTTCGAGATCTATTTCGACCCCACACATTCCGAAAAACTCTGGAACGATATCCTCGAAGCAGGCCAAGCGGCGGGACTGGTTCCGTGCGGGCTTGGCGCCCGAAACACGCTGCGCCTGGAAGCCGGGATGTGCCTCTACGGCCATGAAATCGACGATACGACTACGCCGCTCGAAGCCAGCCTGGGCTGGATCTGCAAACTCGACAAGGCCCCGTTCCTCGGAAGTGAAATGATTGCCCGGCAGAAACAGGCGGGCCCCGAACGTAAGCTGGCTGGCTTTGAAATGCTCGACAAACGCATTGGCCGCGACGGCTATCCGGTAATAATCGCGGGCCGCGAGGCGGGCCGGGTCACGAGCGGCTGTCCCGCGCCATTTCTGAAAAAAAATATAGGCATGGCTTACGTGCCGTCGAATGCCAGCGCGGTAGGAAATGAAATCGAAATCAGCATCCGAGGACAGGTTGCGCCGGCGCGCATCGTGGCGATGCCGTTTTATAAGCGACCTCAATAGCGGGAAGCATCCAATCAGGGGGTGAGCATGTATCCAGGCGGTTTTCACTACACAAAGCAGCACGAGTGGGTGAACGTAGACGGCTCGGTGGGGACCATCGGGATCACCGATTACGCGCAAAACGAGCTTGGCGACGTGGTGTTCGTCGAAATGCCTAAAATTGGCGCGCAACTGAAAGCCGGACAATCGTTCGGCACGGTGGAATCCGTCAAAGCGGTAAGCGAAATTTTCAGTCCGGTTTCCGGAGAAGTGACGGAAATCAATTCTGCTCTCGCCGATTCGCCCGAGAAGATCAATTCCGACCCGCACGGCTCGGCTTGGCTGATCAAAGTCCGCCTGGCCGATCCAAAAGAAGTATCGTCCTTGATGGACTCTGCCGCGTACGAAACCTATATTGCCGGCCAAGCGAAGGAACACTCCGCGTAATGCGCTATCTCCCCAAGGGTGATTCCGAGCGTAAGGAAATGCTGCACGCCATCGGAGTCCAATCGATTGGCGACTTATTTCGGACGATTCCGGAAAAATTTCGATTGCAGCATCCGCTGAATCTTCCGGGGCCGCTCTCGGAAGCGGAAATCATCCGCTATTTCCGGGAGCGCGCCAGCGAAAATGCCCGCGGATATGCTTCGTTTCTAGGCGCGGGAGTCTATTCGCATTTGCGCTCGGTGGCTGCAGACGCGCTGATCCAACGCGGCGAGTTTCTGACGTCGTACACGCCGTACCAGGCGGAATTTTCACAAGGCACGCTGACCGCCATCTTTGAATTTCAAACTTTGATGTGCCAGCTTACCGGGCAGGAAGTGGCGAACGCGTCGATGTACGACGGTTCGACCGCACTGACCGAAGCCGTGCTGATGGCCGAGCGGCTCACGGGCCGGAGGCGCGTGCTGGTCGCGCGCACCGTGCATCCCGAGTATCGCCAGGTGCTGAGCACGTATGCGCGGAATCTCGGTCTCGAGATACGAGAAATTGGATACGACGCATCCGGGAACCTCGATCGCAGCGCGCTGAGCGCCAACAATTTGGCTGATGCTGCGGCGGTAGTT
>JANWJR010000024.1 GCA_025451835.1 Candidatus Acidiferrales bacterium | reverse complement strand
GAAGCTCTTCAGCCCGGCATGTTCTATCGCGCGAATGTTCCGTGGCGACAAAGCTGCTACGACAAGCTTGTAGGATCGACATCGATAAGAATGGCGGCGTCGGGGATTTCCTTGGCAGCACAAAAATCAAGGCAGGCGCTTAGCGCGCGCGACAGAGCCGAGCGTTGCGGCGATTTCAGCACAAACTGGAATCGGTAGTCGCGGCGAAGGCGTGCGAGCGGCGCGGCCGCGGGCCCGAGGACTTTCACGCCACGATTTTCAAAGGGCGCGAGGCATCCGGCCAGCGCGCGCGACCAGCGAATCGCATTTTCAATTTTCTTGTCGCGCACCAAAATGCTGGCGAGCGCCGTAAACGGAGGATAATGCAGCATGCGGCGAAAATGCGCTTCTTTTTCGTAGAACGAAACGTAATCCTGGCGCGCCGCAAGCTCGATCGCGTAATGCTCCGGATAGTACGTTTCGACGAGAACTTCCCCCGATAGCTCGCCGCGCCCCGCGCGCCCCGCGACTTGCGTCAGTAACTGAAACGTTCGTTCCGCGGCGCGGAAGTCCGGGCGGCCCAGAGCAAGATCGGCAGCGGCTACACCTACCAGCGTCACGCGCTGAAAGTCATGCCCCTTTGCGACCATTTGCGTTCCCACAAGAATATCGATCTGACCGTCCACGAACGCGCCGAGCACTTGCTGGTACGCGCGCTTCGTGCGTACCGTGTCGCGATCAAGCCGCGCGATCCGCGCTTTCGGAAACTGTTCGCGCAAGTATTCCTCGATCTTCTCCGCACCATCGCCGACGAAGTACATATATTCCGCGCAGCATTTCGGGCATTGCTTGGGCGGACGGATTGAATATCCGCAATAGTGGCATTCAAGTTTCTGGCGGCTCTTGTGGTAGGTGAGCGCGATGCTGCAATTCTGGCATTGCACGAACGCTCCGCAGCTCCGGCAGAGCAGGGACCACGAATAGCCCCGGCGATTGATGAGCACCATCGCCTGCGTGCCTTCTTCGAGCCGCAGCGCAATCGCCGCGCGGAGCGATTCCGAAATTGGTGTGGCACGCTTGTGGTGGCGGAACTCTTCGCGCAGGTCAACGATGCGCACATCCGCGAGCGGCCGGTTCGCAACGCGGGCCCTGAGTTCGAGCAGCTGATACTTGCCGGCGCGAGCGTTGTGGAAGCTTTCCAGAGAAGGCGTCGCCGAGCCGAGCAGCACCGCGGCGCCTTCGAGCCGGGCGCGATATACAGCTGTGTCGCGGCCGTGATAGCGCGGGGCTTCCTCTTGCTTGTAACTCGATTCCTGCTCTTCGTCCACGATGATGAGGCCGATATTTTCAATCGGCGCAAAGACGGCAGAGCGCGTTCCGACGACGACGCGCGGTCCGCCATGCCTCACGCGCCACCATTCCCGCGCGCGCTCCACGTCCGGAAGGGCGCTGTGCAGAATCGCCACGCCCGTGCCGAAACGCGCGCGCACCAAACGTCCCATCCAGAGGGTCAGGGCGATTTCCGGCACCAGAACGATTGCCGTCTTGCCGCGCGAAAGGGCCGCCTCGATCGCGCCCAGATAGACTTCAGTCTTGCCGCTGCCGGTGACGCCGTGCAGTAAACCGGCCGCAAACTTTCCGGCCACGAGCCAGCGCCAGATTTCGCCGAGCACCTGTTTCTGTTCGCTGTTGAGCACGTTCGCAGGCGGCGTGAAGTTCGTGTTCCAGGGGTCTTCCTCTGCCGTTAGCGGCTCCTCCCAGATCAGCAATCGGCCGGTTTTTTCAAGCCGCTGCAAGGCGGCACGCGTAATCTTCGCCTGCTGCATGAGCAGCACGATCGGAAGGGGACCACGAGTGGCCGTGAGTACTTCGCGGGCGCGCTCCTCGGCAGGACTTGCCGCGGAACTGGCGTTCGTTTCGTTCCAGGCCACGATTTTCTGCATACGCGCGCGCCGGTGACGAACGACGCCGTGGACCTCGAGATGACCGCGCCTGATCAGCGTTTCCGCAAGCGCTTCCCCACCGCGCAAGCGCGCAATGCGGGACGATGGGATGGCCTCGATCGCATCGACGAATAATTGGAGCAGCGCAATCTCGGCGGAGTCGATGTCCGCGAGCTGCCGCGTTGCGGAAAGATCGCGCAGGCGGGCGCGGCCCGAATCTGTCAATGAATATTCCCGGTCGTGTCGCAGTCCGACTTCCGGTGGCAGCATGGCGCGAAATGACTCGCCGATGGGAGCGAGATAGTAGCGGCTGATCCAGCGTCCAAGTTCGATAAGCTTGGGCGTAAACGCGGGCAGCGGGTCCAGCAGTTCCGCGATTTCTTTGATGCGACCGACCTCGGGCGGCCGGGTCTCAGTGGATGCCACGCAAACGCCAGTCATCGCGCGATTTCGAAACGGCACCACGACGCGCCGACCAAGCAGATCCGCACCATCAAGAACGGAAGGCACGGCGTAGGTGAACGTCGAACGCAGCGGAACCGGGAGAGCCACTTCGCAGTAACGTTGAGTCATCGCAGCCGGATAGTGTAGCAGCGTAGCGAGCAGTTCTCATTTCGCGAAGCTGCCGAACGTCAAATGCTGACGAGAATGACTCCGGCGAAGATGAGCAGGATGCCGAGCCATTGAGTTCGCTCCAGGCGCTCGCGGAGAAAAATCCACGAAAGAATCACGGTGACGGCGCCGTACAAGGATGCGAGCACGCTGACCACGGAAACCGGGCCGACGTGCAAGCCCGCATTATTCGCAACGAATGCCGCCGTGTCCATCAGACCGACGGCTGCGAGCAGCCACCATACATTCCCGCGCGGCATCCGAAGCGTCTGCCGCGCCGGGAGGGCTACAACCAGAAGGCTCACGATTGCCGTCATTCGCATCACCCAAACGGACACCCCGCTGCCGACCGCCGGAACAACGTAGAACCCCAGAAACCAGAAGAGCACGCCGAAGCCGACCGCCGCGAAAATCGCCCAGATGACGCCCTTCGCCATGCGCGCTCTTCCAGAAGCGACCGCAACGGAAGTGGCTCGTTTTGTGGCGGATGCAAACGAGGTTGCGGCAAGGATGACGCCAGCGAGAGTGACGGCGAGGCCGGCGCCGCGCAACGCGCCGATGCGTTCGCCGCTGAGCAGCGATAATGCAACGGTCAACGCCGGATACGAGGATGAAACGGGCGCCACAATGCTCATCACGCCCACCTCGAACGAATGGTAGAGCGAAAGCGATGCCGCCATATTCAAAACACCGGCAACGACCGCAAGCGCCCAAGGCTGCCAGCCCGGTGCGATCCCATGCCGGAACCCACCCGTCGCTTTCAGGAAAATCGTCAGGGCCAGAAAGCCGAAAAACTGCATGTAAAAAAGCGTGCGGTACGCACCCACACGCCGCGATGCAAAGCGCGCGGAAAAATCCGCAACGCCCCAGCACACCGCTCCCGTCAATCCAAGAATGATTCCCAAAATTTCCTCGAGGAAAATACGCTAGCGTCTTCTAGGCTGGAGCCCAAGGACAGTCATAATTTTTTGCAAATCCTTCCAGACTTCGCCTTTGGCGCTCGGATTGCGCAGAAGGTAGGCCGGATGATACGTGGCAATAAATTTCGCGCCGAGCATGTCAAACCATTCGCCGCGAAAGCGGGAAATCCCCTGAGTAGTCTGCAGGAGGGTCTGTGCCGCGCACGCGCCGAGCGCGCAGAGTACTTTGGGTTGAATTACGGCAATCTGTCGGAGCAAAAATGGCGAGCAGGTGGCGATTTCGTCTTTTTCAGGCAGGCGATTCTCCGGCGGCCGGCACTTCACGACGTTGCAGATGTAGACATCTTCGCGGCGCAGGCCCATGGCTTCGATCATTTGCGTCAAGAGTTTTCCCGCGCGGCCCACGAACGGCTCGCCCTGCACGTCCTCGTCGTGTCCTGGACCTTCGCCGATAAACACAAGGTCCGCTTTCGGATTTCCCACGCCGAAGACGATGTTCTTACGAGCCTTGGACAATTTGCAGCGCGCGCAGTCGGCGCCAATATCCTCGCGGATTCGTTCGAGCGTGTCGCCTTCGATGCGGCTAGCAATTTCGAAGAGCGACGGCTCCGCCGCACCCAGCGCAACAGGTGGCATGAGATTTGACGCTCCGAGAGCAAATGCTCTTCCCGGAGTGGTGCTGGGGGGCGCCGCGGCGTTTGCAGCGAAACCCTGAGAAAGAGGTGCGGGTCCAAGAGCGGGCGATGCTCCGTCATTTCCGGGAGTCACGGCGCGATCGCGGAAATACGGTCCGATGCCCAGATCTTCGCCGTACTGCAACCAGGCTTCCACACGTGCGCGCTTCGCAGGATCCATTCAATCCCCCGTTCCTGAAGTGATGAGGCTACTTCGATTGTTTGTGAATTTCCAGCACTCGATCGAGGATGCGGTTGGCCACTTCAAATTTGTCCATTTTCGGAAGCGAAATTTCGCGACCGTCGCGGCTATACATTGTGACGATGTTGGTGTCCGTATCGAAGCCGGCGCCTTCTTGCGTGACGTCGTTGGCGACGATCATGTCGGCGTGCTTGCGCTCGAGTTTGTCCTTCGCGTTTTCAGCAACGCGATCGGTCTCCGCGGCAAAACCAACGAGTATCGCGCCACGTTTTTCGCGGCTGAGCTCCTTCAGAATGTCGGGGGTGGCTTCAAGTTCCAGAGTCAAATGTCCTTCGCCACGCTTCAGCTTTCTGTCATGAATTGCGGCGGGACGATAATCCGAAACAGCGGCAGCCATGATCACCATGCTGGCTGAACCGGCTCGATCGAGCACGGCGCGGCGCATTTCTTCGGTGGTCCGCACCGGAATCCAATCGACGCTCTCGGGAATTTTCAGTTCCGTGGGCCCGCTGATGAGAATCACTTGCGCCCCGCGCCTCCGCGCGGCTTCCGCCAGCGCGTAACCCATCTTGCCCGACGAGCGATTGGTCAAGAAACGAACAGGGTCCAGGTCTTCGCAGGTCGGTCCGGCGGTGACGAGCACCGTGTGACCGGCGAGATCGTGGCGCAGACCGAGAACGTCGCAAACTTCGCGCGCGATCGTTTCCGTGGCCGCCAGGCGGCCGGCGCCGGTCATTCCGCAAGCCAGATAACCCTCGTCCGGATCAACCACATGGACACCGCGAGCGCGCAATTTCGCAAGATTCTCCTGCGTCGCTGCGTGCTCCCACATATTGACGTTCATTGCGGGCGCCACGATGACAGGCGCTTTGGTTGCCAGGTATAGCGTGGAGAGAAAATCCTCGGCGATGCCGTTCGCGAATCTTCCGAGAATATCCGCAGTGGCTGGTGCGACAAGGAGAAGGTCGATCCGCTGCGCAACGGCAATGTGTTCGATGGCGCTTTCAAGGTTGGCGGGCGCGGCACCCGCAGCGCTGAACATGTCCGTGATAACTTTCTGGCCAGTCAGCGCGGCAAACATCAGCGGGGTGATGAATTCCTGCGCCGCGCGGGTCATCACCACCTGCACGTCGAGCTTTTCCTGTTGCAGGCGGCGAACGAGTTCCGCGGCTTTATAAGCGGCAACGCCTCCGGTGACGCCGAGCGCGATCTTCATCGAAACTCCGCGGCGGTCTGGTCACTTCCGCCGTTTTCCGTCCTTATCCGCATTCTCCTCGGGCACTTCAATCATTTCGTATTCGAGGAGTCCCTTTAGCAATTCTTCTTCCGCGATGCGCGACGTCTTGCGCGATCTCGGATTGTCCACCATTGGACGACCGCCGATCATCAACTGCCGGGCGCGTCGCGCAACCACGACAACATAGGCGAACTGGCTTTCTGGTGCCTGCGTGAAAACGGCCATTAGAATGTCAGCCTCCAAAAGACTTCAGAATTTCGCGAATCCGTTCTTCATTGCGAGCCACGCGGCATCGCGAAGCGAGCGCAATCGCCTGCACTTCCCGCCCCGCGCGTTCCAGATCGTCGTTGATCACCGCAAAATCGTAACTGCTGTAATTCAGCATTTCCTGCCGCGCGCGGTCAAGTCGCCGGTGAATTTCGTCTTCCGAATCCTGGCCACGCGCCCGGATGCGGCGTTCGAGATCCTCGCTTGAAGGTGGGACGACAAACACAGCCACAGCCCCCGGCAGCTTTTGCTTCGCTTGCAGTGCGCCCTGAACGTCTATTTCCAGCACCAGATCTTTTTTCCCCGCCTGGGCGCGTTCGAGCCATTTCCGCGGCGTGCCGTACCAATTCTTGCCGAACACCTGCGCATATTCCAGGAACTCGCCCGCGGCCACCATCTGCTGAAATTCGGCTTCGGATACGAAAGTGTACCACTTGCCATCGCGTTCCGTCTTGCGCGGCTGGCGCGTGGTGCACGAAACAGATAGCATCGTGCCGGGCAGTTGCAAAATCTTTTCTACTAGGGTCGACTTCCCCGAGCCCGATGGCCCGGAAACGATCAGCACCAGCGGCTCGGTTGCGCTCATTCGATGTTCTGCACCTGTTCGCGAAGTTTCTCGACCTCGGACTTGATTTCGAGCGCGAGTTGCGTGATTTCCAGCCCTTCTTGGTCATTTCCCGGAGTCTTCGAGAGCAGGGTGTTGGCCTCACGCTGCATCTCTTGTAACAGAAAATCTAGTTTTTTCCCAATGTCCGCCGCGCTTGAGAGAAGCAAATCGAACTGATGCACGTGACTATCGAGACGCGTAAGTTCCTCGGATACATCGCTGCGCTCGGCGGCGATGGACGCCTCGAGCGCCAGACGCACGGGATCAATTTGCGATTCACCGAGCAAATCCTTCAAGCGCACTTCGAGCCTTCGCGCGAAGGCAGGACGCGCCCGTTCGGCCAGGGTGTTGACACGCTGCGCGAGCGCGGAAACATTCTCCAGGCGCGCCCGCATTTCCTCCCGCAGGTGACTTGCTTCCTGCTCGCGCATGCGATCAAGCTTATCGAGCGACTCGCCGAGGCACCGCATCACAACCTGCTCAATGGCATCGAGCCCTTCCCCTATGGATGCTGCAGGCGTACCGATCACACCAGGCAGCCGCATGATCGCACCCATATCCGGCTCGGCCTGAATTCCAAATTGCTTTCGCAAGGCATTCGCGGCATTCAAATAGGCGGCTGCAACTTCGTGATTCACGCTAACGGCAGCGGGGCCGGCAAGTTCGAAGTGAATCGTCACGTCCAGATGGCCACGCCGGACGCGCCCGCGCACAATTTGGCGGATACGAGGCTCGATAGGCTCGAAGCCCCCGGGCAGCCGCAGGTGCAAATCGAGGAAGCGGTGATTCACGCTCCGAATCGTCACGCGAAGGCTGCGGCCGTTTTCAACGATTTGGGCCTGGGCGTAGCCAGTCATCGAGCGCAGCCCCGCGGAATCCGGCTTCAACGATTCTGCGCTCGACGGCTGCGGTCCCGTGCGCGGTGCATTCATAGCGGCCCCGCGGCGCGCGACGCCGGCTCGGCGTCGCGAAACTGCATATCGTACAGCCGGGCATACGAACCGCCGCGTGCCAGCAACTCCTCATGCGTGCCGAGTTCGCGAATCGTGCCGCCTTCGAGAACAGCAATTGTGTCTGCGCGGCGAATCGTCGAAAGCCGGTGGGCGATGACGAACACCGTTCGGCCGGTCATCAGATTATTCAGGGCGCTTTGCACGAGCATCTCGGATTCCGAATCCAGCTCCGATGTAGCCTCGTCGAGAATGAGTATGGGAGCATCTTTCAGTAGCGCTCGCGCGATGGCTAAACGCTGACGCTGGCCACCCGAGAGGCGCTGTCCGCGATCGCCAATCAACGTCTGATAACCTTCCGGCAACTGCATGATGAAATCGTGTGCGAGCGCCGCTTTTGCCGCAGCGATCACTTTTTCTTCAGGCATGTTTGGCCAGCCGTAGCAAAGGTTGTTCCAAACCGTGTCGTTAAAAAGGATCGTTTCCTGGGTGACGATGGCCATTTGTTCGCGCAGAGAACGCAGCGTGACATCACTCACGTCGTAGCCATCAATGCGCACCGCGCCTGAGGTGGCAGCCATAAACCGCGGCAAGAGATTCGCCAAGGTTGTTTTTCCCGCGCCGCTAGATCCCACCATGGCAACCACCTTCCCTGCCGGGACCTTAAGTTGAATCTGCCTGAGCACCAGAGGCTCAGTATCCTCATACGCAAAATCCACGTTGTCAAACTGGATGGATTGCGAAAATCGTGGCAGCGCCTTCGCACCGGGAGTTTCGAGCACTTCCTCGGGAAGATCGAGGAACGAAAATACCTGAGCGGACACACCCACGGCCTGCAAAAAAAGCTGGTATACGGTGCCCAGGCGTTTCAGCGGTTCGAAGGCTTTGAACAACGCGAAGGTGAATACGCCGAATGAGCCGATGGTCATCCGTCCGACCTTAATTTCGCCGCGCGCGTAGAGAAGGATTACGGATATGACGACCGCGCCAAGCAAATCCATAATCGGCGACGTCGCCGCAAGGGCCCGAATCCAGCGCATATTTTCCCGGAGCAGGTTGCGCGCTGCCTCGCGGAATTTGCGGATTTCGAATCCTTCCATCCCAAATGCTTTCACCACGCGATTACCGCTGACCGTTTCCTGTAGAATCTGGCTCAAATCGGCGAGGCGCGTGCGGCTTTTTTGCGAGGACCGGCGGATCTTGCGGCCGAAACTCGCCACTGGCCACACAACGAGCGGTATCAGGACGGCAGACCCCAGCGCCATCCTCCAATCAGTGACCAGCAACACGATGACGAACGCAACCAGACTGAAAATCTGACGGAAGAATTCCGCAAACCAATCCGAAAACGCGGCCCGTACCTGTTCGATATCGCTGATCACCGCCGACATCACCCGCCCAACCGGATTATGGTGGAAGAAACCGACCGGCTGTTGCACAATTTTGGCATACACGCGATTACGCAGATCGGTGACGCCCGCGAGCCCCACGTATTGAATCAAGACGCTCCCGAAATATTCCGCGATGCCTTTCACCAGAAAAAGGAATAGAAGAGCGACCGCGAATACGGACCACACGTGATGGATCCGCGATGGAACAAAGGAATTGAGATAAATGACCCGGTGAGTGCCGGGAACTGTGAACAAAGCCAGTTTTTGCACGATGGAGTGGGGATTCAGAATCACATCGAGGGCAGGTTTTAGAGCGAATGCAACAAGCCCGTCAATCGCACCCATCACGGCGATGAGCGCAATGCCCAGCGCGAGAATCGGGGTGTAGGGGCGCAGATACCCCAGCAAGCGCCGCAGTTCTTCACGTTCCGTCATGCGCGCGATGCGGCTCATTGGCTCAAGTTCTGAGAGTGGGATGCATCAATTCAGATTTCGAAATGTCACGCCGTCGTCTTGTCCAAGTCGCGATGCACAACTTTCGTCGAGTAACCTTTTTTCTGCAGCGAACGCCGGATCACTTCGGCCAGCGTGACCGAGCGATGGCGCCCCCCGGTACAACCCAGAGCGACCGTCAGATAACTCTTGCCTTCGGCAATGTAATGCGGAATCAAGTACGCCAAAAGACTTTCGATGCGACGAAGAAATTCTCCAGTTTGTGGAAACGAGCGGATATAGCGCGCCACGCGAGGGTCTTTGCCGCTGAACGGCCGCAGTCGCGAGACGAAGTGCGGGTTGGGCAGAAAACGCACGTCGAAGACGAGGTCAGCGTCAGCCGGAATTCCGTAGCGGAATCCGAAGCTCACCACGGAAACGAGCAGCGGCCGCCGGCCGGGATTCTGGAATCGGTCGATTATAAACTGACGCAATTCGTGAACATTGAACTTCGTCGTGTCGATGATGACGTCTGCAAGCCGCCGGATCGGCACCATGCGGCTTCGCTCTGCGCGGATTCCTTCCGCGATCGAATAATCGGAGCCTATCGGATGCGGCCGGCGTGTTTCGCTGAACCGGCGCATCAATGCTTCATCGCTCGCCTCAACGAACACCAGAGTCGCGGAATGCTCCGACGTCAGTTTGCGGTAAATGCCGGGCAAGCGGTCAATCTGTTCGCCCTCGCGCGCATCTACCAGCAAGGCCGCGCGTTCGATTTCGCCGGCGCTATCTCCGTAGAGTTCGCTGAACGTGGGGATCAACGCCACCGGCAGATTGTCCACGCAGTAGAAGCCGAGGTCTTCGAATGTATTGAGGACGGAGCCTTTGCCGGAGCCGGAGAGACCGGTGAGGATCACAAGCTGGCGCGCGTTGCGTTTTCGAGCCTGGCGCGTCACGGCGGCGGGAGGCTAGCCCTTCACCCTGCGGCGGTGTGTGCTCGGGATGCGAAGATCTTCGCGGTACTTTGCGACGGTGCGGCGGGTGACGTGGATACCTTCATCGCTCAATTTCTTGGTGATCTGCTCGTCGGTGAGCGGATGAGATGTATCTTCGTCCTCGATCATTTTCTTCACGCGGCGCTTTAACGACAGCAGAGACATTTCACTTCCCTGCGGCCCATTCACGGATTCGGAAAAAAAGCACCGCAGCTCGAGAACTCCTTGCGGCGTATGAACGTATTTGTTCGCCACCGCGCGGCTCACGGTCGAGGGGTGCACGCCAACTTCCTCGGCAACTTCCTTGATCATCATGGGCCTCAGATGGTCGGCGCCGTGGTCCAGGTAGTCCCCCTGACGGCGAAGAATCGACTGGCACACACGAAGGATGGTGTGCTTGCGCTGTTCGATATTCTTCATCAATTGAACGGCTGCCGTAAAGCGCTCCTTGACGTAGTTGCGCACGTCGCGGTCGGCGGCATCGCGCGCCAAAAGTCGGCGATAGGTCGGGTTCAGCCGCAATTGCGGAAGGTCGTCGTCATTCATGAACACTTGCCACTCGCCATCCACTTTGCGGAATTGCACGTCCGGTTCCACTAGCCGCGCTTCGGTCTTGTTGTAACGCAGCCCGGGTTTCGGATCGAGGCGCTTGATGACGTCCACCGCGCGCTTCACCAGCTCCACAGGACGGTTCAGCGCGCGCGCTACTTCCTTGAGCTGATTGTTCTGCAAGAGCTTCAAATGCTCCGCGATAATCTGTTGCGCCAGGGTGTTCTGCGGGTCCAGAACTTTGAGCTGCATCAGCAGGCATTCCTGCAAGTCGCGCGCCGCGATTCCCGGTGGGTCGAATTCCTGCACCATCGTCAGTGCTTCTTCCACATCCTCCGCGGAATAATTCCCAGCCTGGGCAATTTCATCGAGGGTTGCGGTGAGATAGCCGTTTTCATCCAGATTGCCGATGATGGATTCTGCGATTCTGCGGACCGTTTCCGTGCAGATGCTCACACTTAATTGCCAGGTCAGATGGTCGGCAAGGCTGGATGGCGAAGACAGGAATTTGTCGAAGGAAGGCCTCTCAAATTCCTCGCGCTCGCTGCCGGAAGACCGTTCCGCGCCGGTATCGAGGTATTGCGAGAAAAAAGAGCCGAAATCGAATTCATCAAACGGGTTTGCAGCTTCCTTTTCCGGAACTTTTTCGGTCTCAGCTTTCAGGAATGCTTCATCCGTGTAGCTATCGGCCGTGTTCGGTTCTTCGGCCACTTCATCGAGCACCGGATTCGCCATGATCTCCTGATTGATCATCTCCCGAAGCTCGAGACGATTCAGCGCCAGGACACTGACCATCTGGACGAGCCCCGGCGTTAGAATCTGCTTCTGTGCGACGCGGAGACTCAGTTTGGGTGCAAGCCAGTTCATAGAATCAATTCAAACGGAAACCTTCTCCCAAGTACACGCGGCGTACTTCCGCATTCGCCGCCAGATCCGTCGGTGTGCCTGCGTAAAGGATCTTCCCTTCGCTGATGATATACGCTCGGTTCGTCACCGCCAGCGTGTCTCGCACGTTATGGTCGGTCACCAGGACGCCGATTCCAGCCGCGCTCAAATCCGCAATAATCTTTTGAATGTCCACCACCGTTAGCGGATCGATTCCGGCGAATGGTTCATCCAACAACACGAACGACGGCGAAAGCACCATCGAGCGGGCGATTTCCAGACGCCGCCGCTCCCCGCCGGATAGCACGTGCGCCTGGCTGTACCGCACGCCTTCGAGTCCCATCTGGGCCAGCAACTCCTCGACGCGATCGCGACGCTGCTCAGCTGTAAGCGGCAGCGTTTCCAGCACCGCGAACAGATTCTCTTCGACCGTCAGTTTCCGAAAGACCGAAGGTTCTTGAGGGAGGTAGCTGATGCCGCTGCGGGCCCGAAGGTACATCGGGAGGTCGGTGATGTCCTCGCCGTCCAGCAGGACACGCCCATAGTCCGGACGCGCCAGTCCGACCAGGATGTAGAACGTCGTGGTCTTTCCTGCGCCGTTCGGCCCGAGCAACCCAACCACTTCGCCCTGTCGAATCTCCAGGCTGATGTTATCGACGACTTTGCGACCACGATACGACTTGCTCAGATCGTCGGCTCGGAGTTTCAACATGCCGGTTCATTTCTCAACCCGGTGCTTGGTCAGCGTGCGCGAACCTTCCTGCGAATCAATCAAAATCGTATCATTCGCAACAAAGAAGGTCAACGAATGCCCCGTGGTTGTGTCGCGGGAAGCATCAGTAATCGTAGGCTTTCCGCCTGAAAGCACGAATTTCGCGTCCGCCGCCGTATATTCCGCTTGCTCCGCAGTTCCGCGGCGGTCTCCTTGGGTGACCACCACCCCTCCCAAGGCAACCGCGCGGCTCACTTGACGGCTTCCCGGCTTATTCGATTCCCTGGGACTCTGTCCAGAGGCGCCTGCGGAAGACGCCGGCACGGCTGAAAGATAAACATCGAGGCTCTGCGAATGGAGCGAGCCTTGGCCGGAACTGGCGAAAACTCCGCCGTCGAGATGCGCCTTCCCCGGAACGTCCCAATACGTTAAGACCGGTGCGCGAATGTGCCACAGATTTGGGCTCTTGCGCGGACCGGACACCTGATTGCGAGTTTGTTCGGAAGTCGGATTCTCTGCCGGGCTCGTTTGGGGTCCGCTGGGCATTGCAAACCCGCCGGGTGCCTGGGGAAATACCGCGACGACGTTGCCGGAAGCTTGCATCTTCTTGTCGTCGCGCCAAACTTCGATTCGATCAGCGTCCAACACCGATTGGCCCTGCCATAGGCGAGCGTGGCCGGAGTAAATGACGTGTCCGGATGTAGTCGAGCCTGAAAGCTCATCGGCGGAAATGTGGGCCGCACCAGAACCAAGGTTCATGGCCGGTTCCCCGCCAGCGGCAGCAAGATATGTGGAAACAATTCTCCCCGAGGCGTGGATCTCTCCGGACTTCTGATCGATCGACACACTGCCTGTGGTGGTGCGGCTCTGCGCGTCCGAGATCACCGGCGAACCATCGAGCGCGATCTCGTCCGTTGCGCGCACAATGCGCGCGCTTGCGGCGGTCGCCTGGCGGCCGCCTTGTTCGAAGCGCACGTTTCCAGTTTCGTTGAGCACGCTCCACTGGCCATCGCTCCCGAACGTGGCGGCTAGTTCCCGTGCGGAGATGGTTTGCGACGAAGCCGACCCAAGCTGGCGCGAAATCTGTACTCCGGAATGCCCGAGAAGTTTTTCGAAGCGGCCTGCCGAGCCAAATTGCGCGACGAATTTTCCCGCATGTACGTTCGTCACGTCCGCGGCACTCGTGGTCTGAATGGACGCTGGAGCCAGCGTTTCCGCGCTTACGATATGCTGCGATTCTGCATGCCCCTTTACAGATCCTGCAGAAAACGCAGCCTG
>JANWJR010000023.1 GCA_025451835.1 Candidatus Acidiferrales bacterium | reverse complement strand
GACGGCATCAAGAACGAAATCATGTCCGCAATTCCCGAAGAAGACGACGACAAAAAGAAGCTTGCCTATCGCGCCTTCGAGCGCCTTCGCGAACGTATTTTCCGCGACGACATGCTCAATCGCCATCGCCGTCCCGACGCGCGCGCATTCGACCAGATTCGCCAGATCACCTGCGAAGTCGGCGTCCTCCCGCGCGTGCATGGCTCGGCGCTTTTCACGCGAGGTGAAACGCAGGCCCTCGTCACCGCCACGCTCGGCACCAAGGAAGACAAGCAGCGCCTCGATCTGCTCTTCGAAGACGACGCGTTCAAACGCTTCATGCTGCATTACAATTTCCCGGCCTTTTCGGTCGGCGAAGTGAAATTCCTCCGCGGTCCGGGCCGCCGCGAAATCGGCCACGGAGCGCTCGCCGAACGCGCTCTTGCCAACCTGCTTCCCGCCGAAGAAGATTTTCCGTACGCCATGCGCGTGGTTTCCGACATCATGGAATCGAACGGCTCATCTTCGATGGCCACGGTTTGCGGTGGTTCTCTCGCGCTGATGGATGCAGGGGTGCCGCTCAAATCTCCCTGCGCCGGAATCGCCATGGGTTTGGTCGTCGAGGGCGATAAGTACGCCATCCTCACCGACATCGCCGGCGCGGAAGACCACTACGGCGACATGGACTTCAAGGTCGCCGGCACCCGGCAAGGAATCACTGCCCTGCAGATGGACATCAAGGTCGGCGGCGTCAGCATCGCCATGATGCGCGAGGCGCTGGCCCAGGCGCGCAAGGCGCGTCTCCAGATTCTCGACATCATGGACCCCACGATCAACACGGGCCGCACGGAAATTTCCACCTACGCGCCGCATCTTTACATGCTCAGCATCCCCACGGACAAAATCCGCGATCTCATCGGCCCCGGCGGCAAGAAGATTCGCGGCATCATCGAGGCTACCGGCGTGAAAATTGACGTCATGGACGACGGCAAAGTTCACGTCTTCGCGAACAACGGCACCGCAGCCGAGTCCGCTCTGAAAATGATTCGCGACGTCACCGCCACCGCCGAAATCGGGAAAACTTATCTCGGCACCGTCGTGCGCATTGCGGAGTTTGGCGCGTTTGTGGAGATTTTTTCCGGCACCGACGGATTGCTGCACATCAGCGAAATCGCGGAAGCGCGCATTCGCGCCGTTCGCGACGAGTTGAAGGAAGGCGATCAGATTCTGGTGAAGGTGCTTGCCATCGAGGGCAACAAAATCCGCCTCAGCCGCAAAGCCGTGCTTCGCGACCAGCGCGACAAACAGCCGAAAACCGAAGCCGCCAGTTCAGCCTCCGAGTAGATCCCGCGTCTACGCATGTGATCGAACGGGAGGCAGCCGCCGCCTCCCGTTTCGTTTGCTCACGGTTGTGTGACGCGCTCGATCCTCGCCCCAACCGATCGCAATTTTTCTTCGATCTGTTCGTATCCGCGGTCGATGTGATACACGCGATCGATCCACGTCGTGTTATCGGCGACCAGCCCTGCCAGCACCAGCCCCGCGCTCGCGCGTAAATCCGACGCCGTCACCGGCGCGCCGCTCAGCGGCGTGGGCCCGGCGACGACCGCCAGGTTTCCGTCCATCACGATGTTTGCGCCCATGCGCGCCATCTCGCTACCGTGCAGGAAACGATTCTCGAAAATCGTCTCGCGGATGTGCGACACGCCGTTCGCTTGAGTTGCCAGCGCCATGAATTGCGCCTGCATGTCGGTCGCGAAGCTGGGGTACTCTTCCGTGGTCACGTCGCCGGCGACCAG
The DNA here is from genome assembly GCA_025451835.1 of Candidatus Acidiferrales bacterium. Lineage (GTDB taxonomy): Bacteria > Acidobacteriota > Terriglobia > Acidiferrales > UBA7541 > Palsa-295. Next base: position 6,188 of record JANWJR010000023.1, on the reverse strand, counting down.
TTTCTTGGCCGCCCGCACGCGCAGCTTGCCTCCGCCTTCGCATCGAATGTCGATGCCGCAGGCTTTCAGCTTCTCGATCACCGCGGCCAAATGCGCCGGCTCGCAATTCGTCAGCAGCAGTTCGCCACCGGTGATCGCGCCTGCAATCAAAAACGTTCCCGCCTCGATCCGGTCGGGGATAATCGTATGCGTTGCGCCGTGCAACCGGTCCACTCCGTGCACACGAAGCGTGGACGTTCCCACGCCTTCAATCTTCGCGCCCATCTTGATGAGCAATTCCGCGAGATCGGTCACTTCCGGTTCGAGCGCCGAATTTTCGAGAATCGTCTCGCCTTCGGCCAGCACCGCCGCGGTGAGCACGTTCTCGGTTCCCGTCACCGTAATTTTCGGAAAGCGAAACTCCGCGCCGCGCAGCCGCTTCGTGCGCGCCTCCACATACCCGTGCTCCATCGTGATTTCCGCGCCAAGTTTCTCGAGCGCCTGAATGTGAATGTCGATCGGCCTCGCGCCGATGGCGCACCCTCCCGGCAGCGACACGCGCGCGTAACCAAATCGCGCCACCAGAGGCCCCAGCGTCAGCACCGAAGCGCGCATCGTCTTCACCAGCTCGTACGGCGCTTCCGCGTGCGACACGGTCTCCGCCTGGATCGTGAACGAACTTGGCGGAATATCAGGGCTCCCGACACGGCAGCGCATATGCGCCAGCAGTTTCGCCATCGTAATGATGTCGCGCACATGCGGTATATTTTCCAGATGCACGGGTTCGTTTGTCAGCAGGCAAGCCGCCATCGCCGGCAGCGCCGCATTTTTCGCTCCGCTGATTCGGACCGTGCCTTCGAGCTTGCGTCCGCCTTCGATTTTGAATCGGTCCATCCTAATTCCCCTTGAACTTCGCGCGGCCGTCGCCGCCCCGGTCGCTTTTCAGCGCCCGGCGTATGTTTCCTTCAGCCGCCGCGAGCCGCCGCCTCGCCTGCCGTGCGTCGCTGCGCGTTTTGAGCATCACGAACGCGAGCGGCAGTTCGTGTCCCGCTTGCCGCAGAGCGTGTCTCGCGGTGGCCGCATCGACTCCCGTCGACTCCTCGAGAATCCGCCCGCCTCGCTTCCGCAGCTTCTCGTTTGTCAGTGACATATGGACCATCCAGTTCTCGTACACTTTTCCGAGGCGCACCATCGCTGCGGTAGAAAGCATGTTCAGCACCATTTTTTGCGCCGTCCCCGCTTTCAGTCGCGTTGAACCGGACAGCGCCTCAGGTCCCGTATCCGGCGCAATCCGGATGTGGGCCAACAGTGCCAGCGGCGAACGCGAGTTGGACGTCAGCCCCACCGTCACGGCACCGCGTTGCCGCGCGAATTTCAATGCACCAAGCACGTAGGGAGTCGTTCCGCTGGCCGCGATTCCCACCACCACATCGCCTCGCTTGACGCCGGCCTTTGCCAGGTCGCGAGCCCCATTCGCGGCTGAATCCTCTGCGCCTTCCACCGCATGTTGCAGCGCTCGCGCTCCGCCCGCCATTACTGCCTTCACCATGCTTCGCGGCGTGCCGAATGTGGGCGCCCACTCCGCCGCGTCCAGTGCGCCAAAGCGGCCGCTTGAACCGGCGCCGACGTAAAAGAGCGTTCCGCCATTTTGGAATGCGCATACGATTTCGTCTACCGCGCGCGCGATCTGCGACAATTCCCGGCGAACGGCGCTCGCCACGCCGGCATCCTCCCGGTTCAGCACGCGAAGAATTCCTAGTGTTGACTTCCGGTCGAGGCCGCGCGACCTGGGGTTCCGTTGCTCGGTCTTCAGGTGTTTCAATGGCTGGCTCAACCCCTATGGACGATTATAGCGGCTCAGGAAGGTGCCATTTCGGGTCAGAAGGATTTTGGAATGCGATTGTGCTGAGGAAGTTATCTGCCCGTAAGACGGCTGCCGTGGCAGGCGAACACGTCTAGCCACGCACCAGCCCAACCCATTCCGAGGGCCGATTTGTGGGCCGAAGAATCTCTCTTGGTTTTTGTGGCTCGCCTCTTCAAAGGCCACATCGTTCCCTCCCGCGCCAGCGGCGGCTTAGCGATGCGCCACGCCAAGCGCCTGCATTACGGCATCCGCCACCGCCGGACGCACCTGCTGGATTTTCTCGTTCGCGCGCGTCGGATTCACTCGATTCGTGAGGAGTATCACAAAAACTTGCTGCTCGGGATCTACCCACAGTGAAGTCCCTGTAAATCCCGTGTGTCCAAAGCTGCTCTCGCCGAAATACTTTCCCGACGATGAATTCTCGGTCGGCACATCCCACCCAAGCGCCCGTGCGGAATCGCCGATCGCCACCCGCGTCGTGAACTCCTGTACCGTCGCGCGCTGCAGCAGCCTGTGATGCGCGTAAATCCCGCCATTCAAGAGCATCTGGGCGAACGCGGCCATATCTCCAGCAGTCGAAAACAAACCCGCGTGGCCCGCCACTCCACCCATGGCCCACGCGTTTTCGTCATGCACTTCGCCCCAGATCAGCCGCTTCCGAAACTCCGTGTCGAGTTCCGTGGGCGCGATGTTCGCTCGCAGCGCGCGCGGCGGGTTGAACATCGAATGATTCATGCCGAGTGGGTCAAAAATGTGCTGCCGCGCGTATATATCGAGCGTTTGTCCCGTAAGCCGGTGCACGATCTCGCCCATCAGAATGAAACCGAGGTCCGAATACTCCACCTTGGTTCCCGGTTCATACACAAGCGGCTCGGCCAGCGCCCGCGCAACAACCTTCTTGTATCCTTTCGTATCCTTGAAAAATTGGCGTATTCCGGGCAGGCCCGAATCGTGCAGCATCAGATTTCGGACCGTCACACGTGCGCGCCACGTGGGGTTCGGGTCGGATTTTGCCGCCGCCGCGAACTCCGGCAGATACCGCGCCACCGGAGCATCCAAATCAAGCTGCTTCTGCTCGACGAGCATCATTGCCGCCGTCGTTGTGACCACCGCCTTCGTAAGCGATGCCATGTCGTACATCGTATCCGCCGTCACCGCGGCGGCTTTCGAATCGCGCGTCAGCTTGCCAAACGGATGCACCACCAGTTGATTCTTGAATCCAACCGCCAGCACGCCGCCGGGGAAAGCTCCGTCCGCAACGGCCCGATCGGTCAAGTCGAATGCTGGTTTCAGTTCGGCGGAAAGCGCGGCTGGCGCCGGTTGTAGCGTCATCGGATTCGCCGCAACATCCATTCCATCGCCGCGCTTCGCTGTTCCGGGAACTGTCACTGGGATTTTGCCGCCGATCGCTGCTTGCCCGAAAAGCGCCCGCGCGGCGGCCGTCTGTGCAACATCGTTGGTCGAAAATTCCGCCAGCCACGTTTTGGCATTCGGAAATTGCCCGATCAAATAGGGACTTCCGAAGGCGACCATCGCCGTCGGTTTCCCGCTCGCCAACATTTGATTCACGAAGGCTCGCTGGTCGTCCGGTATCCCGACATTCCCCTTGCGATCCGCCACACGCACGAACAGAGCGAGAATCACAACGTCGTAGGTATCGGGCGCAGGCAGACTCAACGCGCTCACACTACAAAATTTTGTGTCGGCGCGCAGAGCCGTCAGCGAATCCACGCGCCAGCGTATCTCCGGTTCGAGAGATTCCCCGGGATATCGATCCTGGTCCGCCGAAAGCGAAACCAGCAGTACGCGCAGCGGCCGCGTCGCATCGAGCGGCAGCATGTGCTGTGTGTCCCGCAACAGCGTCACGCCGCGATCGGCGATGTTCTGTGCTTCCGTCTGAAATGCCGGCAATCCGAACTTTTCATTGATCTTTGGGATATCTACATAACGGTTCTTTTCCAGTCCCAGCCGCGCTTTGGCTTCCAGAATCAGCCTCACTGAATCGTCGATCCGGCTCATCGGAATCCGGCCGGACTTCACCGCATCTTCCAGCGCTTCCATCGCCGCGTCGGGCACGGGCGGCATCAGCAGCATGTCCTCGCCCGCCAGAACGGCGCGCACGGCCGCTTCTCCCGGCGGAAACATCGTCGTCACTCCGCCCATGTCCATTGCGTCGGTCACGATCAGGCCTTTGTATTTCATTTCGTCGCGCAGCAATCCGTTCAGGATCTCCGGAGAAAGCGTCGCCGGGATATTCCCATCGGGCTCAAATGCCGGCACGGCAAGATGGCCAGCCATCACGGAACCCACATCCGCCGCAATCGCAGCCCGAAAGGGAACCAGTTCCGTTGTTTCCATCTCCTGTCGGTTGCCCGGAACCACCGGCAGCGACAGATGTGAGTCCGTGCTGACGTTCCCATGCCCTGGGAAATGTTTTGCTGTGGCAATCCCGCCGTTTTCTTCCACGCCGCGGATGAATTGCGCCACGTACTCGGCCACCGCCTGGGGGTCTTCTCCGAACGACCGGGTATTGATGATCGGGTTGTCCGGATTGTTGTTGACGTCCGCATCTGGCGCGAAAATCCAATGAATTCCCGCCGCTCGCGCTTCGAGCGCCGTAATTCTTCCTTCCATGTATGCCAGCTTCGGCTCGCCGGATGCGGCCACCGCCATCGCCGACGGGAACGACGTGCCTTCATCCAGCCGCATCCCTGTCCCGGTTTCAAAATCGGCGCCTATCAGCAGCGGAATTTTCGCGCGTCGTTGCAGTTCGTTCGTAATGATGGCTGTCGGATAAACTTGGCTCTTTTCCACACCCAGCGGGCTGCGCGTTGTTCCCACGATCAACCCGCCGATGTGATTCGCCTCGACTTCGTGTAGCAGTTGTTTGTATTCAGGGCTTTCCGTCGAAGTGAACGCGCCAAAATACACGGGCATCAGCATCTGCCCGAGCTTCTCTTGCAGAGTCATTTTCTTGAGGGTTTTCTCAACCCAGCGAGAGTTGCCGGCCCGTCGCCGCATTTCTTTCGGGGAGTTTTTCTGCGCGCGAGAGGAAGATGTCATGAGTAGGAGCAGCGCCACCGCCAAAAACCCGAACTTACGCGCAACATCGCTTCGGGCCTTCGTCTCCGACGCCTGCATCTCGCCGTCGTATATAGCATACGGTCTTGCAGCGCACAACCCGCGCTCCTGGTCCATGTTTCCTTCCGTTTTCATCCTTTTCAAATCGAAGAGTCTCGGGTCGAAGTAACCCCGTGCCAGCTTTTCCGTACTGCCGCCCGAAGTCGTCCACAGCAACAGGCTCTTGCATCAGCCAACAGTCCGGCTAAGATGGCTGCGTGATGTTTGAGGCAAATGCGGCGCATGAGACCCTCCGTAGCAAAGCCGCCACGGCGATTTCTAGCCATTTACCGATCGCAACCAGCGCGATTAAAATCGCCTGTAACGCGCTGAAAATGAAGGAACAGCGTTTTGCCTAATCGCAACCGGTCCTGGCTTGCCTGGAGCAGCGGGAAGGACAGCGCCTGGGCGCTTCACACCGTCCGCCAGCGAGGCGATTTGGAGGTGGTTGCCCTGCTCACCACGATGAATCGAACCTATCGACGCGTCGCCATGCATGCCGTCCGCGAAGAGCTTCTTGAATTGCAAGCCGCGGCTGCCGGTCTCCCGCTCATCAAGGTGCAGATACCGTCTCCATGCTCGAACGAAGTCTACGAAGCCGCGATGGCGCAAGCCATGTCGCGCGCTCGCGGGGATGGCGTTCGCCACGTAATCTTCGGCGATCTTTTTCTCGAAGACATCCGCGCCTACAGGGAAAAGCAGCTCGCTGCATGTGGCATGGCCCCCGTTTTCCCTCTTTGGCGAAGAGACACGCGCGCACTCGCCGGGGAAATGCTCGCCGGCGGCCTCGACGCATACATCACCTGCGTCGATCCGAAGCGGCTGGATTCCTCATTCGCCGGCCGTCAATTTTCCGCATCTTTTCTGAACGATTTGCCGCCCGGCGTTGATCCCTGCGGCGAAAATGGCGAGTTTCACACTTTCGCGAACGCAGGCCCCATGTTCCGCACACCAATTCGAGTCCTCAATGGAGAGGTCGTGGAACGCGATGGCTTCGTCTTCGCCGACCTTTTGGCGGATGCATCTTCTAGCGTCGCAAGCACAGGCTCGCAAAGCTCGGCGCAAGTGGAAATTTCTTCTGAGGCGAAAGCTTAATGCGCGTCTGTTCGCTACTGCCTTCCGCCACGGAAATCCTTTACGCGATCGGAGCGGGCGATTCGGTCGCCGGCGTTACGCATGAATGCGACTTTCCGCCCGAAGCCGCAACGAAGCCCGCGCTGATTCG